>JAEDLP010000132.1 GCA_016295225.1 Oscillospiraceae bacterium | reverse complement strand
CAGAGGACAGGCCCTTTCTGTTCAGCAGGAACAGCAGGATGGTGAAGATGGTACCAATGATGATGGTGGTCAGATAGATGTCAGAGCCCATAACGGTGTACATGGGCTTGCCGGCCTTCAGAGCGGGGAACAGGTAACCCAGAACGTCGGTAACCTGAATGGCTTCCCAGGGGATGATGGCCACGAATGCGCCAAAGGCGCCCCAGCCGGAGAGGAAGGAAATCTTCTCACCGAAGGCTGCATAAGCGAAAGCGGAGCCGCCGCCTGCAACGGGAAGCATGGGGACCAGCTCAGCATAAACCAGACCGAAGGGGACCATGATCAGCAGGCACAGCAGGTAGCCCACTGCTGCGGGGACAGGGCCGCCGGAGTTGTTCATCCAGCCGTTGATGGAAACGGCCCAGCCGACACCGACGATAGCGCCGAAACCGATGCAGAAAAAGTCAATCGCGCTGACGCCCTTCTTTTCGGGACTATTACTCATAACTTACCTCTTTTCTTTCTGCCGCCCCCGATCGGAGCGGCGTCCGTGTGGTTCTCTCTCGCTATTTATTCAAAAAAACGAATTGCGCCGGGATTCCTCCCTCCTTTCTGTCGGCTTCTCTGTTTGTTTGGTTGAATTTGTTGAAAACAGATGGAAGCGGGAAGTTTGTGACTGGCATAATTATAAAAAATATCTATGGCTCTGTAAAATTGATATAATTTATAGCGCCATAGAAAATTTTTTGCGTGCAATTTTTTCCAACTTCGACAGAATCGGAGAAAAAAGACGGCCGTCGTCGCGCAAACTCGACAGCAGCCGCCAGACGCGAACAGCAGCCGCGAGAGAAGCGGCTGCTGTCCGGCTTATGAGCAATCAGCAAGAGAAAAAAACACATACGGAGGGTGTTCCCCGCCCAGAGAACAGCTCCCCTGCCTGGAAGAAGAAGGGCGGACAGGTGACTCACGTGCCGAGAGGTAAAACGGCACAGGAGCCGCTACCCGTAGGATTGCTCTTACCTTTTTACTATGTGGATATAAGTATACCCCAGGAAGGGTTCTGTGTAAAATTGATAGCTTTTATGTTGATATTGAAAATTTTTGTATCAGGTTTTCCTCTTGCATCTTGCAGAATAAACAAATATAATGTAAAAAACTGTAAGATATGGAGACTGGTTTTTTAGGAGAGGAACATCGCGTATGGGGAAATACTTGCCGGTCATCAAAACTGCGGAGTGCGGAAGCATGACGAGAGCTGCCCAAGTGCTGGGCTACACCCAGCCCAGCCTGGGCTATATCATCAATAACATCGAGGACGAGCTGGGGGTAAAGCTCTTTTACCGGGACCAGCGGGGCGTGACCCTGACGGACGCGGGAACCACCCTGCTGGAGATCATGCGGCAGATCGAGGCCACCGAGGACAAGCTGCGGGAGGCTGCCCTGGCCAGCCAGGGGGCCCTGCTGCGGGTGGGCATCGTGCCCAGTGTGGCCTGCCAGTGGATGCCCGCCGCCCTCCAGAGCTTTTATGAGAAAAACCCGGACGTCACGGTGAAAATGGAGTACACCCACTACTACCTGGACGGGGAGCTGGGGGTCCGGGAGCACAACCTGGACTGCTGCTTCTTCACCGGAAAGAGCCCCGTGGGCCTGGAGGCCATCCCCCTGTATGAGGACCCCTACTACCTGGTGGTCAGCAAGGAGAACCCCCTGGCCGAGCTGGACGAGGTCTCCGCCTGGGAGGTCCTGGGCAAGGAGAAGTTTATCCCCAACAATGAGAGCTTTGACACCGAGAGCGCCATTGCCAGCGTCTATCAGGCCTTTGAGAAGGACAATCTGGTGGATGTACGCCCCCAGGAGAACCAGATGACCCTGGCCATGGTGGCCATGAACCTGGGCATCACCATCCTGCCGGAGCTGGACCTGCTGGGCCGCACCCCGCCCCAAAACCTGCGGGCCATCCCCCTGAAGGAGAACTTCACCCGGACGGTCTGCCTCCTGTGTCCCCGGGGATCGGAGCGTGCCCCCCTGGCCACGGCCTTCCTCCAGGTGATGCAGAAGACCGTGGAGGAGTGGCGGGAGGTCAACCTGGACCGGGCGGAAAACTGGAAGCGGAAATAAGCGACCGGTACAATATTATTATTTATATAGTGTAAAATCCCCCCATCTGCCGGACAGATGGGGGGATTGGTCTGTTTGGGAATGGGATCAGTTCCAGAAGTCGGTCTTCTGCTTCAGGCCGATGGAGGAGGCCTTGAACTCGGGGTTCTTTCCTTCCTTGCGCTGGGCCATGTAGTCCTTCAGGGCGTCCATGGCGGGCTTGGCCAGGATCAGGATCACAGGGACGTTGATGATGACCATCAGGGCCTGGAAGAGGTCGGCGGTGTCCCAGGCCAGGCTCATGCTCAGCATAGCGCCCAGCAGCACGATGACGGCGGCCACGGCCCGGAAGCCGGTCATAAAGGACTTGCTGGGGGCGTGCTTGAAGATGAAGCGCAGGCAGCCCTCGCAGTAGTAGTAGTTGCCGATGAGGGTGGTGAAGGCGAAGAGAGCCATGGAGACGGCGATGAAGATGGGGCCGAAGTTACCCATGACTGCCTGGAGGGAGGCCTGGACGTAGGGGGCGCCGGCCAGCTCCTCGGTGGGGGCCACGCCGGAGCACAGGCACATGAAGGCGGTGGCGGAGCAGATGAGCAGGGTGTCGATGAAGACGGACAGCATCTGGACCAGGCCCTGCTTGACAGGGTGGGACACGTCGGCGGAGGCGGCGGCGTTGGGAGCGGAACCCATACCGGCCTCGTTGGAGTACAGGCCGCGCTTGATGCCCTGCATCATGCAGGAGCCGGCGAAGCCGCCGAAGATGGCGGAGAAGTCAAAGGCGCTGGAGAAGATGCCGCCGAAAACAGCGGGGAGCTGGCCCAGGTTCAGGACCACCACCACCAGAGACACCAGCACGTAGATGACGCCCATGATGGGAACCAGAGTGCCGGTGACCTTGGTCAGACGCTTGCCGCCGCCCATGACGCAGATCATAAACAGGACGGCCAGGATGATGCCGATGATCAGGGGGGTGGTACCCTCCACGTAGAAGGAGAAGCCGGAGAAGGCGGACTGCAGGTTGTAGGAGGCCAGGGCGTTGTAGCCCACGGCGTAGGTCAGGATGACGATGATGGCGAAGATGATACCCAGCCAGCGCTGACGCAGGGCGGTCTCAATATAGTAGGAGGGGCCGCCGTAGCTGGAGCCGTCGGGGTTTTTCCGCTTGTAGATCTGGGCCAGGGTTGACTCCACGAAGGCGGAGGCGCCGCCCAGCAGGGCCACCACCCACATCCAGAACACTGCGCCCATGCCGCCCAGGCAGATGGCGGTGGACACGCCCACGATGTTGCCGGTGCCCACCCGGGAAGCGGTGGAGATCATCAGGGCGCCGAAGGAGGACACGCTGCCCTCGGACTTGGGCTTTTCGGAGATGACCCGGAAGGACTCGCCCAGCAGACGGAACTGGACGAACTTGCTCCGGAAGGAGAAGATCAGACCGGCCGCCAGCAGGAACACAGGGACCCACGGGTTGTACAGGACCCCGCTGATGGCATTGACAACGCTGTCAATGCTGGCAAGGATTTCGTTCATTTGTTATCCCTCTTTCTTTTCTTTCTTATCGTTTGTCTTTTCTAACCGTAAGATAGATTCAACCTCTTCATTCTACGGGAAATTACTTTCAATTGCAATAGCAATCTTTTGATTCCGGATTTTTTGTGGAACAGAGGGGATCAAGCGGGGCGGACAGGAGAAAAAGAGGGGGAAGAATGTGGGAATTAGGTTTACATTTTGGCGTGAGAGTGGTAAAG
>JAEDLP010000131.1 GCA_016295225.1 Oscillospiraceae bacterium | reverse complement strand
CACCCCAGTTCCGTCAGGGTGTACTCCACCCTGGGCGGCACTTCCGGATAGACCATCCGAGTCAGCAAACCGTCGGCCTCCATCTCCCGAAGCTGGGCGGTGAGAACTTTTTGGGAGACTTGTCCCAGGGACTTTTTCAAAACCCCAAACCGCTTGGTCCCTGTGATCAGATCCCGCAGGATCAGCACCTTCCACTTGTTGCTGATCAAGGTCAGTGTAGTCTCCACCGGGCAGGCCGGCAGTTCCTTCGCATCCATGAGCGGCCTCCTCTCCTCGCTGTTTTCTCTATTGTAGGATACCGACTGATCTTCTGTCAAGATGATTACCATTTGGTAACTATACCACAATATTGTGCGTACTTCACAACGATAAAGAGCCCTGATACAATTCCATCAACAACAGGAAACACCCTGAAAACAAGCAATATCATTAGGAGGCAACTACCATGAACGAAGTCGTAACATTCCTGAACGAGAACCCTGTCCAGTATCTGGCCACCGTGGGCCGCGACGGCAAGGCCAAGTGCCGCCCCTTCATGTTCGCCGGTGAGATGGACGGTAAGCTATGGTTCTGCACCAACAACACCAAGGCGGTCTACAAGGATCTCCAGGCCAACCCCTACACCGAGATCACTGTGTCCAGCCCCGCCTACGCCTGGATTCGGCTGAACGGCAGAGCGGTTTTTGAAAACAATATGGCCGCCAAGGAGATGTGCATCGCCAACCCCATCGTCAAGGGCCAGTACGGCGAGGCCTCCAACCCCATCTTCGAGGTATTTTATCTGGCAGACGCCCATGCGGTGATCGCCGACTTCTCCGGCAACCCTCCTCAGGAATACAGTCTGTAAGCAAAATCGCTGCCGGAGGTGAAGGGATTCCTATGGACCGCATAGAAAAATTGCGCTATCTCAATCAGCTTCTCCTGGACGAAATGCCGGAATACAGCCCCCAGGCAGCGGAGTTTCCCCTGACAGCCGCCGCCCAGCGGCGGCTGCTCCGGAGCCTGATGAATCTCCGCCCTCCCCTGCCCCTGGGGGCGGAGTTCCTGGCTATCCAGGACCAGGTACTCTCCGTGGAACGGAAGGAACGGGGCGTGGTGGACGGGGACATCCTCCCCGTCACCGCCGCTCACCCGAACATCGCCCTGTGGCAGGGGGATATCACCCGCCTAAAAACGGACGCCATCGTGAACGCGGGCAACAGCGCTCTGCTGGGGTGCTTCTGTCCCTGTCACGGCTGCATCGACAATGCCATCCACTCAGCGGCAGGCTTACAGCTCCGGGATGCCTGCCATCGGCTCATGAAAGCCCAGGGCCATCCGGAGCCCAACGGCCAGGCCAAGCTAACCCCGGCCTACAACCTTCCCGCCAGGTATGTTCTGCATACTGTCGGTCCCATCGTTCGGGGCAAGGTAACCCGCCGGGACCGGGATGAGTTGGCCGCCTGCTACTCCGCCTGTCTGAACTTGGCGGCGGAGTATGGACTGTCCACTGTGGCCTTTTGCTGTATTTCCACCGGGGAGTTCCATTTTCCCCATCAAGAAGCCGCCGGGATTGCCGTGGAAACGGTCACCGAGCATCTCCGGCAGGATACTTCCATCCGAAAGGTGATCTTCAATGTTTTCCAAGATACGGACGAGAAACTCTACCGGCATCTGCTTGGCCCAGATCGAGAGCTTGATGAAAGCCCTTGACGAAGCCGACGCTGTGGTCATCGGCGCGGGGGCCGGGCTGTCCACCTCAGCAGGTCTGGCCTACGACGGGGCACGGTTTCAAAAATATTTCGGAGATTTCAGCCGGGCCTACGGCATCCAGGACATGTACTCCGGCGGCTTTTATCCCTTTGAGACCCTGGAGGAGTACTGGGCGTGGTGGAGCCGCCACATCATGGTGAACCGCTATGTGAAAGCGCCAAAACCGGTGTATGAAGGCCTGCTGACCCTGGTACAGAACAAGGAATATTTCGTCCTCACCACCAATGTGGACCACCAATTCCAGTTGGCCGGCTTTGACAAGACACGGCTGTTCTACACCCAGGGGGACTACGGCCTGTGGCAGTGCGGAAAGCCCTGCCATCAGGCCACCTATGCCAACGAAGCGATCGTACACCGCATGGTCAAAGAGCAGAAGGACAGGAAAATCCCCTCAGAGCTGATTCCCCGCTGTCCCAAGTGCGGCGCGCCCATGACCATGAATCTGCGGTGCGACGACACCTTCGTCCAGGACGAGGGCTGGTACCGGGCAGCGGGATGGTATCGGGATTTCTTGGGTCGTCACCAGACCGGCGCGGTCCTCTACCTGGAACTGGGCGTGGGCAACAACACGCCGGGCATCATCAAGGTCCCCTTCTGGCAGATGACCGCCCGGAATCCCAAGTCGGTCTACGCCTCCATCAACCTGGGCCAGTCCTATGCCCCAGCAGAACTCTCCAGGCGCTCCCTCTGCATAGACGGTGATATCGGAACGGTGCTGCAGCGCTGCCTGGCAGCGACATAAAGCCCGGCGCAGTCCCACTATCCATCCATTTCGTATATACAGAATACCGGATGAATATTGGATGCCCATCCATTTCCCCCGGTTTTTTCGAACATTCCCCTCTACAGGAGGGAATCATCGGCAGGAAAAACCGCCCCGTCTTCCAACAGAAAGACGGAGCGGTTTGCTTCAGGTCGGGTCCCGGGAGACGATCTCCTCCGGGAAAGTTCCTTCCTCTATAAAATATGTCCGGTAGCCGTCGCTCACCAGGGGATTCTTGCCGATGACCCGGATGAGCCGCTGCTCCTTCAGGGCCAGCTCGACGGCAAGCTCAGGGACGGTCTGGCCGTTCTTCAGCTGATCCTCCGCCTCGCCGGGGGTGAGCATCTCCACCCGGTCGCCGTACAGATCCCAGCCGCTGTGGGGGAAGACGATCTCCTCTTCCCTGGCCAGATAGTATTCATCCCGCACCAGACGGATGCCGATATCCGCCACCACCAGTTTGCCCACGTACCAGATGGCGTCCCCCAGGAAGAAACCCGTTTTTAAATACCCGATGGTCACGGTCAGATCGGACTTTACCGCCAGCTCGGCCTTGCCGGAGTCCCCGTTCATGCCGCTGTTGATATCCACGCTGACCACGTAGGCCCGGGCGTTGTTCACCGCCTTGATGGCAGCCCGGTACAAATCCCGCACCCGGCCGGAGAATCCCGTGCCCAGCATGCAGTCCACCAGGATATCGTACCCCCGCAGGTCCTCCTCCCCGGTAAACCGGCGGATATCCACGCCCTTCTCCTGGGCCAGGTCATGGTAGTGCCGGCCATCCTCGGAGAACTTCTCCGACACCCGGTAGACGCAGCAGGGGATCCCCCGATCTGCCAGGATACAGGCCAGGGCATATCCGTCCCCGCCGTTGTTTCCAGCCCCGGTAAGGATGCCGATGGTCCCCCGGTTCCAGTCCACCGCCCGGTACACCCCCATGGCTGCCCGGTACATCAGCTCCTTGCTGGGAACATAGTTGGCAATGGTGTGGGCGTCGCTCTCCCGCATGGTATGCACGGTGATGACGTCTTTCATAGTCTGACATCCCTTTCTCTTGCAATGATTTTGTCTATTATACTCGTTTTCTGTCCATATTTCAATTCCCCTTGCAAATCCATCCGGCCTTTAGTATAATGTATGATTGTAACGCTTCGTATTTTACTACAAGGAGGACAAGCATCTACTATGAGCAAATCGAAACAGAAGGAGCCCATGGGATCCAAGGCAAAGACCTATTGGGCCATCGGCATCGTGGTGGCTATTCTGGTCATCGCTCTGCTGGCGTGGAACGCCTGGTCCAGCCGAGGCAACAAAGACGCCGTTGC
>JAEDLP010000130.1 GCA_016295225.1 Oscillospiraceae bacterium | reverse complement strand
TGAGGACGGCGTTGAAGAAGTTCAGCACCCCCACCAGACCCACGATGAAGCTCAGCGCCCCGCCCAGCAACAGGAACATGGCCCGGAAGCTCTCGAACTCCGCCCCGTAGGTGGCCTTGCTCTCGTAGTCGTACTGGGGCGTTTGGTTCTGGGTGTAGTCCGCCAGGAAGGCTTCCATGGCGGCGTTGGACTCCTGGGTGGTATCGAAGGCGTAGAGCATGACAGAATCTGTCCCGGTGTCCCGGATAAAGGTCTGGTCGTTCAGAACGAACTCGTCTGAGCCGTAATACCGGTAGCTCAGGGCGCGGGGTACCGCCACCAGGGCAGCTACCTCATAGTCCACGTCCCGGTACTTCACCGCCCGCCAGCGGTAGGGCTGGTCCTCGGGGATGCCGTCCCCATAGATTTCCCCCGTGTCAGGGTTGTAATACTCGTACTCCTCCACATACCGCAGGGTGACGGTCTCCCCCACCCTGGCCCAGTGAGAGTCCATGTCGGCGTTGCCGTAGTCATCCTCGGCATAGACGGCGGCAATGTAGTTGCCGCCGGGCTCATAGAGCTTGGACAGATCCCCCTCCAGGACCTTGAGCCGGTCCAGGGCAAAGGGCTCCATGCCGTAGATCTGGGCACTGTCAGCCAGACGGCCGTTCTCCGCCCGCTCGGTCATAGAAACCAGGCTGTCCAGCTCCTCCGGGCTGTACCAGCGGCCCGCGTTCTGGCGGTACCAGTCCTCGGCGACGAACTCCTCCACCGAAGAGGTCTTGCCGTAAACCCGCCCCCCCTGGGTGATCCCGCCCTGGGTGGTCACGGTGTCAATGACCTCCTCCGGCAGCGCCGTGTCCCGGTTGAAAATCCCACCGCTGGTCTGGAAGTACCCTGCGTCGGCCACCACAAAGTCGGTGCAGACGAAGTAGGACAGGTACTTGTCCATGTCGAAGCCCCGGGTGAAGGTAACGGTCACCGTCAGCAGAACCACCGCCAGAGACATAGACAGGATGGTAACCGCCGTTTTCCCCTTGCTGCGGCCCAGGTTGGCCCGGGCCATGGCGAACAGGGACCCGCCGCCGGACTTTTTCGTCTTCTGCTTTCCGGTCCCGCCCTCGGTGTACCGCACCGCCTCGATGGGAGAGACCTTGGCCGCCATCCGTCCGGGCCGGGCGCAGGAGAGCAGGACGGTGAGCAGAGCGAACACCGCCGCTCCCAGGAAGATCACCGGGCTGATGGACACCACGGAACAGATGCCGTCAAGCCGGGCCACGATCACTGGGGTAAGCCACCCGCCGATGAGCCAGCCCAGGAGGAGGCCCACGGGGATGCCCACGGCGCTGAGCAGCAGGGCCTGCTGGCGGAGGATGGCCCTGATCTGCCGGCCGGTGGCGCCGATGGTCTTTAACAGGCCGTAGAACCGGATATCGTTGGTAACGGAAATTTGGAACACATTATAAATGATGAGATAGCCGGTGAAGATGATAAGGATCACCATGGCCCCCAGGGCCAACACCGTGGCGGGGTCCAGGCTGTCGGCCAGTTGGGCGCCGGTGTAGCCCCAGTTGACGCCGGTGGCGATGTAGTTGTCCCCTTCGCTCCGGCTTTCGCTCTGATAGCCGTGGTTGTCCAAGATCCGGGCCATGTCATCCTCGATGCGGAGGCTGCTGCCCAGCATCACATCCAGGTTCCAGGTCCCAGTCATGCCGTCGCCGCTGTGGGCCGGGTCCACCCCGGTCTCGGTCAAAATGGCATTTACCCGGCTCTCGGGGATGAGAACGTGGTTAGCCACGATGACCTCGTCATACTCCCACCAGCCGCAGAGGGTGAAGGTCTGGGTGGTCTCATGGCCGTCCACCAGGAAGGTCATGGTGAATTCCGCGCCCAGCTCCGGCTCCACCCCCAGCAGGGAGAGGACCTTGGTGTCCGTGGCGGCCTCGTTGGTGCCCTCCTGGGGCAGACGGCCCTCTATCGGGTCGCAGTACATCCAGTGGGCCTGGTTGGCGTCGGAGTAGCCCACCTCCACGTGGGATTTATCAAAGGGGGCCTCGTTGGGCATGCCCACGAACCGCCGCAGGCCCCATTCCTTGATGCGATCATCCTCTTTCAGCTCATTGAATTGGTCCTCGGTAAGATATTTAAAGCCGCCGTGACTCCAACCCCCGCACTGGCGGAAGTTGGACTCCTGGAGCCCGTCGTTGATGGACAGGGCGATGGTGAACAGGGCGGTGAAGAGCACCGTGGTCAGGGCAATGGCCGTGATGGCGATGAAATTCCGGGTCCGGGCCGCCCCCATGGCCTTGCGGCCCAGGCGGCGGATGGTTTTACGGTTGGATACGCGAATCATGGTCTCACCCCCGGTTCACGATGCGCCCGTCCTCGATGCGGACCACCCGGTCGGCCATCTGGGCGATCTCCTCGTTGTGGGTGATCATCACGATGGTCTGGGCGAAGCGCTGGCCGGTGACCTTCAGCAGGCCCATCACGTCCTGGCTGGTTTTGCTGTCCAGGTTCCCCGTGGGCTCGTCGGCCAGGAGGATGGCCGGCTTGGCCGCCAGGGCCCGGGCAATGGCCACCCGCTGCTGCTGACCGCCGGAGAGGTTGTTGGGCAGACTTTGGAGCTTCCGCTCCAGACCCAGGGTCTCAATGATCCGGTTCACATAGTCCCGGTCGGGCTGGTTTCCGTCCAGCTGAATGGGCAGGACGATGTTCTCGTAGACGTTGAGGACAGGAACCAGGTTGTAATTCTGAAAGACGAAGCCGATCTTCCGCCGGCGGAAGATGGTGAGGGCCTCGTCCTTCAGGGAGAAGATGTCTTTGCCGTCCACGGTGACGGAGCCGGACGTGGGCCGGTCCAGGCCCCCCAGCATGTGGAGGAGGATGGATTTGCCCGAACCGGAGGTCCCCACCACCGCCAGGAATTCCCCCTTCTCCACAGTCAGGTTCACCCCATCCAAGGCCCGGACCTCCGTGTCCCCGGAACCGTACACCTTACGCAACTCTTTCGTTTCCAATATGGTCATCGGATCAGCCTCCTTAAAAAAGTCTGTATTGCCTTTCAACAATACAGACTTTACCATAGGAATCTTTCCACATTCTTTCTGAAATCTGACAGTTTGGACAGATTTCAGCTTCGGGGCAGAAAAAGGGAAAAGGTGCTCCCCTTACCTGGGACGCTGGCCACCTTCACATAGCCCCCCTGACCGGCGGCGATCTGCCGGACCAAATACAGGCCAATGCCCACGCCCTCAACTTCCGCCGACGCCTGTCCCCGATAGAACCGGCCGAACAGCTTGGGCTGTTCCTCCTCGGGGACCCCTATGCCGGTATCCGTCACGTCGATGCGGCAGAAGAGTTCGTAGGGGGTGACCTCCACCCTGACCTCTCCCCCGGCGGGGGTGTACTTCACGGCGTTGTCCAGGAGGTTGTACACCGCCTCCCCCGTCCACTTGGGGTCGAAGCGGGCGGTCTCTCCGGTGGGTTCCAGCCGGAGGTAAATTCCCTTCCCCTCCGCCTTGGGCCGGACCTGCTCCGCCGCCCCTTCCAGCAGGGGCCAAAGGGGATGTTCCGCCGGGTGGAGGGCCAGCACGCCGCTCTCCAGCCGGGAGGTCTTCACCAGGGCCCCAATGAGAATTTGCAGTTTTTCCGCCTGAGCCTCCAGAGCCCGGGTCATGGCCTTGCTCTCCGGGGGCAGATCCTGCTCCCCCAGAAGCTGGGCGTAGAGCAGCAGATTGGCGATGGGGGTCTTGGTCTGGTGGGAGATGTCCCCAATGAGGGTCTTGATCTTATCCTTTTCCTCCCGAAGATTTCGGGCAGAGACGGCGGAGGCCGACAGGTAGTGGGCCAGTCGGGTCTCCACGGCGGACAGGAGGCTCTCGTCAAAGTCCCCCTCGGAAAACTCCCC
>JAEDLP010000021.1 GCA_016295225.1 Oscillospiraceae bacterium | reverse complement strand
CCCTATGACCGATCAGCAACGTGAACACTGGATGCAAATCTATTTCGCCGCTCTGCAGCTGGCGGATACCTACGAGCCCTGGAACACCTTTGCCGAGGAGGACCCTTTCCTGTTCCTCATGGAGGACCAGCAGACCGTGCTGTACTTTTCCATCCTGTCCGAACTCCCCGGCCAGTGCGGCTTTGCCTGCTATGTGGGGGATCAAGCCTACGCAATGGCCCGGCAGAGACTCTTCGGCCCCAACCCCAAAAAGGAACCCGTCTTTTACCTCCAGGACGCCATCATCGGCCTGTGGGGCAACCGTGAGGACGTCAGCTCCGCCAACTACCGGATTATCAAGGAGCTGGGAATCCCCTGCCGGGGAAAGGGCGGCTGGCTCCACTTTGAGACCTATGAGACTGGCCACTTCCCCCGCCCCCTGAATGACCGGGAGCTGCTGGCCTCCGGTCTGGGCAACCTCTTTATGATGGTGAAAGGACTCCATGAAACCAACAAGCTGGACATCTTCAGCCAGGGAAACCTTCTCCTGCGCACCTATGACCCAGAGGCAGATCTCTACCACCTCCATCTCCTCCCCCAGCATCTCCTGCCCACTGCGTCGTATCCCCACTTCGTGGTCGGTGAGGACCCCCTGCTCCGGCAGTTGAAGGACACCCCCCAGCGGGCCTATTCCCTGGAGCTGGACTGGTCCTACCTTCCCGCCCCCATCAAAGAGGGCCGGAAAAAGTTCTTCCCCCGGATGATCCTGATCAGCGACGCCGCCTCGGGCTTCCTCCACTGCTCGGAGCTGCTGGCCCCTCAGGTAGACATGCAAAACGCCTTACTGAATATCCTGGCGGACATGATTGAGGAACACGGTAAGCCAAAAAAGCTCTATCTCTGCGACCCGGAGTTGGAGTGCCGTCTGGTGGACTTCTGCCAAAAGATTGGCCTGCCCATTACCATGAAAAAGCGTCTGCCCCAGATCAACCAGGCCCGAAACTATCTCATGAAAGACCTGCTGGAGCCTTAACGCACCGGACGGAAAGGAGCGCACCATGAACAAGTACCCATGGCTGGACCAGTACCTGCGGAACAAGGCAGGGGCTGAAAAGGACTATAAGGAGGAATGGGGCTGGCATCGCTACCTGGTGGGCGGCAAGATGTTCGCCGCCACCTGTCAGCCCGGCCCGGAGCACAAGGGCTGGGACTGCCGGGAAATGGTCATCCTCAAGTGCGATCCCCTTCTGGCAGAGCTGCTCCGCAGCGAATACCCGGACATCCGCCCGGGCTTCTACTCAAACAAGCGGCACTGGAACTCCGTCTTTCTGGACGGCGATGTGCCGGAAGAGGTCCTGCGGGACCTGTGCGACAGATCCTATGGCTTGGTCTTCTCCAAGCTCACCAAAAAACTCCAGCAGGAGATCCTCGGTGAATAATATTCCAAAAAGCGCTCGCTTCTCAGGCTGTCCTGGAAGCGAGCGCTTTTTCTGTTTCACAGACCCCGGATGGCGTCTTTCATGGATTTCACATACTCCGCCACATAAGGGACGGCTTTCCGGCCATGCTGGCCGATAAGCTTCACGATAGCCGAGCCCACGATGACCCCGTCGGCATGGCGGGCCATGTCCGCCGCCTGGGCCGGGGTGGAAATGCCAAAGCCCACGGCACAGGGAATTTGGGTGTTGGCCTTCACCAGCCCCGCCAGGGAGGGAATATCCGTCTTGATCTCACTGCGGACGCCGGTGACCCCCAGGCTGGAGACGATGTACACGAAGCCATGGGCTTCCCTTGCGATTGCGGCGGCCCGGCCCTCGGAGGTAGGGGCCACCAGGGAGATCAGCTCCACCCCGTACTGCTGACAGAGGGGGGCAAAGTCCTCCTTCTCCTCAAAGGGGACGTCGGGGAGGATGAGTCCGTCCACCCCCGCCTCGGCGCAGTTGGCCAGAAATTTCTCGGTGCCGTAGGAGAAGACCACGTTGGCGTAGGTCATGAACACCAGGGGGACAGTCACATCCCGCCGCAGATCCCGGACCAGGTCAAAGACCCGGTCGGTGGTGACGCCCCCGGAGAGAGCACGCAGGTTGGCCTCCTGAATCACGGGACCCTCAGCAGTTGGGTCGGAAAAGGGAATGCCCAATTCGATGAGGTCCGCCCCACTCTGGGCCATGGCTCGGACGATGGCGGCGGTGGTCTCAAGATCCGGATCCCCGCAGGTCACGAAGGGGATGAAAGCCTTTCCCTCGGCAAATGCATCTTGTATCTTACTCATGGATATCCTCCCCTCTGTACCGGGCGATGGCGGCGCAGTCCTTGTCTCCCCGGCCGGAGACGGTGACGATGATGATCTGATCCTTCCCCATGGTGGGGGCCAGCTTTCTGGCATAGGCCAGGGCGTGGGCCGACTCCAGGGCGGGGATGATACCCTCGGTCCGGGAGACGTACTCGAAGGCCTCCACCGCCTCCTCGTCGGTGATGGGAACATACTCCGCCCGGCCGATGTCGTGGAGGTGGGCGTGCTCCGGACCGATGCCGGGGTAGTCCAGACCGGCGGAGATAGAGTAGACCGGGGCAATCTGGCCGTACTGGTCCTGGCAGAAGTAGGACTTCATTCCATGGAAGATGCCCAAGCGGCCGGTGGCGATGGTGGCGGCGGTCTCAGCGGTGTTCACGCCGCGGCCGGCGGCCTCACAGCCGATGAGCCGCACCCCTTCGTCCCAGATGAAGTGGTAGAAGGAGCCAATGGCGTTGGATCCGCCCCCCACGCAGGCAATGACCGCGTCGGGCAGGCGGCCCTCCTTCTCTAAAATCTGGGCCCGGGCCTCCCGGGAGATCACCGCCTGGAAATCCCGGACGATGGTGGGGAAGGGATGGGGACCCATCACCGAGCCCAGGCAGTAGTGGGTGTCGGCGATGCGGCTGGTCCACTCCCGCATGGCCTCGGAGACCGCGTCCTTCAGGGTGGCCGTCCCGGAGGTCACGGAGACCACCTGGGACCCCAGCAGGCGCATCTTGTAGACGTTCAGAGCCTGCCTGCGGATGTCCTCCTCCCCCATGAAAACCACACATTCCATGTCCAGCAGAGCGGCGGCGGTGGCGGTGGCCACCCCGTGCTGTCCCGCCCCGGTCTCGGCAATGAGGCGGGTCTTGCCCATCTTTTTCGCCAGAAGGGCCTGGCCCAGAACGTTGTTGATCTTGTGAGCGCCAGTGTGGTTCAAGTCCTCCCGCTTCAGGTAGATTTTCGCGCCCCCCAGCTCACGGGTGAGCTTCTCCGCATAGTAAAGGCGGGAGGGCCGACCGGCGTACTCGTTGAAGAGGCGGGTCAGCTCCCGGTTGAAGTCGGGATCGTTTTTATAGTGGTCATAGGCCTGTTCCAGCTCAATGACGGCGTTCATGAGGGTTTCCGGTATGTACTGCCCTCCATGGACGCCGAAGCGGCCGTTGGGATTGGTCATGGTCGTTCATCCTTTCTGTTCTCGGACAGCCTGCACAAAGGCGGCCATCTTCTCTCTGTCCTTGACGCCGTCGGTTTCTATGCCGGAGCTGACGTCCACGGCGTAGGGGGCCAAAATCTCCACCGCCCCGGCCACATTGGCGGGGTTCAAACCACCCGCCAGGAAATATGGACGGGTCACGCCCCGGAGCAGGGACCAGTCAAAGACCGTCCCGGTGCCCCCCTCCCCCGCATCCAGGAGGACATAGTCCGCAGAGCTGGCCTGGGCCTTCTCTCCGTCCTCCTCGGTATCCATTCGGAAGGCTTGGATGACAGGCTTTCTGGTTAGACGGCGCAGGCGGCGGATATAAGCCTCGTCCTCCCCGCCGTGTAGCTGGGCCATTTCGATGGTCCCGGCCTCCAGCAGAGCCGCCACCTGATCCGGCGGCGCATCCACAAAGACCCCCACCGGGGTGATGGCGGGGTGGAGTCCTTTTCGCAGCTCTGCCGCCCGGGTCGGGGACACATACCGTTTGCTCTTCCGGGCAAAGACAAAGCCGATGTACTCCGGCAGCAGTTGATTGGCCGCCTGAATATCCTCGGGGCGGGTCAGGCCGCAGAGCTTGATTTTGGTCATCGCGCCGCCTCCCGCAAGGCCGCCAGCGCGTCCTTTTTATCCGTTGCCCGCATCAGCGTCTCCCCCACCAGGGCTGCGTCCGCCCCGATGGATTTCAGCATCGCCGCGTCCGCAGGACCTTTCACACCGCTCTCGGCCACATAGATCGTCCCCGGCGGGATGCGGTCCCGCAGCCGGGCGGCATTGGAAAAGTCCACGGAAAAATCCTTCAAATTCCGGTTGTTCACCCCGATGATCTTCGCCCCGGCGGACACGGCACTGGCAATTTCCCCTTCATCGTGGGTCTCCACCAGAGCGGCAAGCCCCAGGCGGTCACAGAGCTCCAGATACCGGGCGATGGTCCTGGTGTCCAGCAGGGCGCAGATCAGCAGGACAGCATTGGCCCCCAGTACCTTGGCCTGATAAATCTGATACTCGTCCACGGTGAAATCCTTGCGAAGCATGGGGGTGGCAACTCTCTGCCGAATCTCCGAAAAAATCTGGTCGGAGCCCAAAAACCACTTAGGCTCGGTCAGGCAGGAAATGCAGTCGGCCCCCGCCGCCTCATAGTCCCGGGCAATGTCCAGATAGGGGAACTCCCTGGAGATGATCCCCTTGGAGGGAGAGGCCTTTTTCACCTCACAGATGAACCCCATCCCCGGCTTACGCAGGGCGTTTTCAAACGCCGCGCCGTTGGCCGCGCCCCCCTGGAGGGCAAGCTCCCGCATGACCTCCAGACAGGTTTCTTCCGTGTCCGCCGCCACACGCTGCCGGGCATAGGCGGCGATGGTGTCCAGAATGGTCATGGCTCAGTCCTCCGCCCGGTTGCTCACGGCAATGAACTGTTCCAGGGTCTCCAGGGCCTTGCCGGAGTCGATAATCTCCGCCGCCAGGGTCACGCCCCGGGCCAGGGTGTCCGCCTTGCCGCCGATGTAGAGGGCTGCGCCGGCGTTCAGCAGGACGGCGTCCCGCTTGGGTCCCTTCTCCCCGCCCAGGATGGCCCGGGTGATGGCGGCGTTTTCCGCCGGGTCGCCCCCCACCAGGTCGGCCTTGGTGCAGCGGGTCAGTCCGAACGCCTCCGGCTGGATGGTGTAGGTCTTGTACCATCCGTCCCGGAATTCACACACCTTGGTGGGAGCGCTGAGGGAAATTTCGTCCAGCTTGTCCATGCCGTAGACCACCATGCCCTGCTTTACTCCCAGGCTCATAAGGACGTGAGCTAGGGGCTCCACCAGGTACTCGTCATAGACCCCCAGCAGCTGCATCGTGGGGCTGGCCGGGTTGGTCAGGGGGCCCAGGATGTTGAACACCGTGCGGAAGCCCAGCTCCTTCCGGATGGCCCCCACATACTTCATGGAGGTGTGATACTTCTGGGCGAAGAAGAAGCACATGCCCACCTCCTCCAGCAGCGCCCGGCAGCGCCGGGGGCTCTGGTCGATGTTGACCCCAAGGGCCTCCAGGCAGTCGGCGGTGCCGCACCGGGAGGAGGCCGCCCGGTTGCCGTGCTTGGCCACCTTCATGCCCCCCGCCGCAGCCACCAGGGCCGCAGTGGTGGAGATGTTAAAGCTGTGGGCGCCGTCGCCGCCGGTCCCCACGATCTCAAAGACCTCCTGGCCGGTCTCCACCTTGGTAGCGTGGTCCCGCATGGCAGCGGCACAGCCGGCGATCTCCACGATGGTCTCCGCCTTGGTGCTCTTGGTGGACAGGGCCGCCAGGAAGGCGGCGTTCTGGGTGGCGGTGGTCTCACCACTCATGATCTCGTTCATGACCTGATAGGCCTCATCATAGGTCAGGTCCTCTTTATTTACTATTTTTACAATGGCTTCCTGAATCATGGTGTTCCCTCCTGGATGAAATTTTTCAGCATGGTCCGGCCGTCGGGGGTCAGAATGGACTCCGGATGGAATTGGACCCCGTAAATGGGATACTCCCTGTGCTCCACGGCCATGATCTCCCCCGCTTGGGTTTCGGCCGTCACCCGCAGGCAGTCCGGCAGGGTGGCCGGGTCCGCTGCCAGGGAGTGATACCGGGCCACCAGGGCCTCCCGGGGACAGCCCCGGAACAGCGTAGAGTCTGTCTGGAATTGGACCATGGACTGCTTGCCGTGCATGAGCCGCTCCGCGTAAGTCACCTTACCGCCGAAGGCCGCACAGATAGCCTGATGTCCCAGGCAGACCCCCAGGGTGGGAATCTCCTTCCCCAGGATCCGGGCCGCCTCCAGGGTGATCCCCGCGTCCTCCGGCCGACCGGGTCCCGGCGAGAGGACGATCCGCCGGGGGTGGAGGGCCCGGATCTCCTCCAGGGTCATGGCATCATTCCGGATGACCTGGATCTCCGGATCCAGCTCTCCAATGAGCTGGTAGAGGTTATAGGAAAAGCTGTCGTAGTTGTCAATGAGTAAGATCATCGGTCTGCCTCCTCTGCAAGCCGCAGTGCGTTGACCACGGCTTTGGCCTTGTTGATGCACTCCTCAAACTCCTTCTCAGGGACCGAGTCGGCCACGATCCCCGCGCCGCTGCGAATAAAGACCTTGCCGTTCTTTTTGTAGGCAATGCGGATGGCGATGCAGGTATCCAGGTTTCCAGTGAAGTCGATGTACCCAATGGCCCCGCCATAGATCCCCCGCTTGTTGTTCTCCAACTGGCTGATGAGCTGGCAGGCCCGGATCTTGGGGGCGCCAGACAGGGTCCCGGCGGGAAGGACGGCGGCAATGGCATCCAGAGCGTCCCGGTCCTCCCGGATCTCGCCCCGGACGGTGGAGCCGATGTGCATCACATGGGAGTAGCGCTCGATGGTGCGGAGCTTCTCCACCTGGACGGAGCCGAACTTGCTGATCTTTCCCAGGTCGTTCCGCCCCAGATCCACCAGCATGTTGTGCTCGGCCAGCTCCTTTTCGTCGGCCAGCAGCTCGGCCTCCAGGGTCTTGTCCTCGGCCTCGTTCTTGCCTCTGGGCCGGGTCCCCGCCAGTGGGAAGGTGTGGAGGACGCCGTTTTCCAGCTTCACCAGGGTCTCCGGCGAGGCCCCCGCCACCTCCACATCGGTGCCAGAGAAGTAGAACATGTAGGGTGAGGGATTGGTGGTCCGCAGGACCCGGTAGGTGTTCAGCAGGCTCCCCTCAAAGGGGGCGCTGAGCCGGTTAGACAGGACGATCTGAAAGATATCTCCCTCCCGGATGTATCCCTTGGCCTGCTCCACCATGGCGCAGTAGGTCTCCTTATTGAAGAGGGGGATGAGTTCGCCCGTCAGGCGGCTCTCCGGCTCCCGTTTCTTCTCCCCTGTCCGCAGAAGGTGACTAAGCTGCTGCAGCTCCATCACCGCCTTGTTGTAGCCGGTCTCCGGGTCCTCCAGGGACATGTTCACGATAAGGATGATTTTTTGCCGGAAGTGGTCGAAGGCGATAACCTTGTCGAAGAGCATCAGGTCCACATCCTTGAAGGACTCGCTGTCGGGGACCTGACTGCGCACCGACGGCTCGCTGTAGCCCAGGAAATCATAGGAGAAGTACCCCACCAGACCGCCGGTGAAGGAGGGCAAGTCCTCAAACCGGGGGCTCTTGTACCGGGCCAGAATCTGGCGCAGGAAGGCCGAAGGGTCCTCCGTTTTCAACTGGATATCCCCCGCCTTCATCACGCCGTCGGCGCAGGTGATCTCCAGCTTGGGATCGTAGCCCAGGAAGGTGTACCGCCCCCACTTCTCCTTCTCCACCACCGACTCCAGCAGGTAGCAGTGGGTGGACACATTTTTCAGGATCCGCAGGGCCTCTATGGGGGTGCAGATATCGGAAAGGAGCTCGCAGCTCACGGGCAGCACCTGATAGGCGCCGGTGGCCGCAATTTCCCGGACGGTCTCATAGCTGGGTGAAATCTTCATGGCAATACCTCCTGCTGGCCCCGGCGCAAAAACAAAACGCCCCCGACAGACCAGAAAATCTGTCAAGGACGAATATCAAACATATCCGCGGTGCCACCTTGCTTTGCGGTTTGACCCGCACACTTGGCGGGGTACCAACATACCCCCGGCAACTGACGTATGCCCACACGTCGCAGAATACTCAGCCCAACGGCCTTTGACTGCGCCCTCCGCGGTCCATTTGACGGGTCGTTTCCTGTCTGGCTCTCAGCTATCCAGGCTCTCTGTGAGGGCGTTCCCCGCCGTTATCTCCGCTTCAACGGTTTTGTTATGAACCTATCAACTTTCTGTTATTCTAAACCCATTCCCGTCATTTGTCAATCCCTATTTTTCAAATTGGTTTTCCCGGGAAAATCTCAGCTCTGACGGCAGAAAAGGGCAGGATCGGAGTAGGGTCCATGTTGTGGGGCCCCAGGTATTTCTCCATCACCGCCAGATGATACCACCGGCCGAACTTGCACCCCATATAGCGCAGGGTCCCCACCAACTCATACCCCATGTGCCGGTGGAAGGCCACGCTGTCCCGGGTCAGATAGGGGTCTCCCTCCTCCTCCGGCCAGGCAATGTTGGCCACCAGCGTGCAAACCCCCTGGGCGGTCAGACAGGCCTCCATAGTCTGGTACAGGGCCTTTCCGATCCCCAGACCCTTGCAATTCCAGTCCACATAGATGGAGGTCTCCGCCGTCCAGCCATAGGCCGCCCGTACACCGTAGGCCGAGGCATAAGCGTATCCCACCACCTTCCCGTTGACCTCCGCCGCCAGATAGGGGTATTTCTCCAGCACATGGCGGATGCGTCCGGCGAATGCCTCCTCCGTGGGGACCACATACTCGTAGGTGATGGCAGTATTTAAGATATACGGTGCGTAAATGGACAGAAAGGATGCTGCGTCCCCGGGGACAGCGGGCCGGATGGTGATGGATTTGTCTGACATGAGGGAACCTCCTTGGGTTTTTCTGTCCCCATCATATCACACCGGTCAAGCCCAAACGGAAAACAGGGCCGGGAGATCACAGCGGATCTCCCGGCCCTGCCGGTTTTCAGAAAAAATGGATTCCCTGTTTTTTACTTTGCAGACAGATAAGCGTCGATGGAGACAGCGGCGCGCTTACCGGCGCCCATGGCCTTCACGACGGTCTGAGGACCGGTGACTGCGTCGCCGCCTGCGAAGACGCCTTCACGGCTGGTCTTGCAGTCGTCGTCAACAGCGATGCCGCCCCACTTGTCCTTGTCGATGCCGGTGGTGGTGTCAACCACGTCCTCGCTGTAGGAGGTACCGGTAGCAATGACCAGGTTCTGGCACTCCACGGTGAAGTACTCGCCGGTGCCCACGGGGGAACGACGGCCGGAGGCGTCGGGCTCGCCCAGGGTCATCTTCTCCAGCTTCACAGCGGTCAGAACACCGTTCTCACCGATGCACTCCACGGGGTTGGTCAGCTCCTTGATCTCGATGCTCTCGGAGCGGGTGTGCTCGATCTCATCGCGGCGGGCAGGAGCCTCAGCCAGAGTACGGCGGTAGACCATGATGGTCTCGGCGCCCAGACGCTTTGCGCAGCGGACTGCGTCGACAGCCACGTTACCGCCGCCCACCACCAGGACACGCTGGGCGTCCTTGATGCTTGCGGGCAGGTTGTCGGTGTTCAGGTTGACCTCAGTCAGGTAGTCGTTGGCGGACCAGACGCCTTCCAGGCTGGTGTCCAGGCCTCTGGGAGTCTGGGGAACGTCAGCGCCGTTACCCACGAAGACAGCCTCGTAACCATCAGCGAACAGAGCGTCGATGCTCTTGTTCTTGTCGATGGGAGCGCTGGTGACAATCTCCACGCCGCGTGCCTTCAGAGTCTCGATCTCACGATCGACCACGGAGTTGGGCAGGACGAACTGAGGAATACCATAGACCAGGATGCCGCCGGCATAGCTCAGCTTCTCGAAGATGGTCACGTCATAGCCCATGGCGGCCAGGTCACCTGCACAGGCGATGCCGGCAGGACCGGAACCAATGACAGCGACCTTCTTGCCCTTCTTCTCCACCTCGGGAACGGAGACGGGGTTGCGGGCTGCGTGCCAGTCGGCCACGAAGCGCTCCAGACGGCCAATGCCCACAGCCTCGCCCTTCAGGGCGTGAGCGCAATTCTTCTCGCACTGCTGCTCCTGGGGGCAGACACGGCCGCAGATGGAGGGCATGCTGCTCTTCACAGCGGTGATCTGGTAAGCGGCCTCGAAGTCACCCTCGGCCACCTTGGCGATGAACTCGGGGATCTGCTGGCCGATGGGGCAGCCCATGGTGCAGGGCTTCTTACGGCACTTCAGGCAGCGCATGGCCTCGCGGATGGCATCGGCCTCGGTATAGCCCAGAGCGACCTCGTCAAAGTTGGTCAGGCGGACGTTGATGTCCTGCTCGGGCATAGCATTTCTTTCTCTTACGTTGTTAATCATTTTGCCTGTCCCTCCTTAGGTTCCAGACTATTCCGTCTGTTGATCAGGCCGTCATATCTACCCAGAGCAGCCTTTTCAGACTCGGCGAAGAGCTTCTCAGCCTGGCCGGGATTCTTCATGGACAGAGATGCATAACGGACCTCGCCCTTCAGGAAGTCTCTGTAGCCTTCAGTGGGCTTTGCACTGTCGATCTGCAGGGGATTCTTGCCCTCGGCTGCCAGACGAGGATCAAAGCGCAGCATGTTCCAATAACCGGCGCGGACGGCCTTCTTCATCTCCACCATGGAGCGGTTCATGCCGGCCTTGATGCCGTGGTTGATACAGGGAGCATAGGCAATGATCAGGGAAGGACCGTCATAGCTCTCAGCTTCTCTCAGGGCCCGCAGGGTCTGAGCGGGGTTAGCACCCATAGCAACCTGAGCCACATAGACATGACCATAGGTCATTGCGATCTGAGCCAGATCCTTCTTGCCGGTGGGCTTACCGCCTGCTGCAAACTGTGCCACAGCGCCGGTGGGAGTAGCCTTGGAGGACTGACCGCCAGTGTTGGAGTAGACCTCGGTATCGAAGACCAGAACGTTGAAGTTTTCGCGGGAAGCCAGGATGTGATCCAGGCCACCGTAACCGATGTCGTATGCCCAACCGTCGCCGCCGAACAGCCACATGGAGGGACGAGGCAGCATATCGGAGTTCTGGATGACGTACTCAGCGTCCTTGCGCAGCTCGTCGCTCATGGGATCCTTGTCTTCCATGAAGGTCTTGCACAGAGCCACCAGGTTCACGCCCAGGGAAGCAGCCTCGTTGGTGTTCATCTTCTCCACCCAAGCACCGGCGGTGCCAGCGAAGCGGCGGTCTGCAGCCAGACGCTCCACAACGGCCTTCATGGCGTCGCGGCGGGTGCGCAGGGAGACGGACATACCGAAGCCGAACTGAGCGTTGTCTTCGAACAGGGAGTTTGCCCATGCGGGACCGTGGCCGTTCTCGTCAACCACATAGGGCATGCTGGGAACGGAAGCGCCCCAGATGGAGGAGCAGCCGGTAGCATTGGCAATGACAGCGTGGTCGCCGAACAGCTGGGTGACCATCTTTGCGTAGGGAGTCTCGCCGCAGCCAGGGCATGCGCCGGAGTACTCCAGATAGGGACGCATAAACTGGGAGGTCTTGACGTTCTTGTCGGAGCCTTCCTGGACACCCATCTTCTTTGCATACTCGAAGGTATTCTGGTCGTCGTACATACGGCCGGCAGAGCGTTCCATGGACAGAGCCTTGCCGTGAGCGGGGCACATCTCCACGCAGGAGCCGCAGCCGGTGCAGTCAGCGGCGGAAACAGCCACGATGAAGCGCTTGCCCTCTGCGGTCTTGCAGTCCACAGTGGTCAGGCCCTCAGCATCTTCGGGCTTGAGGATGAAGGGACGGATGACAGCGTGGGGGCAGACAGCGGAGCACCAGTTACACTGGGTGCAGTTTTCAGCATGCCACACGGGGATATCCACAGCGATGCCGCGCTTCTCGAAAGCGGAGGTGCCGGAGGGAGCCTTACCGGTGACATAGGGCAGGAAGGTGGAGACGGGCAGGGAGTCGCCTTCCAGGTTGTTGGTGGGAATCAGGATATTGCGGACATAAGCATCCTGCTCAGCATTCACAGTGTTGAGCTTCAGTTCTGCCTTGACCTCGTCCTGTGCGTCAGCCCAAGCTGCGGGAACGGGAACTTCCTTGGCAGCGGTCTGACCAGCCATGACAGCGGCCATGTTCATGTCAACAATGTTCTGGCCCTTGGTTCCATAGTCCTTGACGATACCCTGGCGCATGTACTCGATGGCATCCTCTTCAGAGACCAGGTTGGCCAGCTTGAAGTAAGCGGACTGGATGATGGTGTTGATACGGCCCTTCAGACCAATGCTGCGGGCGATATTGACAGCGTCGCAGGTGTAGAACTTGATGTTGTTCTTAGCCAGAGCGCGCTTGATGTCTGCGGGCAGACGTGCTTCCAGTTCTTCGCCTTCCCAGTCGCAGTTCAGCATGAAGATGCCGCCGGGCTTGACGTCGCGGACCATGTTGTACTTGCCGATGTAAGCGGGGTTGCCGCAGATGACGCAGTCAGCATGGCCGACATAGTAGGAAGAACGGATGGGCTTCTGGCCAAAGCGCAGGTGGCTGATGGTCAGGCCGCCGGACTTCTTGGAGTCGTACTGGAAGTATGCCTGTACATAGTTGTCGGTGTGGTCACCGATGATCTTGGAGGTGTTCTTGGAAGCACCCACCAGACCGTCGGAGCCGATACCCCAGATCTTAACAGACTTCTGGGTGGGATCGTCGGGCAGGACGAAGTCGTGCTTCTCGATGGACAGGTTGGTCACGTCGTCCACGATGCTGACGGTGAAGTGGTTGTGGCCACCCTTTTCCAGGTGCTGGAAGACGGAGTACATATCGGCGGGGGTGGTGTCCTTGGAGGACAGGCCGTAGCGGCCGCCGATGACCTTGATGTTGTTCTTACCTGCGTCGTTCAGGACGGCCACCACATCCAGGTACAGGGGCTCGCCGAAGGCGCCGGGCTCCTTGGTGCGGTCCAGAACAGCGATGCGCTGGGTGGACTCGGGCAGCTCAGCCAGCATGTGCTTGGCGGAGAAGGGACGATACAGGTGAACTTCCAGAACGCCGACCTTCTTGCCCTGGGCAATCATGGCGTCAACGACCTCTTCCAGAGTGCCGCAGACGGAACCCATGGCCACGATGACGTCGGTAGCGTCGGGAGCGCCATAGTAATTGAAGGGCTTGTAGTTGGTGCCAATGGAGGCGTTGACCTTGTTCATGTTCTCAACCACCACGTCAACGAAATCGTTGTACATGACGTTGGAAGCCTCTCTGTGCTGGAAGAAGGTCTCGGGGGGCTCATTGGTGCCGCGGTGATAGGGGTGGTGAGGCAGGTTAGCATTGGCGCGGAATCGAGCCAGTGCGTCCCAGTCCACCATTTCCTTCAGGGTCTCATAGTCCCAGGTGCGCAGCTTCTGGATCTCGTGGGAGGTACGGAAGCCGTCGAAGAAGTTGATAATGCCCATGTTGGCCTGGATGGCAGACAGATGGGCCACGGGAGCCAGGTCCATAACTTCCTGGGGGGTGCTGGAAGCCAGCATAGCCATACCGGTACCGCGGCAGGCCATCACGTCCTGATGGTCGCCGAAGATGGACAGGGCGTGGGTGGTCAGGGTACGGGCTGCCACGTGGAACACGCCGGGCAGACCTTCGCCGGCGATCTTATACAGGTTGGGGATCATCAGCAGCAGGCCCTGAGAAGCGGTAAAGGTGGTGGTCAGAGCACCGGTGGACAGAGAGCCGTGGACAGCGCCGGCAGCGCCTGCCTCGGACTCCATCTCAACGATCTTGACACGGTTGCCGAAAATGTTTCTGCGATCCTGGTTAGCCCATTCGTCCACGTTCTCCGCCATGGGGGAGGAGGGAGTAATGGGATAAATAGCAGCGACTTCGGTGAAAGCGTATGCGACGTGGCCGGCGGCGGCGTTTGCGTCCATACTCTTAAAGGGTCTCATGTCTTTCATTTCGCTGCGCCTCCTTTCTGTGCGGCCATGGCACGAACCTGAACATAAGTGAACGCCGGCATCTCCCGGGTGGTAATCACATTGTGGGGGCAGACGTAGGAGCAAATGTTGCAGTCTTCACAGCGATCGGGGGTAATAACGGCACGACCGTCTTCCAGGTGAATGAGCTCGTCGGGGCAGTTGTCGACGCAGTCGCCGCAACCGGCGCAGCCCACCCAGCAGAGCTGCTTACGGGTCTCGGGATCATCCTTGGATGCGCAGGGAACCAGCTTTGCACCCTTGTAAGGCACGATGACAGGCAGCTCCTGGGGGCACACGTGGACGCAGGCGGTGCAGCCCACGCACTTCAGGTGGTCAACCTTTGCGGTGCCCTTCTCGATGTTGATGGCGTCGAAGCGGCAGGCCTTGGCGCAGTCGCCGAAGCCGGCGCAGCCATAGGAGCAGTGGCCGTCCAGGTCCATCTGTGCTGCCTCACGGCAGTTGGTAGCGCCGGCAGCCACATAGACCTCGTGGTTATGCCAGCCGCCGCGGCAGCGGACAAAGGCGGTGGTAGACTTCAGCTCAGCCAGATCATGGTAGGTGTCCACGATGATCTTCTTGCGGCAGGAGACGGTGCAGGCAGCGCAGCCCACGCACTTCTCATAGTCGATTACAGCGCAGTTGTCCACGATGGTGATGGCTTCCTGAGGACATGCCTCAGCGCAGTCGCCGCAGCCGATGCAGCTATGGCCGCACAGCTTCAGTGCCTTCTCTTCCTCATCCTTGTTGGAGCACAGGACGAAGTTGGAGGCGTCTTCGGGAACCATTTGAATCAGGCCCTGGACACATGCAGCGACGCAGTCACCGCAGCCGTCGCACTTATCCTTGTCCAGCTTGACGGAGCCGTCCACGACGCTCAGAGCGCCCAGAGGACACGCTGCTACGCAGGAACCGGCGCCCACACAGCCATAAGAACATTCGCCATCGGCGAAGCCGGCCTTGACGGCCTCTTCGCAGGTAGCGTAGTACTTCAGGCGAGACTTACCGGCTGCGCAACCGGAACACTTGATAGAGGGGATCTGCTTTTCCAGATTGTTTGGTTGCATACGTTATCTCACATCCTTCTATTGCTTTGCGAGGTTGGTTAAATTCCACTGCCATTATGGCCCTAAGAAAACAGAATGTCAACATTATAAATAGTTTTTTTAGCTGTTTTACGCCTTTTTTCTTGGTTCTTCTTCCTATTTTTTCTGAATCCATGTCTGCTTTTTCATTAGCATTTGCTAACTTTCCTTTCTCCCCTCTCTGCGGGGCCGACAAAGCTACTTGACACTTTAGCTCCATAATGGTAAGTTTATGGCAAATGACCTGTTCGGAGGCGATCTGTCATGGATACCATCTTTCTTTCCGGCTATGCCAAGCTCCCCGACAACACCACCGCCCAAAAGCTATACAATCACCTGGTCCTGGTGGTCACAGTCCATACGCCGGACGGAATCATCCTGGACGCCGACTGCACCATGGCCACGGAGCTGGGCCGCAGGTTTATCCGCGAGATTCTGACAGGATATGACCTTCACCAAGGACCGGAGCCTCTGGTGGAAGCCCTGAACCGCCGCTACTACGGTCATCTGCGCAAGGCACTGCAGACTTGCTTCAAAGGGATCTGCGCCCAATACGGCGAATTTCTGCGGACCACCGGCGGTCTGCCTCGGTGAGGCCCTATCAGTATATTAGGCGGCGGCCCTTTCTTTGCCCTCTCCGCGAAAATTTTTCGCTGCTGGGTTCCTACATTTAAATAATAAATTAAATCAGCGCGGCGCTCTCTCAAAAGAGGAGCGCCGCGCTGCCTTGCATCTGTCAGAAAAGAGATTATATCGGTATAAAATGGTTCGATACTAGGTACAATTAAGCCTTCTTAGCTGCCTTCTTGGCTGCCTTGGCAGCATCAGCGGCGTCCCGCTCAGCCAGCAGGTCGTTGCAGGACTTGACGTAGATGTCAACGCCCTCTTCCACCAGCTTGCGGCGCTCAGCCTTGTTGGTGCCCAGGAACTCGATGAAGATTGCCAGGATGATGCCAACGAACAGGCCATAGGACGGGTTCGGGCAGGTAGCGATGGCGCCAGCGGTGATGCCGGCCACGCCACGCTCCACGTTGGTGCGGCACATATTGATGCCCACGTAGAAGGAACCGAAGGCCTGGATGATCAGGGTCTGTGCCATGGCCAGAGGCAGGATGGGCTTGATCAGGCACATCAGAGGCACGATCAGCTGGCAGATCCACTTGGTGGTGTTGAAGGTGCAGGAACCACCGAAGATGGAGTACATGTTTTCCTTGCCGGTCTTATAACGCTCGGCCACGGAAACGGTCATAGCGGACCACAGGGGACCGGACATGGTGCAGGTGGGGCTGAAGAAAGCCTCGATCAGGTTACGGATACCGCAGCAGATGTTGGTACGGTCGGGGTCAACGTCGATGTACTCATCGGTACGATACCGCTTGGTATCCTCCATGAAGGCAGTGCCGCCGACGATATCGCCGAATGCGATAACGTAGCACATGATCGCCATGGGGATGGTCTGAACCAGGATGCCGGGGTGGATGCCCACACCAATGATGGAGAAGTTCTTCCAAACCCAGGTCAGACCGGGGATGGGGTTGAACCAGAAGCTGGTGACAGTGGAGAAGTCAGGCAGATCGCACTCGCCGATAGCCATAGCGATGATACCGCCCAGGATGATGGAAGGCACGAAGCCAGCCTTGGTCAGCAGCTTGATCACGGGGTTCTTGCTGGTGAACTTCAGCTTGCCGAAGCCCTGGGAGAACAGCAGGAAGATGCCGAAGCAGCAGCCGATGGACCAGGAGATGGGATACATGAAGAAGCCCTTGCCGCCGGCCTCTACCGCTTTGAAGCCGTAGGCACCGCAGCAGGCCGCGAAGCCAGATCCTATCAGTATGCCGCCCTTCAGGGACTGGGGGCAGATGTCAACCAGCTTGGTGGCAATGCCGGTGACGCCCAGGATCACGTACATGAGGCCCAGCACCAGTTCCATGCTGGTCAGTGCCCACATTCTCTCCACACCTTCAAAGTTCAGAAGGAACGCGGTGATCAGCGGGACTGCCGGGGTAATCCAGCCGCCGATCAGGGGGTCGCCCAGGGTGTTGTTGACCATGTACAGCAGCTCATGGACAAACACGATGGACAGAGCCAGTTCAAAGGTGAAACCAAATAAGTCTTGCAGATACGCCGTTGCGGCCGAGCCAGTCATAAACACGACGCAGGCCTGGATCATCTCAGGAATTTCCCATTCATAGTGAATAAAAGGAAGACGAAGGTCAAATTTCCAGATCTTGATACAGGGCTGTTTCTCGCCATCTTTACGACGAGCGCTAGGAAGCATGAGATTCATTACTTTCCCTCCTAACAAAATACACGTTTGACTTGCAATTTCTCTTTCGGCAGCTTACAAAACGCAGGCTGCCTGGGTACTCTTTTCCCGTCTTTTCATTGATGCAACGCCATTATAGCACAATTTCCTGAAAGTTCAACATTTACCTATTCGTCGTTTCCAACAAATATATACTATTTTCACAAGAAATCACTTCTAGTTTTATTTGTTTTGCCGTATTTTTGCTCAATGTTTTCCAGTTCTCAGCGGGTTTTTGCAATTTTTTGTATATATCAAGTATTTGTGCACCTTTTTTATGTCCTTTTAACCATTAAAGCGCCCGCAACTTTTTCGCAGGAAATAAATTCCGCTGCACTTTTTGTCCATTTCGCCCATGAATGATGATTCCCATTCTCTTGCGCTGTAGAAATGTTGTAAAAAAGAACGGAAGGAACCCTCAGGCTCCTTCCGCTTAATCCTGTTTTTGTCTGTTATGGGGCCTGGAAAATATTGATATCCTCCAGGGTCAGGGCGCTGGTGTAAGGGTTCACCAGCTTGTTGATGAGTTCCAAACTATCCTCGGGGTAGAGTTCGTAACAGTAGCTGGTTCCCCCGTAGGTCACGTTGCCGTCGCCCGGCAATGTACCGGAACTGACCCCCGTGGACAGGTTCAGGCCCAAAGCCTTTGCCGCAAACCAGGCAATATCGGTGCCTTTGAGATCTGTCTCAATGTTCCGCTCCACAATGCCCACAAACTCGTTGATGTTCACCAGACTGTCCACAGACATGACCTTTTTGGCTATGGTAAGCATCATCTTCTGGGCGGTCTCGGCCCGCTGGACGTCGCCGAGAGGATACCCGGTGCCATCGGCGTTGTGGCGGAAGCGGCAGACCTCCATGGCCTGCTGGCCGCTCAGGTGCTGCATGCCGGGCTGGTAGTGAATGTGCAGATCCTGGGCAGGATCGTCATAGTACATCTCCACCGGGACATCAAAATCCACACCGCCCACAGCATCCACAATCTCAATGAAAGCATCCAGATCCAGGGTGATATAATAGTCGATGGGGAAGCCTACCAGATCGGAGACCACTTCTTCCAGATTATCAATACCGGCCTTCATGCTGGAGTTGATCTTGGGGTTCTTCTTCTTCACCAGAGTATCTCTTGGAATGGACAACAGGCCCACCTTCTGATTGGGTACGTCGTAGGTCACCACCATGATACCGTCGGCGTTGCCGCTCTCCTGGTCAGGAACGGCCAGCAGGAAGGTGTAGGTCTGCTCCTTTCTCTGGTGGGCGCCATCCTCCATGCCCGGGGTGGAAGCCTGCACGGTGCTGCTGCTCCCCGCAGGATCCGGAGCCATCTCCGGTTCAGGAATGGCAATTTTATAGACAGCGTATCCCAACACGATGAGGGCGGCGATCACCACGATCACCATATAGATCCCCCGCAGGATACGATAGGGTTTCTTTAGTTTGCGTTTTTTCTTTCCCTTAGCCAAGGCGTACAGCCTCCTTTTGGTTCGGATTCCTACATGGTCATACAAGGCCATTGTTACACTATGGAGAATACTATTATACATAATTTGGTGTTCTTCGGCAAGTCCTTCTCCCCTAACTTTCCCTTTTTTCATAATTCTTTTACATTTACGGAATTTTATTCTCCATATAAAGTCCACCTTTCCTGCGCTTATTATCATTATAACATATAGTATCATCTTTTCACGGACAGTCAGGTCGAATTCCGCAACTTTTCATGAATTTCCAGAAAGCCCTTGCAACCTCCGCGCCATCGTGGTATAATCTCTGTGTATTATGAAGAGTAAGTAAGAAGAGAGTGGGGCTTGCCCCGCTCTTTCTTTTATGAGCGCACATACTATCTATAGACAGCGCCGAACCGGCGCGTGGGAGGTAACTATGTCCAAGATCACCGAACTGACTGCCGAGCTGGCCCGTCCTGTGGTGGAAGCCTGCGGCTGCACCCTGTGGGACGTGGAATACATCAAGGAAGCCGGCAGTTGGTATCTCCGCCTGTATATTGATAAGGAAGGCGGCGTCTCCATCGACGACTGCGAAGCCGTCAGCCGCGGGGTGGACCCTCTGCTGGATGAGGCTGATCCTATCCAAGATGCCTACACCTTTGAGGTCTCCTCCGCCGGCGCGGACCGTCCCCTGAAAAAGCCCGAGCACTTCAACGCTTTCATGGGCGCGGAAGTGGACGTCAAATTCTACAAGGCCGTCAACGGCCAGAAGAGCGCCACCGGCATCCTGGCCGGCTACGATGACAACAGCGTCACCCTAAACGTGGGGGGCGAAGAGATTGCCTATGACAAGAAAGAAATCGCTTTCGTGCGCCTGCACGTGAGCTTTTAACAAGTACTGAGGAGTTTTAGGAATGGCAAAGAAAACACCAAAAAACGCAAAGAGCAACGAGCTGGACGGCAAGGAATTTTTTGCCGCTATCTCGCTGATCGAAAAGGAAAAGGGCATTCCCAAGAGTTATATGCTCGATAAAATCGCCCAGGCCCTGGTCTCCGCCTACAAAAGAGACCACGAGGGCATCACCGACAACGTCTTCATCGACGCAAACGAGGCCAACGGCACCGTCCGCATGTATGTGAAGAAGGAGATCGTGGAAGAGGTCGACAACCCCTACACCGAGATTGCCCTGGAAGAAGCCCGGAAGACCCTGCCCACCGCCCAGACCGGCGACGTGGTCCGCATCGAGATCAAGCCCCGCAACTTCGGCCGGATCGCCGCCCAGACCGCCCGCCAGGTCATCATCCAGGGTATGCGGGAGGCAGAGCACAACATGATCTATGACATGTTCAGCTCCAAGGAGCACGAGATGCTGCTGGGCACCGTCACCCGGGTGGACCCCAGAAACGGCGCTGTCTCCCTGCGCATCTCCAGCAACGGTGAGTCCACCGACGCTTACCTGGCTCCCTC
>JAEDLP010000129.1 GCA_016295225.1 Oscillospiraceae bacterium | reverse complement strand
CTGCATTCCGCAGGGTTTCGGTTCAGGATTCACGCCGGGAAGGGGTGTGAATCCATGGTATCAAACAATGAAGAAAAAAGCAAGGCTTTTCTCGAACTTACGTTCCAGTCGGCAGGCGGATCTCCACCAGACAGCCGCCGTACTCGTCGTCGGCGTTGCGGATGTTCAGCTCGCCGTTGTGGCGGGTCACAATCTCCTCGCAGACCGCCAGGCCGATGCCGCTGCCCCGGGCAGTAGAGCTGCCCTTGTAGAACTTGTACTTCACGTTGGGGAGCTCCTCCGGGGGGATGCCGGGGCCGTAGTCCCGGATGGTGATGACCACATCCCCGGCCACGGGATAGATCTCGGTGTCGATGCGCTTGCCGGAACCGCCGTGCTTGGCGGCATTGTCCAGCAGGTTGCAGAAGACCTGCCGCAGACGGTCGGGGTCCCCGGGGATGGGGTCGAACTCCTCCTCGCAGTCATGGTGATAGACGGCGATGCCCTCGGCGGCCAGGAACTCGTGGTAGGTATACACCGCGTCCTCCAGCTCGGCCTTGATATCAATGGGCTCGATGGACAGGGTAAAGCGGCCGTCCTCAATGCGGGAGAACTCCAGCAGCTCCTCCACCATGCCGGAGAGTCTCCGGGCTTCGCTGGCGATGATGCCCATGCCCTTTCGGACGTCCTGCTCGTCCCGGGCCTCACCGTTCATAATGGTCTCTGCCCAGCCGGTGATGGCCGTCAGGGGGGTGCGCAGCTCGTGGGACACCGAGGAGATGAACTCGGACTTCATGCTCTCGGCGTGCTTGATGCGCAGGGACATATCGTTGATGGCGTCGGTGAGGTCGCCGATCTCGTCGTCGAACTTTTTCTCCACCTGGATTCCGTAACTCCCCCCGGCGATGCGCTGGGCGATGCCGGTGATGTTTTTCACTGGGACCTCAATGGACCGGACAAAGTAGATGTTGGAGAGGTACACCAGCACCAGGATCACCAGGCAGGCCACCGCCGCTGCCAGGGTCAGGATGGTCACCTGCCGGTCCACCAGGCGCATGGAGGTCACGTAGCGCATGATGCCCACGACGGTTCCGTCGTAGCTCAGGGGGGCCGACACGGCGGTGATCCGCTCCCCGGTCTGGGCAGAGGTCCCCGTCCAGGAAGTGATCTCCTGCTTGTCCTGGAGCTGGAGGAGATCCGGGGTCTCCGGCATGGTCCCCGACAGGGTCAGGCCGTTGGAGGAGTAAATGACCTTGCCGTCGGCAGTCAAAAACTGGAGTTCGATCTTGGTGCCGTCCTCAAAGGAGCTGACATAGTCCTGGGCGATGGTGAGGTAGTCTCCGCTGCTGATATCGCTGCTGGCGGCATAGCTGCCAAAGTAGCTGGAGGCGGTGCGGGCCTTGCTCTCCATGTCGGAGAGGATGCTGCTGTCGTAATAATTCTTCATGACCAGAGAGAAGGCAATGACCATCACAGCCAAAATCATCACCAGGATACTGATGCTGTTGAGCAGCCACCGCCTGCGGATTCCCCGAACCTTTAAAAATGGAATGGATCTCATAACGCGCTTCCCTCAGACCCCCATCAGAATTCCCACTTGTAGCCGTAGCCCCAGATGGTGGTGATGTAGATGGGGCTGGTGGGCTCGTCCTCGATCTTCACCCGCAGACGGCGGATGTTCACGTCCACGATCTTCAGCTCTCCTAAGTAGTTCTCGCCCCAGACGAACTTCAGGATCTCCTCCCGGGAGAGGGCCTTGCCGGGGTTCTCCATGAACATCTTCATAATGGCGTACTCCACCTGGGTGAGCTTCACCCGCTGGCCGTTCTTCTCCAGGGTGCGCTTCCGGGTGTTCAGCACGAAGGGGGGCTGCTGGATCTCGCCGTCGTCCATCATCTCCCCGCCGATTCGCCGGTAGAGGGCGTCGATGCGGGCGGTGAGCTCCATGGGAGAGAAGGGCTTGGTCACATAGTCGTCAGCGCCGGTCATGAAGCCGGTAACCTTGTCCATCTCCTGGGTGCGGGCAGAGAGCATGATGATACCGATCTTGGAGTTGCTGGCCCGGATGCGGCGGCAGACCTCAAAGCCGTCCATGTCCGGCAGCATGATATCCAGGATGGCCACCCGTACGTCGGGGTTCAGGCGAAGCTGCTCCAGAGCCTCCTCGCCGGTGCCGGCCTCGATGGCCTCGTAGCCCGCGCGGCTGAGATTGAGGACCACGAAGCTGCGAATGTTGGCTTCGTCCTCCAGAACCAGAATTTTTTTCATTGTTCTGCTCCTTTCTTCGGGACGGTTTCCCGTCCCGCCTTTTCTATCTGTGATGGGGCCGATCCGCCCCTCAGTGTCCCGTGTCGTTCCGCCCGGCCGTGCTGTGGTGGAAGCGCTCAGTCAGGCCTTTCTCGTCCAGGCCGCAGTCCCAGCCGGAGAGGAACTCACCCGTATAGATGGTGGTGCTGTCGGTCCAGAGGATGAACCGTCCCCCCTGGTGGGCCAGAGTCTCCCGATCCGCCCCCATCAGGGCGCAGATGGTCAGGAAGGGCTGGGGCGAACCGGCCTCGCCCTCCTCGTCGGCCGCTTCCGTTCCCTTGGCAAAGGTCACGCTGCGCACGCCAGTGGTGGAGCTCTCCTGCCGGCATATGGAGAAGTCTCCCGTCCAATCCTCCGGGAGTTCCAGGTACCAGCCGTCGCTGCCGTGGTAGGTGGTCATCACCTGGGAGGCCTTGCCGTCCGGCCCATAGGTCATCCAGTCCATCCACCAGAAGGTCTCGGTGGAACTGTTCCCATAGGAGGGGATCTCCTGGGCCACAGGCACGTCGGTGAGTCCGTCTCCGTTCATATCCGTGGGATAGACCCCGGCATAGTACTGGAAGACGTTGGCGCTCTGGCCGGAGGTCCCCGCCAGGGAGATGTTCCGCAGGCCCTTGTCATCCAGACAGAACACGTCGGTGATGAGCACGTCCTTGCCAAAGTAGGAGGTCACGAACAGCCCGGGAACCTCCCCTTTCAGATAACCGTCCGTCCAGGTGCTCACATCCGTGGCGCCCTGGGAAAGAGGGGCCGAAGAGACCAGCTCCATGATCCCCTCCCGGCCGTCGTAATACTCGATGCGCCAGCGGGAGGCCGCCCCGCTCTCCTCCTGGGTCAAGGCCAGCTCCACCCGGCCGTCCTGGTCCAGATCTGTCGCCAGATACCGCTCATAGCCGGTGCGGAGGATCTCCACCGGCTCGCTGCCGTCGATGGAATAGCCCACCAGGGTGTGGACCGAAGCGCTCACCTGCCAGCTGACCAGAATGTCCATGCCGGGGGTTCCGCAGAGATTCAGGTAGTCGATGGACTCGATCTCGCTGCCCACCCCCTCAATCCGGGCGCAGACCTGGTACTCCTGTCGGTCGTCCATCTTGAAGATCACGATCTTCAGGGGTGCGTCAGAGGAATTGTCCCGGAAGAAGGCCACCGCCTCCTGGGCGCCGTCCCCGTCCATGTCCACCAGTTGGATGGTCTGGCGGTTTTCGCCGCTGAGCGGCGCGATATATTCGTTGCTGCCCTTTTCCTCGTTGATCTTGGCCTGGAGGTTCACATAGGCCTCGGAGGATTTGGGCAGGGCGTACATTTCATCCACGCTGCCGAACACGCAGCCGGTCAGCCCCAACAGGCAAATGGTCAGGGTGATGAGCCCCAGGATCTTCCGTGCCATGACGGACCATCCTCCCCCTTTCTTAGCGATCCGGGCTGAACCGCCCGGGATGTTCCCATAATCATACCATAATATCATATCATACCACATTCCAACGGGATTTCCTATGATTAATTTGAAATTTGTAAAAGAAAAACCCTTGCCATCCACCGAAAGCTGTTGTATAATCATTGACGATTCAATACACTTTGCCGGTGTGATGAAATTGGTAGACGTAGCGGACTCAAAATCCGCCGCTGGCGACAGCGTACCGGTTCGAGTCCGGTCACCGGCACCA
>JAEDLP010000128.1 GCA_016295225.1 Oscillospiraceae bacterium | reverse complement strand
CTGGTGGTTTTGCTGGGAACCCCGGTAATGCTATTGGCTGGCTTCGAGCTTTTTGCCGCTGACACTTCCCTTCAACGGTTCCGCCGCGGCATAGCCGGATTCTGTATGCTGTGGGGTTTTTCCCTGGCGCTGCTATGCGGTTTTTCAGAAGTTTTTTTCGTGTTGATCAGTCAGGTAGGCGGTATCGGCAGTCTGATTCTCTCGCTGCTGCTCATAGCTTTGTTTCTGCCCCTTTGGTATGCTGGCCAACGCTTGGCAAACTATTTCATCAAACGACGCAAACCATAAAAAATACGCTGTGCACGGCGCACAGCGTATTTTTTATCCCATTTACAGCGTCTTAATAAACTTTTCCACCCGGTCCAGGCCCTCTTTCAGGTCCGCGTCGGAGTAGCAGTAGCTCAGGCGCATGTAGCCCTCGCAGTCGAAGTAGCAGCCGGGGATCAGGCCCACCAGGCCCTCCTTCAGCATCTTCTCGCAGAAGGTCAGGGAGTCCATACCGTACTTCTTGATGTTGATGAACATGTAGAAGGCGCCCTCCGGCTCCTGGACCTCCAGGCCCATATCGGTGAGCCGCTTGTACACATAGTCCCGGCGCTTGCGGAAGATCTCCACCATGCCGCTGGTGTCGCTCTCCAGAGCGGCCACGCAGGCAGGCTGGACGAAGGAGGGCGCGGAGACCACCATGTACTGGTGGAAGATCTGCATCCGGTCCCGGATGGGGGCGTCCGCCAGGCAGTAGCCCAGGCGCCAGCCGGTCATGGCGTAGGGCTTGGAGAAGCTGTTGATGACGATGATGCGGTCCCGCATGTCCTGATACTCAGAGAAGCTGTGGTAGTCCTCCGTGTAGACCAGGGTGCGGTACACATCGTCGCACAGAACGAAGATGGGCTTGTCCACCAGGATCTCGTGGATGGCGTCCAGGGTCTCCTTGGTGTAGATGCAGCCGGTGGGGTTGTTGGGGGAGGTCAGGATGATGGCCTTGGTCTTTTCATTGATGGCAGCCTTCAGAGCCTCCGGGTCCACCTGGAAATGGTTGTCCTCCGTGGGCAGGTTCACGGGCACACCCCGGCACAGTCGGGTAATGGAGGCATACAGGCTGAAGGAGGGCGTGGGGATGATGACCTCGTCGCCGGGGTTCAGCACGGTGGCCAGGGCAATGTGCAGGCTCTCGGTGGCGCCGATGGTCAGGATGATCTCCTCGGGGTCATAGTGCAGCCCATGGGCCTTTTCCTCAAATTTGGAGATGGCCTCCAGCATATAGGGATAGCCGTTTCCGGGAGGATAGTGGGTGTCGTTGGCATCCAGGGCGGCCTTGGCGGCCTCCTTCACCACGTCCGGGGTGTTCAGGTCCGGCTCACCGATGGTCAGGGCACAGGCGCCGGGAGTTCCCCGCACCAGGAAGGTAAAACGACGAATGCCGGACAGCTCCTCGCCGAGCACGGCGTTATTCAGCTTCAATTCCATGGGTCTCACGCTCCTATTTTACGATTTAAAGTAAGTATATGCGCATCCCCAAACGTTGTCAACGGCCAATTCTGCTTGCAGGAAAAAACGGGACGGCAAAACCGCCCCGTTTTTCAATGGTTTGTCAGGCCCGGGTCTCCAGGGGGAAATCGTCCGTGGGCTTCTCCTCGCCCTCGAACCGGAAATCAGAAGCAGGAATGATACCATTCTCCGGGAAAGAAGCCTCATCCAGCCGGTAGGTGTACCAGATACTGTCGCCCACATCCAGTAAGACGGCTCTGGGCACCTCCGCCGCGTTGAAGTCCAGATAGCCCAGGCTGTGCTCCATGCGCACATAGTAGTGGGTGTTGCCGCCCACCACGGCGCTGCGGATCTCGGCGATGATGCCGTGCTCCTCCTTGACATCGCCCTGGTTCACCTGGGCGTCACCGGCGCCGATCAGGCCCGCGTTGGCCAGGGTCTTGCGGTAGTTGGTCTCGCACTGGGCCACGGTGCTGCCGGTCTCCACGATCTGATACTGCTGGACGTTGACCATGGCGTACATTTTCACCAGGCCGTCCTCGCCTTTCAAAGACATGAAGTAGGTGGGCTGGTCCGCAATGTTCAGCAGCAGGGGGAAGGTGGCCACATAGCGCATCTGCTGCACCTGGCTCTGGGCGGAGTCCATGGCGGAAGTCTCCGTGGCGCCGGCGCAGGGATAGAAGTGGGTCTCCTTGGTCCGCTGATTGGAGAGGATGAAGCCGATGTTGGACTGGTCAGAAGTAACGGAGGTGACGCCGGTGTACATATACACGTCGTCGTTGATGGCGATATAGTTCCAGCCGGAGGTGGTCAGCGTCACATCCCGCTGGCCGAACAGGGAGTTCAGGAAACCGTTGTGGTACATGCCGTAATAGTCGTACTGGTCCATGATGATGTCGGAGGAATACACCCGGTCCACCCAGCTGGGGACCTCCTGGTAGTACTCGCTCTCACCGGTGATGGCGTTCACCAGCACGGCGCCCTCCACATCGGTGCCGCCGAAGAGGCCGATGGTCTTGACGATGCGGGAGCAGACCCAGTAGGGGATGCCGTCCTCGTCGATCTCAAAGACCGGCTCATCAAACATCATGGTGGGGTACTGGAACCGCAGGTGGCGGTACAGGTTCCGGCCAAAGTGCTCGGCCACGGTGTACTTCATGCCTTCGTTCAGCCGCACCACCTCAGCCTCCTGGGTCACCATGTCGATGACGATATAGGCCGGCAGGCCGTCGGAACGGTTGGTGAACCACTTGATCAGGTCGCCGTAGGCCAGGGAGGTCACCCGGACCGGGCGGCCCTGGTAGTTGATCTGGGTGTAGCTGGGCAGGATCTCAAACTGGGACACCATGTCCGCCAGCTCGCCCAGCTTCCGGCTGCCCAGACGGGAGGCGGAATCCGCATCCAGCATGGGGATCTGGTCATAGCTGATCTCCTCCACCTCGGCGGTGAAGTCGCCGCTCTGAAGGGGCAGCAGTTCACTGTAGCTGGAGGCCCGCAGCACCACCCAGGAGCTGATGGCACCCACGGCGATGACGGCGATCAGGCCGATGAAAGCCAGGAAAGGGACCGTGCACTGCTTCTTCACGAAGCCCACATACCCCCGTACTCCCTCACCCTGGAAGCCGGAGGTCAGCACGGCGCATACGCAGTACACCGCGCACAGCAGGAAAGCAAAGACGTAGAATTCCTCCGCATGGAGGTTGATGGCCGGCAGTTCCACGTAGAAATACACCAGGCCGAACACCAGCGTCACCGCCAGGTTGATGAGGGTGCGGGTGAAGGCGTTGCCGATGGGCTTCCGGGGCTTGCGCTCCTTCTTTGGACGGGGCGGCGTATAGCCGGCGTTCCCCTGGCCTTCCGCGCCGTTGAAGCCGCCGAAATCCCCGGGATTGAAGCCGCCGAAATTGAATGTAAACGGCATGAAACATGCTCCCTTCTTTGTGAAAACTGAAACTAACAATTATGATACAGGAAAAGTGTGAACAAATCAAGGCGATGCAGCTTCCATTTTCTTTGTTTGCGGGAAAGGAAGCCGTGCAGTACATCTCCGTCCGGCACTGCAAAAGGGGCTGTCTCAAAAGAGGCAGCCCCTTTTCTTATTTGATGACGCAGAGCTTGTTGTCCTCCACGGTGAGTCTGGCGGTATCTCCGGCCCGGAGGGTGCCGTCCAGCATCTTCTCGGCCACGGCGTCCTCCACCTTGCTCTGGATGGCCCGGCGCAGGGGTCGGGCGCCGTACTTGGGATCAAAGCCCTCCTTGGCCAGCTCGGCCACCGCTTCGTCACCGGCGTCCAGATGGATGCCCATGGTCTCCATGCGGTCGGCCACGGTCTTCAGCATCCGGCGGGCCACCTCCCGGATATCCTCCTGGGTCAGAGAACGGAAAACGATGATATCGTCGATCCGGTTCAGGAACTCGGGACGGAAGGTCTGGCGCAGCTCCGCCATGACAGTTTCCTTCGCCCGCT
>JAEDLP010000020.1 GCA_016295225.1 Oscillospiraceae bacterium | reverse complement strand
GAGTCCGGGGTCAACCTGAAGGTCACCCGCGGCACCATCATGATCATCCTGGTGATCGCCGCCGCTGTGGCTATCCTGGTCCCCGGCGCTATGATCAACGACTTTGGCTTCCTGTCCATGGGCCTGCGGGGAGCGGTGGTCTTCCTGCCCATGTGCGGCGGCCTGTGGCTCAAGGGAAAAATTCCCAGCCGGTTTGCATTGGCGGCCATTATCGCCGGTCCCATTGCCGTGCTGGCGGGCAAGCTCCTGGCCATCCCCTTCGACCCCTTGTTCCTGGGCATGGCCGTGTGCCTGGTCATCATGGGCGCGGGTCTTCTTTCCGGAAAACACAACAACCTTTCGTTGTCTTCTCATTGACTTGCAAACGAGCATGCCCCGGCAGGGCCTTGCAGCCTGCCGGGGCATGCTCGTTGTTTCTTTGGGGGAGATATGATATAATGGGCAATAAATACGCACAGAAGGGAGTGCCTGCCATGCTGGGTGCGTTGATCGGCGATATTGCCGGGTCCATTTACGAATGGAAAAATATAAAAAGCAAAGACTTTCCGCTGGTGCATCCGGGATGCCGGATGACCGACGACAGCGTTATGACGGCGGCGGTGGCCTCGGCGGTGCTGATGAGCGACCTGCGTGACCTGGACGGGTTCCGGGCCAATGTGGTGGGAGAGATGCGTCGGCTGGGCCGTTCCTATCCCGGCCTTGGCTACGGCCCCCGGTTTGAGCGGTGGCTCCAGGCGGAGGAGCCCCGGCCCTACGGCAGCCTGGGCAATGGCAGCGCCATGCGGGTCTCCCCGGTGGCCTGGGCGGCGGAGAGCCTGAGCCAGTGCCTGGCCCTGGCCAGGGCTTCGGCGGAGGTGACCCACAACCACCCGGACGGGATTGCCGGGGCGGAGGCCATCGCCGGGGCGGTCTATCTGGCCCGGCAGGGGGCGGAGAAGGCGGCCATCCGGGCCCATGTGACCCGGTACTATCCCCTGGACTTCACCCTGGACGAGATTCGGGCGGACTATCAGTTTGACGTCTCCTGTGCCGGCAGTGTCCCCCAGGCCGTGGTGGCCTTTTTGGAGGCGGAGAGCTTGGAGGAGACCATCCGCAACGCCATCTCCATCGGTGGGGACAGCGACACCATCGCCGCCATGGCCGGTTCGGTGGCGGCGGCCTGCTATGGGATTCCCCGGGAAATCCGAGAAGCTTTCCTGCCCTTTATCGACGGGGAGGTTCGCACCATCTACGACCGGTTTATTCAGAGATATTGAGGAGGCAGCGCCATGTGGAACACCACCTTATGCTATATCGAGCGGGAGGGGCAGTATCTCATGCTCCACCGGGTAAAAAAGAAGAATGACATCAACCAGGACAAGTGGGTGGGTGTCGGCGGCAAGTTTGAGGATAAGGAGAGCCCGGAGGAGTGTCTCCTGCGGGAGGTCAAGGAGGAGACCGGCCTGACCCTCACCCGCTATGCCTACCGGGGACTGGTGACCTTTGTGTCCGACCAGTGGGACACGGAGTACATGCACCTCTTCACCGCTGACGGCTTTGAGGGGGAGATGATCGAGTGTAATGAGGGGGATCTGGAGTGGGTGGACAAGTCCGCCGTGCAGGATCTGCCCATCTGGACGGGGGACAAGATCTTTTTGGATCTGCTGACCCGGAATGTGCCGTTCTTCTCCCTGAAGCTGTCCTACGAGGGGGACACTTTGGTCCAGGCGGTGCTTAACGGCAGAGAAATTTCTACGGAGATATAAAAAGAGGTCTCGAAAGACATGCCTTTCGAGACCTTTTTCATGGTCTGGTCTGCCCTCAGATACTGAAGAAAAACGGGCGGTCGTTCACCAGCTCCCCGATCTGGGACTCCCCATAGACGGCGATGCCCTTCCGCTTCAGCATTTCGGCGGTGAGGCCGTCCCCTTCCGTCAGGGTTTTGGTGAAGGTTCCGTCATAAATTTGTCCGCTGCCGCAGGAGGGGCTGCGTTCCTTCAGCAGGGCGGCCTTGCAGTGGTAGAGGTCCGCCAGACGCAGGACCTCGGCGGTGCCCCGGACAAATTGCTGGGTGACGTCCTGGCCGTCCTGGGTCATGATCTTGCTGCTCTGGCGCTCGGCGGGAACCCGGGGAGTGGGCAGGCCACCGAAGATTTCCGGGCAGACGGGGATGCAGGTGTGCTGCTTCATGAGCTGCTCCAACTGGGGCAGCTGGTTGCTCTTGCCGTCGTACCGGCAGCCCACGCCCATAAGACAGGCGCTGACTAAGATGCGCATGGGTCCGCCCCCTTACTTCAGGGCGTCCGCCCAGTCGGCTTCCTTGAAGCCTACCAGAACCCTGTCGTCGGTGACCACCAGGGGGCGCTTTACCAGCAGCCCATCGGAGGCCAGCAGGGCGAACTGTTCCTCCTCCGGCATGGTGGGGAGCTTCTTGGACAGCTCCATGGAGCGGTAGAGCTGGCCGCTGGTATTGAAGAACTTCTTCAGGGGCAGACCGCTCTTTTCGTGCCAGGTTTTCAGCTCCTCCAGGGTGGGGTTGTCCTCCTTGATGTCCCGAAAGGTGTAGTCCACCTGGTTTTCCTCCAGCCATTTCTGGGCCTTCTTGCAGGTGGAGCAGCGGGGGTAACATACGAATACCATAGATTTGACCTCCTAATATGTGGAATCTTGGCTGATGATGACTACAATTATAGATATATGATAAAGGAGTGGGGAGAGAATTGCAATTGAAAACCTGCCCATTTCGTGATAAAATCATAGAAACCAAGAAAATCCCGGGAAAGGAGGGGCCTCTATGAAGAAAAAGATCCTGGCGCTGGTCTGTGCCGCTGCCCTGACCCTGTCCCTGCTGGTGGTGCCCTCTTCGGCGTCCAACAGTCTGTTCTTCCTGTCCCTCAACGATACCCTGGCCCCCCAGTCTGTCCAGACCACGCCCATTCAGCACAGCGGCTGGGTCTACGTGCCGGTGACCGCCTTCAACAACCGGGTTACGGGGATCAACTTCGGCGTGTACTACGGCTTTACGGATAACAACGAGAGCCTGATCTTCTATAATCTTTCCGGCAAGACCATGACCTTCAACCTGGTGGACGGGACGGCTTCCGCTACAGGGGGAGACCCGCCGGTTCCCAGCAAGGTGGTCCGTCAGAATGGGACCTATTACGTTCCGGCCTATGCCGTCTGCCGGTATTTCGGCCTGAGCTATTCCTTCTGCACCACGGACTATGGTCCTTTCCTGCGCATCAAGGACGGCAGCGCCGTTCTCAGCGACTCCCTGTTTATCAGTTCCGCGTCCTCCATGATGCGCAGCCGGTATAACAGTTATTACAACCAGAGCGGGAGCAGCAATAACAATGGCAATGGCAACACGAATCCTACGCCTCCTGCGGTAGAGGAACCCCAGGTCACCCAGGAGAATGCCCCCAAGTTCTCCCTGTATGTGGGCCTGCGGGCCTCCCAGGGGACGGATATTACCGCCACCCTCAATGCCTTGGCCAACGTGAAGGCCACGGCGGTGGTCTTTTTCCCGGCGGATACCCTGGCTGCCTCTGGGGACCAGATCCGGCAAGCCGCCGGACGGGGGCATAAAGTGGGCCTGATCCCCGTGGGCGATACGGCGGAGGAACGGCTCCAGAGCGTTCGAAAAGGGCATGATCTGCTGTCCAGAATCTTGCGGCAGGAGACCTGGTTTGTCCTCTCCGGCGACAAGGAGTTGGCCGACGCCGGGTATCTCTGCTGGTCTCCGGGCCTGACGACCAAGTCCGGCGGCACCTCGACCCAGATCTACGAGAGCATCGTGGACTACGGAGAGGGGCAGAAGGGCGGCCGGGTCCTGCTGGACACCCGAACCTCCGGCCCCATCCTGGCGGGGGTTCTGAACCAGCTTGCCCAGGACGGCGATACCTTCCTGGTTCCTCGGGAGACAAAGTATTAAACAGGAGGAAAAGCCCTTGTAAACAGAGGTTTATTTTGGTAGAATAAAAGAAAGAAGCAAAAGGCACCGTACACCCTTGGACCACTGGCCCACAGGATGGGCGGCGCCTTTTTTGTTGACCGGACTTAAAGGAGGCAAGCGCTATGAGAAAGCATACGTTACCTTGGATTCTGACCCTGCTCCTGGCTCTGAGTCTGGCCGCCCCGGCGGGGGCCGTTGAGACGGCCCAGGCCGAAGCTCTGGGCGTCAGCGGCGTTTGTGCCGCAGTGGTGGATGACAATGGGACCCTGTGGACCTGGGGCTGCAACAGCTACGGGCAGTTGGGCAACGACAACCAGGGGGACCATGAGGACTCGTATGGGACTTTGTATCAAACCAGCCCTGCCCCCATCCTGGAGGAGGTCCGGTCCGTGGCTCTGGGCGATTTTCACGGGGCGGCTGTCAAGGAGGACGGCACCTTGTGGACCTGGGGCTGCAACGACAACGGTCAGGTGGGCCAGAAACGGGTCAATGACAAGGATGTGATCTGGTACTGGACCTTTATCATTCCCCACCGGTTCGTCACTCCCTACCAGTCCGTTCCCATCCAGATCATGGCAGACGTGGCGTCGGTGTCCGCCGGGGCCTATTTTACTGCGGCCGTCAAAGAGGACGGAACCCTTTGGATGTGGGGGGATAATGACCACGGCCAGTTGGGCGTTGGCCATGGGAAGGACCAGAAGAACAAAGTCGGGGGAGCCTGCCGGAAGAGCCCCGTCCAGGTCATGGAGGATGTGCAGGCGGTGGCCTGCGGGGACTATCACACCCTGATCCTGAAAACCGACGGGACCCTGTGGGCCTGCGGCAACAACGGCAGAGGAGAGCTGGGCGCCGGGGACACGACCAATCGGGATATTCCGGTCCAGGTGATGACCGATGTGGCGGCCATCTGCGCCGGTCTGTCCTGCTCCGCCGCTCTGAAGACCGACGGAACCCTTTGGACCTGGGGAGATAACGAGTATGGCCAGTTGGGAACCGGAGATACCCGGGACCGATCGGAACCCGTCCAAGTGATGGAAAATGTGGCCCAGATCACCTTTGGCACCATGCATATGGCGGCTATCAAGACTGATGGGACCCTGTGGACCTGGGGGTTTGACCGATTCAACCAGCTCGGGACCGGGCAGCCCCTGGCAGGGGAGGACGAGATGCGGTTCCAGGCCCAGCCGGTTCAGGTCATGGAGGACGCGGCCCTGGTGTCGGCGGGGAGCTATACCACCCTGGCGGCCAAGAACGATGGAACCCTGTGGGCCTGGGGGTCCGATTTGGGGAAGTTCCTGTGCGGCCTTGGGGATCTGGAGGATTCCAGCGGCGACGCGGTCCAGTCCGTCCCGGCGCCTCTGCCCGTGGAGCTGACGGTGGCGCTTCCCAATGTGGCCGCCGAAGAATAAAAGAAAAACAGCGCGGAAAGCGCCCGGCAGCCCCGGGCGCTTTCGTTGTTTTGACGAAAATCAAGGTTTCGTAAAATTTTTGAAAAAAGGGGTTGCAATCCTGCTTTGTTGTGGTATTATGTTAGTACTTTACTGCAATAGAGTGTTAAACAAACCAAATCTTATGATAGGAGCGTTAAACCATGAAAAAGAAGTATCTTGCACTGTTCCTGGCAGCCGCTATGGGCTGCTCCCTGCTGGCCGGCTGCGGCGGCGGTGAAACCCCTGAACCCACTGAAGACAGCAGCGAAGAGACCGCTCTGGTCTACGCCGTGGAAGCCGGCTCCGCCGGTGAGGCAGTAGCCGCTGAGCAGGGCTTCGAGTACAACTCCGTGGCCTCCCAGGCAGATGCCCTGATGGAAGTGGCCTCCGGCACCTCCGATGCCGCCATCATCGACCTGCTGATGGCCGACGCCATGATCGGCGAGGACACCAGCTATCCTGATCTGGTCACCGGCGACGAGTTGACCACTGAGGAGTACGGCGCAGGCTGCCGCCAGGATTCCGACCTGACCGACTATATCAACTGGGTCATGTCCGCTGCTTATGCTGACGGCACCATGCAGACCATCGCCGAGACCTACAAGGTCGGCGCCGCTCTGGTGGAGCAGCCCGAGGTTGCTGAGCCTGAGATCGCCGCTGACGGCGACGTGGCTTATATCCAGGAGAAGGGCACCCTGGTGGTGGGCATCACTGACTTCGCTCCCATGGACTACCAGGAAGAGGGCAGCGACGAGTGGATCGGCTTCGACGCTGACATGGCCCGTCTGGTGGCTGAGAAGCTGGGCGTGGAGATCCAGTTCGTGGTGATCGACTGGGACAACAAGATCATGGAGCTGGATTCCAAGAACATCGACGTGGTCTGGAACGGCATGACCCTGACCGCTGAGGTCACCGCAGCCATGAACTGCACCAACGCATACTGCAACAACGCCCAGGTCGTGGTTCTGCCCGGCTAATGGAAATCCCTTTCCAATCCAAATCCAAATAAACTCCAAAGGCAGAGGGCGGTCTCGCTCTCTGCCTTTGGGCGGCTTATAGAAAGACAGAGGAGTTTTTTCCATGCTTTGGAACGTAACACAAACCCTGCTCACCGGCCTGGGCAGCACGGTTCAAATCTTTTTTCTGACCCTGCTCTTCGCCTTGCCTTTGGGTCTGCTGATCGCCTTCGGCACCATGACCAAATTTACGCCCGTCCGCTGGCTGTGCAATACCCTGGTCTGGATCGTCCGCGGCACCCCCCTGATGCTCCAGCTCATCGGCTTCTTCTACATCCCCGGCATCCTGGGCTACCGCGTCTGGCCCAGCGGCGACACGGGACGTATGATGGCCACGGTGGTGGCTTTCGCCCTGAACTACGCCTGCTATTTCTCCGTGATCTATCGCGGCGGCATCCAGAGCGTCCCCGTGGGCCAGCGGGAGGCCGGCCAGGTTCTGGGCATGACCAAGAGCCAGATCTTCTTCAAGATCACCCTCATGCAGATGATCAAGCGCATTGTGCCTCCCATGTCCAACGAGATCATCACCCTGGTCAAGGACACCTCCCTGGCCCGCATCATCGCCGTGTATGAGCTGACCTTCACCGGATACTCCTTCATGAAGTCCAGCGGTCTGGTGTGGCCCCTGTTCTACACCGGCGTGTTCTACCTGCTCTTCGTGGGTATCCTCACCATCTTCTTCAACTTCCTCGAGCGCAAGCTCGACTACTTCCGCTAAGGAGGCGTCCTTATGGCTATCTTAGACGTACAGCACATTGAAAAGCATTTCGGCGCCACCCGGGTGCTGGAAGATATCAGCTTCTCCCTGGAAGCGGGCCAGGTTCTGGCCATTATCGGCTCCTCCGGCAGCGGGAAAACCACCCTCCTGCGGTGCCTGAACTTCCTGGAGACTCCCGATACCGGCACCATTTCCGTCAAGGGGGAGGTCCTCTTTGACGCGGCAGACCCGGAGACCCGGAAGGAGAATGAGATCCGCCGGAAGCGGCTCCACTTCGGTCTGGTATTCCAGGACTTCAACCTCTTCCCCCAGTATACCGCCCTGGAAAACGTCACCCTGGCCCGGGAACTCATGGCCAAGAGCGAGAAGACCGGAGAGAAGGTGGAGGACATCCGTAAGGAGGGGGCGCAGCTCCTGGCGATGATGGGCCTCAGCGACCGCATGGGAAACTATCCCCATCAGCTCTCCGGCGGTCAGAAGCAACGGGTGGCCATCGCCCGGGCCCTGGCCATGAAGCCGGATATCCTCTGCTTTGACGAGCCCACCTCCGCCCTGGACCCCGAACTTACCGGCGAGGTCTTGAAGGTCATCCGTGGGCTGGCCGACCAGCACACCACCATGATCATCGTCACCCACGAGATGGAGTTCGCCCGGGATGTGGCCGACCAGGTCATGTTCATGGACGGGGGCGTGGTGGTGGAGGAGGGTCCCCCCTCCGAGGTCTTCGGCAACCCCAAGCACCCCCGTACCCGTCAGTTCCTGGATAAGTTCAGCGGCTGAGTTTCCTCCTGTCTTGTTTCCATCAAAAAAAGGGCCTTCCGAGAGGAAGGCTCTTTTGTCGTTTAGAATTCTACGTCGTATGTGGGGCCCAGGAGAACCTTGCCGCCGATGGAGATCTTTTGGAGCTTGCCGTTCTGCACGGTGGCAGAGGTGGAAATGACGCCGCCGGGCTGGCGGACGTCCAGCTTGTAAGTCCCGTTTTTTCCTGCGCCTATGGCGTTCAAGGCGGCTATGGCGGCGGCGCCTGAGGCGGAGCTGCCGGGAAACAGCAAGGCGTCGGCGTCCTTGGCGTAAACGGCGGGAATCATGGATTTCTCCCGGAACTTCCAAAAGAGGACCCCGGCGGCCGGAGTGGAGAAGGTTTTACAGAGTTCCAGAAGGGCTTTACGGATTTGTTCTTCGCCCATGTCCCGGGAAGTCTGGGTGACGCCGAGGACAATGCCGGGGAGAAGCACCGCCCGGGCAGATTCCCCAAAGAGGGTACACTTGGCGATCTCCTGGGGGACGGGGGTTTCCGCCCAAATCTGGCTGGTGAGAGGATTCACCTGGACGGTGAGGGCTTGGCCGCAGCCGCTGATCTCCACCGGGAACTTTTGCTCCCGCCGGAAGCCCCGCTGGGCGGCGTAAGACAGGCCGGCAGAGCGCAGGGCGTTGCCGCAGAATGCGTTGTCCACCGTTTCCAGGCGGATGACACCATCTCTCGTGGGTGGGACAAGAAAAGCAACCTGCTGGCCTTGAAGCTCCCGGATGGACAGAAGACGGGCGGCCACCTCCCGGCGATCCTCCTGAGGCACGGGGGTCTGCACCAAAAGAGTGGTGTTCCCGGCGGGGTTCACGACTTGAACAGACAGTTTCATAAGCAGCGCTCTTTTCTGTAATGGGGTGAGAAGACTCTTGAAAACAAAGGACTTTTACGAACATTGTAGCACAAAATCCGGTCCTGGTAAAGCTGGTGGAAAGGGATTCTGCCTAACAAAGGTGACAATATTTTGCAGAATCTTTACAAATTGGGTGTTTCCACATGAGACGAGATGTGTTATAATGACATGAAATATGTAAAATGCAGAAATAGTCTATTTCCATTCCCTTTGGACGAAGGTCAGGAGGATGATTTTTTTATGCGATACGATGAATTTGACGAATACAGCAGCCGGTCTTCTCGCGGCAGTACCCGGAACTCTGACCGCCGCTCTTCCGGTGGCCGGGATTACAGCAGCCGCGATTATGACCGGAGCTACAGCAGCAGAGACTATGACCGCGGCTATAGCGGCTATGACCGGGACTACGACCGGGGCTACAGCAGCTACGACCGGGGTTATAGCCGGGATTACCGGTCTTCCGACCGGTACAGCACCCGAAACCAGGGCTACTACGACGATTTTGATCAGCTGGACTGGGAGCGCACTGCCCCCAACTGGGACGACCGCAGCGGCGTCCGGAGAAAGCCCAGCGGCGGCGGTTCCCGCAGTTCTTCAGGTCGGTCTCCTTCCCACTATGGTAGCAGCCGGGGGGGTTCTGACCGCCGCTCTTCCTACGACAGTCGTTCCCGCAGTTCTTCCGGTTCCCGGAGCGGAAGTGGCCGAAAGGGGTCTTCCTCTGGCCGGCGTCCTTCCGACGGCCGGAGAGGTTCCCCCCAGAAGCGGAAGAAGAATATCCAGTTGGTGCCCATCGTACTGGGCCTGGTTCTGATCATTCTGGCGGCCCTGATTATCAAGTCCTTTATCGGCGGCGATAAAAGTGACTATGAGATCGAACTGGATTCCCAGACCATTGTGGTGGGCGAATCCACCACGGCCAGCATCACAGGGTTGTCTGCTGCTGAGGAATACGAGATCACTTGGGGCAGTAGCGAGAACAACGTGGTTTCCGTGGATGGCAACGGGGAGACCTGCACACTCACCGCGAAGAAGGAGGGTTCCGCTACCATTGCCGCTAACATCAACGGCGAGACCATCCAAAAGACTGTCATGGTGGTGGATGTGGCTCCCGGCGTTGTGAACATCAAGGTGGGCCAGGAGACTGTGGAGATCAAATCCGGTGAATCTTACACAGTCCAGGCTACCGTGGAAATGGAGTCGGACAACATGAAACCCGCTAAGATCACCTGGAGCAGCAGCGACTCCTCTGTGGCTATGGTGGATAAGAACGGCGTTATCACGGGCCGCGACGTGGGTTCCGCCATCATTAAGGCAACCGCTGGCGAGAAGACTGCGGAGATTGTGGTCACAGTGGTGGAGAATCCCGACAACAACAATCACGATGAGAGCCAGTCTACTGGCACCGAGCCGGAGGAAGGCGCTGTGCAGCCTGATCCTGGCGACACCGGAACCTCCGGCAACACCGGCGGTACCGGGGGCAATACTGGCGGCGGCACCGAAGGGACCAACGGTGGAGAGACTGAAGGCGGCGGCGACCTGGACAGTGATATCACCGGCCAGAGTCCTGCAGAAGGAACCGCTTGAGACAAGCATACAGCAAGGACGGGAATGATCCCGTCCTTGTTTTTCTTTTCAACCCTTGAGAAACATGGTACAATATCAATAAAGAGAACGCCAAGGGAGGATTCGATATGAAAAAAGTTGCGTGGATCGGCGTAGGCATTATGGGGAAGTCCATGGTCCGCAATCTGATGAAAGCCGGGTTTGAACTGCACATTTATGCCCGCACCCGGGCCAAGGTGGAGGACGTCATCGGGGAAGGGGCGGTTTTCCATGACACCATCGGCGACTGTGTCAAGGGCTGTGAGGCTGTGATCACGATGGTAGGTTTTCCGAAGGACGTGGAGGAAGTCTATTTTATCCCCGGCAATATCCTGGACAGCGCGGAGCTTGGCGCATACCTGATTGACATGACCACCACTAGCCCTGCGCTGGCGGAGAAGCTCTATGCGGAGGGCGTCAAGCGGGGTTACCGTGTGGTGGACGCCCCTGTGACTGGCGGGGACACCGGCGCCAAAGCGGGGACCCTGTCCATCCTGGTGGGGGGCGAGCAGGAGGATTTCGAGGCCTGCATGCCCCTGTTCCAAGCCATGGGCACCAACATCAACCATCAGGGCAAGGCCGGCTGCGGCCAGCATGCAAAAATGGCCAACCAGATTATGATCGCGGGAACCCTGTCCGGCGTCTGCGAGGCGCTGACCTATGCCAAGGCTAAGGGGTTGGACCCCCATGTGCTGATCAGTTCCCTTGCCACTGGCGCAGCCGGCAGCAAGCAGCTGGATGCTTTTGGTGAAAAAATCGTGGCAGGGGATTATGCGCCTGGGTTCTTCCTGAAGCACTTTGTCAAGGACATGGGGCTGGCTCTGGAGGAGGCCCGGCGCAGCGGAATCACGCTGGATATTCTGGCTCAGGTTTTGGAAAACTATAAGAACCTGGAAGGGGAGGGGTACGGTGACCTGGGGACCCAGGCCCTCATCAAACATTACCAGTGATTCCGAGTGGAGAAACAAAATGGCTGCCGGTACCGGCAGCCATTTTTGTGTATGAAGATGAAGTAGATCAGCGTCCCTGGAAGAAACCAATTTGGGGGTTCGTCAGGTCGAAGATCACGATGCCGATGAGCACTGCCATCAGGATGCAGCAGCAAACGAAGAGTCGGTGCATCCACTTCTCCTTGTTGTCCAGCATGCTTTCATAGAGCTGAATGATTTCCTTGTTGGCAGCCTTCTTTTCTTGGAGGGTTTCCTCCTTGATGCCCACCAGCTCATCCAGCGAACCATCCATGGCCATAACGATGTCGCAGACGGTTTGAAAACTGGGGTTGTCTGTCTGGCCGGCCATGATTCGGTTGATGGTACCGATGGGGACGCCGGAGAGGTCGGACAGCTGCTGGTTGGTGAGCTTTCGTCTCTCTTTTAAAAGCTTCAGCTGGTTGGAAATCATAGTTTATCACCTGTGATAATGGATTTTATTAAAAATGAGGGCGGTTCAAAAGCTGCATGAATATCTGCCATTGACGGATTCCGGCGAATAGACTACCATTGCCTCATAAAAAGATACATGTTATAAGGTATCGAACAGTATACCATCCTTTTCTGGATGATGTAAAGCACAACTTTTGAAAGGAGGCCATATTTGTGAGAGGAATGGAACGGCACGACGAGCGTGGGAATGCAGCCATGATGGGAAACCTGGCCATGGCGGTGCCTGCCGCTGTGCGATATCAAACCGTCTGTAGTCTGATCAAGGACAAGGCCCAGGACTATATGACCTATGGCCTCCAGTGTCTGGGCGATTGTATGGGAACCTGGATTCAGATAGATATGATTGAGGATATCTCCCCCAGCTGTGACAATGTTCTTCACCTGGCCGAGCGGTTTAACCACCTGCAGCTGTCCCCACTGCACTTCCGGGACGCTGTTCTGGACAGTGTGAATGCATAACCAATTGATGGTGTGAAGCGGAAAAGACTCGTCTCCCAGGGCGGGTCTTTTCCGCTGATTTGACCGAAGGAGGGCGGGACAAACTTTTTTGTCCCGCCCTCCTTCTGACTTTTTTTGAAGGAGCGGGGACTTATAATGGGAACAAATTTGGGCAAGGCGGGGAGGGATGGCGCATGACGGTTCTCTATCTGGATGCTTATCTGGTGATGAACTTCGTGGTGAACTACTTGCTCCTGGCCTGTGCCGGAAAGCTGGACGGAGACCCTGTGGTTCGCTGGCGGTATGTCCTGGGCAGCGGCCTGGGGACAGCCTATGCAGGCTTGGCCCTCTTCCCCGCCTGGGCCTTTCTGGAGCACCCGGCCTGTAAGGCGGCGGGAGCCGCAGCCATGGTGTTGGTTGCCTTTGGACGTTCGGAACGTATTCTTCGCACAGGCGGTCTTTTTCTGGTCCTCTCCTGCGCCTTTGGCGGGGGCCTTTTGCTTCTGTCCATGGTGCGTGGAACGGAGACGGGCCAAGTGGGATTTCTGGGGCCATCGCTGGGCATGCGCGGCATTTTGGTGGCGGCTGCCCTCAGCTATGGCTTCCTGTCCCTGCTGCTGCGGGGCCAGTTTGCCCACACCCGCACGGCCGGAGAGCTGGAAGAGCTGAGTCTTTCCCATCAGGGGAAAACGGTGACCGTTCTGGCTTTGCGGGACACAGGGAATACCCTGCAGGACCCTCTCACCGGCCGTCCGGTGGTGGTTATCGAGGGGGAGAAGCTGCGGGATCTGGTGCCGGAGATCTTCCAGGACCGGGCCAGCCTCTCCGATCCTGTGGCGCTGCTGCGGGACCTGGAGGGCCGGGCCGGGAGCCTGCGGCTCCAACTGCTGCCCTATCGGGCGGTGGGGGTGGAGTGCGGCATGCTTTTGGCCCTGCGGGTGGAACGGGCGGAGTATGGGAAGCGGGCCTATCGAAACTGTTTGACGGCCTTGTCGCCCACACCGGTCTCCGACGGAGGCGGCTATTGCGCCCTGATCGGCAGCGAAGGATAGAAGAAGGAGGCGTGTACAGTGAAACGAAGTTGGAGGGAATGGGGTTGGGCCTTGCGGCTCTTTTTGGCACGGCGAAAGCTGTGGCTGCCCGGAAAGATCATGTACATTGGTGGCAGCGACGTGCTGCCAGCTCCCTTGAAACGGGAGGAGGAGGCAGATCTTATTGCCCGCCTGTCCGAAGGGGACCAGAGCGCATCCTCTACGCTCATTGAGCATAACCTGCGGCTGGTGGTCTACATTGCCCGGCGTTTTGAGAACACCGGGGTGGGTATTGAGGACTTGATCTCCATTGGGACCATCGGGCTGATCAAGGCCGTGGGGACCTACAAGCCGGCAAAAAATATCAAGCTGGCCACCTATGCCTCCCGGTGCATTGAGAATGAGATCCTCATGCACCTGCGAAAAACGGCATCCCTCAAGAGCGAGGTCCCCTTTGACGAGCCCCTGAGCACCGACTGGAACGGCAACGAACTGTTGCTGTCGGATATCCTGGGAACGGAGAGCGACCTGGTCATCAAGCCCATGGAGGAGGACGCCGACCGGCAGATGCTGGCCGACGCTCTGGAGAAGCTCAATGACCGGGAGCGGGAGATCATTACCCTGCGGTTCGGCCTGGGAGGACGCCGGGAGCACACCCAGAAGGAGGTGGCCGAGCGGATGGGGATCTCCCAGTCCTACATTTCCCGGCTGGAAAAGCGGATCATCTCCCGGCTGAAACGGGAGATTTTAAAGGTAACGGAGGTGCCGTGAACACATTTCTCAGAAAAAAAGCCCCCATCCACTCGACCTTTTACGGCTGTGGGGATGGGGGATTCTTATGGGGATACCGTGTCAAATGGGGATACAGCGGATCATCAATTGGTCGCAGACCGCGTCGATGTTGGTCTTGTCGATGCCGCTGCGGTCCATGGTCTGCTTGACCTTGTCCACCAGGATGCTGTTGTTCAGGTCGCGCAGATTGCTCATGACGCCGATGCGGCGGCCCAGACGGAAAATGTTTTGGGTGTCCTCGGGCATCTCCAGGAACCGGTCGATGGTGGCTAGCATCCGGTCCTTGCCTTCGGGCAGCTTTCCCCGAAGCTCCAGCAGGATGTTCAGGATGTGGTCGCTGTCCACCACGCTGGTGATCCCATGGAGGTTCTCGATGAACAGGCGGATCTCCTGGATGGTTTCGATGTCGTTGGGGCGGGTCAGCAGGCCGGATCGGTAGTCCTCATACATCTCCAGGTTCTCGGCCAGAGCCATGGAGCGGATGCGGATGAAGTCGGGGTTTACCTGGTTCATCACGTCTGCGGTGTCCAGGGCGCTCTCCCGGGCGTACTCCCGGCCGCCCATGTTGGGCATGTAGAACTCGTTGATCTCAATGCCGGCGGCCTTGGCCTTGATGCCGGCCTGGATCTGGGTGGCCTTGTCCACGCCCTTGTTCATAAGCTTCAGAATATAGTCGTTGCCTGTCTCCAGACCAATATGGAACCGGTTCAGGCCCAGCTCCCGGTAGCGGGTGAGACGCTCCGGACTCAGTCGGTTGATGGTGTCAGACCGGGCGTAAGAGGTGATGCGCTGGATCTGGGGAAAGGTGGCCTTCAGGTACTCCAGAACCTCGATCATGCCGTCGGGATTCATCAGGATACTGTTGCCGTCCTGGAAAAAGACGGACTTCATGCCGCTCTGAATCCAGTTGTAGGCCATGTAACAGGCCTCCTGCTCACCCTCGGTCTGGGGATTGCCCGCCTGGGCCACTCTGCCTTGGAAGACATCCACCCAATACTTGATGCGGTCGATATCCTTCTTGATGTCCTCCGCAGAGCGGATGCTGAAGGGAATGTCACGGTAAAAGCCGCAGAAGCGGCACTTGTTCCAGCCGCAGCCGCGGTTGATGCGCAGCAGCAGGCTGTAGGCCTCGCTGGGGGGGCGGATGGGGCCCAGCTCAAAGCCTGCGTAGGGAATGGTTTTCTTCAAGCTCAGTCCTCCTTTAATATAGAATCACCCTAGATTATACAGGAAGCGGCGCCGCCCCGCAAGGCGAATATTTCTCCCATTTTTTCACCAGACACCGAAATTTATGCAGGAAAAAATCGAATTCCTGTCAAATTAGGACTTGTTATTCAGGCTATAAGCGAGTATAATATTTTCGGTAATTTTTGTACGAAACTATCACACGTGGTATCCTACCCCGTGATATGTGACTCCCGCTATTTTAATATATTGGAGGACTGACCATGGCAGGCGTTATTTCCAGAGGCATCCAGGGCCCCATCATTCGTGAAGGCGACGACATCGTCGATATCGTTGTCAACAGCGTGTACGCATCCGAGAAGGAGGACAACTACACCCTGAAGGACCGCGACATCATTGCCGTTACCGAGTCCGTGGTGGCACGTGCCCAGGGCAACTATGTTACCGTTGACCACGTGGCACAGGACATCCGCGCTAAGTTCAACGAGGCCAAAAAAGTGGGCCTGGTGTTCCCCATCCTCAGCCGCAACCGTTTCTCCATGTGCCTGAAGGGCATTGCCCGGGCTGTGGAAGAAGTCGTGATCCTTTTCAGCTACCCCAACGACGAAGTGGGCAATCCCCTCATGGCCCGCTCCGCCTATGTTCCCCATAAATACAGTGAGGTGACCTCTTATCAGGAAGCTGACTTTATTGCAACCTTCGGGTCTCCTGTCCACCCCTTTACCGGTGTGAACTATCTGGACTTTTACCGTGAGGTCATCGAGTCCGAGGGCGCAAAGGCCACCTTCCTCTTCTCCAACGATCCCCGCTATATCACCACTGCGTGTGATAACATCCTCTGCTGTGATATCCACACCCGCAACGAGACCCGCGATGTGCTGAAGGCCATGGGCAAGACGGTTTACACCCTGGCTGACATCCTCTCTGCGCCTGTGGACGGCAGTGGTTACCACGAGAAGTACGGCCTGCTGGGCTCCAACAAGGCCACCGAGGACAAGCTGAAGCTCTTCCCCCGGGACTGCCAGCCTGTGGTGGATGGCATCCAGGCCCGCATCCAGGCCGAGCGCGGCATCCGCGTGGAAGCCATGGTCTATGGCGACGGCGCTTTCAAGGACCCCGTCGGCGGGATCTGGGAGCTGGCTGACCCCGTGGTTTCTCCCGCTTACACCGAGGGCCTGTCCGGCCGCCCCAACGAGCTGAAGATCAAGTTCCTGGCTGACAACGACTTCTCCGACCTGTCTGGCGAGGAGCTGAAGGAAGCCATCCGCAAGGAGATCCAGACCAAGGACTCCGATCTGGTGGGCAGCATGAGCTCCGAGGGAACCACCCCCCGTCAGTACACCGACCTGCTGGGTTCCCTGTGCGACCTGACCTCCGGCTCCGGCGATAAGGGCACCCCCTTCATCGTCATCCAGAACTACTTCACCAACTACGCAGAGTAATAAACAGAACATGAAAAGGGCCGCTGCCATCTGGCAGCGGCCCTTTGATATGTTATAATGTTAGTTGATTTTCAGGCCTTCCCACAGGGTGTTCATATAGTCGAGGGTCTCGGTGGGCAGGTTGCGGTAGGCGTACTGGTTGTACTTTTCGGCGAAGCCATCCAGGGAGGGATAGAGGATCTCCATGGCCTCCTGGCCCATGTCCTCGATATAGGTCTCGTTCTCGTAGACCAGGGAGTTGGGGGTGGCGTAGTAGATATACTCGGCGTTGGCCACGGCAGGCTCCTCGCTGAGCATGTAGTTGATGAAGATCTCAGCCAGTTCCTGGTTTGCGCAGCAGGAGGGGATGCACATGGCGTCCACGAAGTAGTTGGTCACCTCGGGATAGTAGAACTGCAGGTCCACGGTGCTTGCCTGGGCCTCGGCCATGGTGAAGTAGTCTCCGGCGTAGTAGGCGCCGATGGCGGCCTCACCGGACTCCAGGGCGTTGAAGATCTCGTCCATCACATAGGCCTTCACCATGGGACGCTGGTTCATCAGCTCCTGGAGGGCCTGGTCCCACTGGGCCTGGTCGGTGGTGTTCACGTCGATGCCCAGCTTATACATGGCGGTGCCGAAGGCGTCCCGGGAGTTGTTGAACTGGAGGATAGAGCCGGCGTACTTGTCGTTCCACAGCAGGTCCCAGCCGCCCACGTCGGCGGCGTCCACTTTGTTGGCATCGTAGATGATGCCCACCACGCCGTAGGTGTAGGGGACGGAGAACTGGTCATCGGGGTCATAGTACAGGCCCTGGAACTGGGAGTCGATATACTGGTAGTTGGGGATGTTGTCAAAGTTCAGGGGCAGGAGCATGTCCTCGTCCTTGAGCCGGGCGATCATATAGTCCGAGGGGATGATCACGTCGTAGCTCACGGCGCCGCTCTTCAGCTTGGCGTACATGTCCTCGTTGCTGGCGTAGGTGGAGTAGTTCACCTTGACCTTCTGGCCGTACTCGGCCTCGTACCAGGACTCGAAGGCCTTGATGGTGTCCAGGGACCCGTCGGAGCCGTCGGAAATGTATTCGCCCCAGTTATACACGTTCAGGGTCAGGGTGTCGGAGCCGCCGCAGCCGGTGAGGCACAGGCCGAGGGCCGCCACCAGAGCCAGGACGAGGGCAAGGGTTCTTTTCATAGGGAATCCTCCTTTTCGTTGCCTTTTTTCTCTTATTTTACTATTCTAACCGCTGTCGCGGTGGGAATACGGGGGATCAGGCGCCGGACCGCTTTTTTCTCCGTCGCTCCCGCCGGGCCTGCTTCTCTTCGTCGTCCACGTCAGCCAGGTTGGAAAGAAGGAGCAGGGCCAGGATGGCGAAGAAGATCAGGGTGGCCAGGGCATACATTTTGGGAGTGACGGTCTTCTTGGTCATGCTGTAGATGCGGATGGGCAGGGTCTCAAAGCCGTTGCCGGCGGTGAAGTAACTGATGACGAAGTCGTCCAGGGACAGGGTAAAGGCCATGATGAGACCGGTGAGGATGCCGGGGAAGATTTCCGGAAGCTCCACCTTCAAAAAGGCACGGAAGGGGGTGCAGCCCAGGTCCATGGCGGCCTCCGGCAGGGACTTGTCCATCTGCCGCAGTTTGGGCAGCACCTGGAGGATCACATAGGGCAGGCAGAAGGTGATGTGGGCGATGAGCATGGTCCAGAAGTTCAGGCTGGTCCCCAAGCCGATGAGACGGCCGGCAAAGACGAACATCAGCATCAGGGAGATACCGGTGATGATGTCCGGGTTCACCATGGGGATGTTGGTGACGGTGCTCATGGCGGCCTTCATAAATCTGCTGCGGAGCTTGTTGATGCCCACGGCGGCGGCGGTGCCCATGATGGTGGAGAGGATGGAGGCACACAGGGCCAGCACCAGGGTGTTTTTCAGCGCCCCCAGGGTGTTGGTGTCGTGGAAGAGCTCCTTGTACCAGTACAGGGAAAAGCCGGAGAAGACCGACAGGCTGTTGCCCTCGTTGAAGGAGAAGACCAGCAGGATGGCGATGGGGGCGAAGAGGAAGAGGAAGATGAGGGCGGTATAGAACTTGGCAATGGGTTTCATTTACACGCCTCCTTCCACGTGACGGTTGGTGAGGACCCGCATGAGGCCCATGCAGACCAGCAGGACCACCATGAGGATAAAGGCCATGGCAGCGGCGAAGTGGAGGTTGTTGGCCACATACTGCCCCTCGATGGCGTCACCGATGAGGAAGAACTTGCCGTCGCCCAGCTTCTGGGAGATATAGAAGGTGCTGATGGAGGGAATCAGAACCATGGTGATGCCGTTGATGACGCCGGGGAGGCTCAGGGGCCAGATGACCCGGCGCAGGACGCCGGCGCTGCTACACCCCAGGTCCCGAGCGGCCTCGATGAGCTTGGTGTCCATCTTGGCCATGATGGAGTACAGGGGGAGAACCATGTAGGGGAAGTAGTCATAGACCATGCCGATGACCACGGCGGCCTCGGTGCCGATGATGTGGATCCCCGGCAGGTGGAGGAGGGAGAGGAAGTTGTTCAGAATACCCGTGTCCTGGAGGATGGTCATCCAGGCATAGGTGCGGATGAGGAAGTTCATCCACATGGGGATCATGATGATGGTCATGAAGGTTTTCTGGACCTTTTCCTCCGCCCGGGCCATGATGTAGGCCAGGGGATAGGCCATCACCAGACAGATGAGGGTGGAGATGACGGCCAGCTTCAGGGATCGCCAGAAGATCACCAGGTAGGTGCGGACCTCTTGGGTGGAACCGTCGGCCTGTGTCACCTGGGAGGTGGCGGTGAAGAACCGCTGGATGTTATCCAGGGTGAACTGGAAGTTGTTGTCGGTGAAGGCATAGTAGGCCACGAAGACCAGGGGCACCAGAATGAAGAGGACCGCCCACAGAGAGTAGGGGCCCAGGGCCGCGTGGTCTGCCCAGGCGATCCTGCGCTCCTCCCGGGTCAGCTTGTTTTTCATGCCTCGGCCTCCTCTGCTTCCGCGTCGGACAGATCTTCCAACTCGTTGGAGAAGGAGGAGTAGTCGCCGTACAGATCGGAGTACTCGGACTTTTTCATGATGTGGATGGCATCAGGCTCCAGCTGGATGCCGATCTTCTCGTCCACGTCCACGAAGTCGGTGGTCTGAACCATCCATTTAAAGCCCCCTACGTCCACGATGATTTCATAGTGGACCCCCATGAAGGTGACCGAAGTGACCACGCCGGTGAGCTTGCCCTGCTCCACCGGCACGAAGTCCACGTCCTCGGGGCGGATGACCACGTCCACCTGTTCGTTTTTGCCAAAGCCCTTGTCCAGGCAGTCGAAGACCTGACCGGCGAAGCGGACCTTGAAGTCCTCCAGCATGACGCCGTCCAGGATGTTGCTCTCGCCGATGAAGTCAGCTACGAAGGCGTTGACGGGCTCGTTGTAGATATCCACGGGGGTACCGATCTGGTGGATCTTGCCCTCGGACATGACCACTACGGTGTCGGACATGGACAGGGCCTCCTCCTGGTCGTGGGTGACGAAGATGAAGGTGATGCCGGTCTGCTTCTGGATCTTCTTCAGCTCCACCTGCATGTCCTTGCGGAGCTTCAGATCCAGAGCGCCCAGGGGCTCGTCCAGCAGGAGGACCCGGGGATGGGCCACCAGGGCCCGGGCGATGGCCACCCGCTGCTGCTGGCCGCCGGAGAGGCGGGTAACGCTGCGCTTCTCAAAGCCCTTCAGGGCCACCAGGGAGAGCATCTCATGGACCCGCTCTTCGATCTCTGCCTTGGGGACCTTCTTCTCACGGAGGGGGAAGG
>JAEDLP010000127.1 GCA_016295225.1 Oscillospiraceae bacterium | reverse complement strand
GGTCGGCTACGTGGGGGTCTAGAACTTGGATATCGGGCATGGGGACTCACCTCCTTTTAGACTTTTGGGATGGGCGCGCAGGATGGTTCCTTCGATTAGTCCGATCGTGTACGGGGTATCAAACCCCTACAGGTCATTCAGCCCATCCCAAAAGTGCAGAAATGCGGCTCGACCCGCGCCCGGCAAAGCCGAGCACTCCCGAGCCGAGAAGTGTTTTTTTGCCCGGCACATGTCCGTGCAAAAAACAGATTGAACTGTTTTTCGGCCTCTGCGGATGCCGAAATTCTGCGAAGCAATAATATCGCAAAGATATGTCGAAACTGTGTCAGAACCTTACAGTTTTTCTTTCAATTCATTCAGCAGGTTCAACGCCTGAAGGGGCGTCAGGGTCTCCACCGGGGTGGACCGCAGGGTACGGAGGACTTCCTCCTCCCCCAAGGCAGACAGGGAGACCTGGGCCTCCTCCCGGGCGGGCGAGCCGGACGAGGCAGGCTGGGCGGCCTCCAGCTCCTTCAAAATCTCTCTGGCCCGGCGGATGACCTTGGGGGGGACTCCCGCCAGGTTGGCCACCTCGATTCCGTAGCTCTGGTCGGCCCCGCCGGGGACGATCTTTCGCAGGAAGATGATCTCGTCCTTCTTCTTCCGGGCGGCGATGTTGAAGTTCTTCACCCCCGCCAGCTGGCCCTCCAGAACAGTGAGCTCGTGGTAGTGGGTGGCGAAGAGGGTCTTGGCCCCCAGCCGCTTGGGGTCGGCGCACCACTCCAGGACGGCCCGGGCGATGGCCATGCCGTCGTAGGTGGAGGTCCCCCGGCCGATCTCGTCCAGAATCAGCAGGCTCCGGGGGGTGGCGTGCTTCAGCAGCTCGGCCACCTCGGTCATCTCCACCATGAAGGTGGACTGGCCCCCGGCCAGGTCGTCGGAGGCCCCGATCCGGGTAAAGATCCGGTCCACGATGCCGATGTGGGCCGACCGGGCGGGGACGAAGGAGCCCATCTGGGCCATGAGGACGATGAGGGCCACCTGGCGCATGTAGGTGGACTTACCGGCCATGTTGGGGCCGGTGATGATAGCGGCCAGGTTGTCCCTGCCGTCCATGTGGGTGTCGTTGGGGACGAAGAAGGTATCCGAGCGCATCCGCTCCACCACCGGGTGGCGGCCTTCCGAAATTTCCAGCTTATCCGACAGATCCACCCGGGGCATGCAGTAGTTGTTCTCGGCGGCCACCACGGCGAAGGAGGTCAGCACGTCGGCCCGGGCCACCGCTCCGGCGATCTCCTGGATCTGGGGGGCCAACGCCGCCGCCCGGTCCCGGATGTCGCAGAAGAGCTGGTACTCCAGGGCCACGATGCGGTCCTGGGCGGAGAGGATGGTGTGCTCCATCTCCTTCAGTTCCTGGGTGATGTAGCGCTCGCAGTTGGCCAGGGTCTGCTTGCGGATATAGTCCTCGGGGACCAGATCATAGTAGGACTTGGACACCTCAATGTAATAGCCAAACACTTTATTAAAGCCCACTTTCAGGGACTTGATGCCGGTCTTTTCCTTCTCCCGGGCCTCCATCTGGGCGATAACGCCCTTGGTATCTGTCAAGATGGCCCGAATCCGGTCCACGTCCTGGCTGTACCCCGGGCGGATGACGCCGCCCTCCCGCACGGAGAAGGGGGGCTCGTCCACGATGCCCCGGTCGATGAGGTCGCAGAGGTCGGGCAGGCCGGTGAGCTCCCGGCGGAGCTTGGCCAGCAGGCCGGGGGATTTTTCCGGCAGCAGGTTCTGGAGGAAGGGGAGCTTGCTCAGACCGGCGGCCAGGGCCACCAGGTCCCGGCCACCGGCGGTGCCGTAGACGATGCGGGAGATGAGCCGCTCCAGGTCGGTGACCTCCCGGAGAATTTGGGTCAGTTCCCCCCGCTCCACGGGGTTGTCCACCAGCCAGCCCACCGCGTCGTGGCGGCGGGAGATGGCCACCGGGTCCAGCAGGGGACGCTCCAGCCAGCTCACCAGCAGGCGGCGGCCCATAGCGGTCCTGGTCCTGTCCAGGACCCACAGGAGGGAGCCCTTCTTCTCCTTGCCCCGCAAGGTCTCGGTAAGCTCCAGGTTCCGCCGGGCGGAGAGATCCAGGGACATGAACCGGCCGGTCTCGTAGTACCGGAGGGTGTTCATGTAGGACAGGTCGGTCTTCTGGGTCTCGTAGAGGTAGTCCATGAGACCCCCCGCCGCCCGGATGGCCGGGAAGGCGTTCTCGGGGAGCTGATCCAGGCCGGAGGTAAACTGCCGCCGGGCCAGCTCCTGGGCCTTGTCCAGATGGAAGCGGCCCTCGGGGGCCTGCTCCACCCGGCAGCCCACTTTATCGGTGATGAACGCCACCACCGCCGGGTCGCAGGCCCCGGGGGAGAGGATGACCTCCCGGGGGCCGAACCGGGACAGCTCGTTCACCGCCAGGTCCTGCCAGGTATCGAAGGGGAAGCCCGTGAGGAAGACCTCGCCGGTGGAAATGTCACCCAGGCAGAGACCGGCCCCCTCGGTTCCCGCCCAGAGGGCGGCCAGGAAGTTGTTTTTCCCCTCGTCCAGGAGGTTCTCCTCGATGAGGGTGCCGGGAGTGACCACCCGGATGACTTCCCGGTCCACCAGGCCCTTGGCCTTGGCGGGGTCCTCGGTCTGCTCGCAGATGGCCACCTTGTAGCCCTTGGCGATGAGCCGGGCGATGTAGGCCTCGGAGGAGTGGTAGGGGACCCCGCACATGGGGGTGCGCTGGTCCGGGGGCTTGTTCCGGTCCCGGGTGGTGAGGGTGAGGTTCAGCTCTTCGGCGGCCACCTTGGCGTCGTCGTCGAACATCTCGTAAAAATCACCCAGACGGAAGAAGAGGAGACAGTCCGGGTGCCGGGCCTTGATGTCGTTGTATTGCTTTTTCATGGGGGTGAGTTCAGCCATGAAAGAAATCCTCTTTTTCTGTAGAATGTCTCCTTGGCTCCCCCTTTGGGGGAGCTGGATTTGCCCGCAGGGCAAAGACTGAGAGGGCAATCACTGCCGGTGCAGAATTACGTTCCGTAGGTCATGCCCTATACAAATTTGCCCTCTCAGTCAGCTTCGCTGACAGCTCTCCCAGAGGGAGAGCCAAGGGGGACGGGCGTTGGCGAGTTACACCACCGTGCCAAACAAGGCCCAGGTGGAAGACCCGGTAATGTGGGCCTGCTGCCAGGTGCCGATGAGGGCTTCGTCCCCCTCCAGATGGATCAGCCGACCGCCGGTGGTCCGGGCGGAGAGCCGTCCGTCGGCCCCCACGCCGTCCACCAGACAGCGGCAGGTCTTGCCCACGTACTCCTTGTGCTTTTCCCCGGAAATCTCGTTCTGCCGCTGGAGCAGCTTCTGGAAGTTGGCGCTCTTCTGCTCCTTGGGCATGGGATCGTCCAGCTTTTCGGCGGGCGTCCCCTTCCGGGGAGAGAAGACAAAGGTAAACAACGCGTCGTAGCGGACCTCTTCGATGAGACTCATGGTCTCCTCGAATTCCTCCTGGGTTTCCCCGGGAAATCCCACGATCACGTCGGAGGTGAGGACCACGTCGGGGATGCGGGCCCGAAGCTGGCGGACCAGCTCCAGGTAGCTCTCCCGGGTGTATCTCCGGTTCATGGCCTTCAGCACCCGGCTGCTGCCGGACTGGAAGGGGAGATGGAGGCAGGGAGCCACCTTTTCGCACTTGGCCATCACGTCAAAGAGCCGCTCAGAAGCGTCCTTGGGGTGGCTGGTCATGAACCTGATCACAAAGTCCCCGGGGATGGCGTTGACTTGCTCCAGAAGCCAGGCGAAGTCCACCCCCAGGTCCAGGTCCTTGCCGTAGGAGTTCACATTCTGGCCCAGGAGGGTGATGTCCTTGTAGCCGGCCCGGGCCAGCTCCCGGACTTCCGCCAGGATATCCTCCGGCCGGCGGCTGCGCTCCCGGCCCCGGACGTAGGGGACGATGCAGTAGGAGCAGAAGTTGTTGCAGCCGTACATGATGGACACCCAGGCCT
>JAEDLP010000126.1 GCA_016295225.1 Oscillospiraceae bacterium | reverse complement strand
CCTGATCCACGACATCAGGCTGACCGCCGTCCAAACGATTTTCCAGTTCCATAAAGAAACTCCTTTCTTGCCGCATCAGCGGCTCTTTTATTCAGCTCACCCCTCTGTGGGAGCTGTCAGCCGCACAGGCTGACTGAGAGGGCATTGCAATCAGGATTTCTTTGGCTTCTTGCCGCTCGTTTTCGTGGTCTTACACTTTGCCATGCCTATTCCTCCTTCTCTTTTTCGCCCTTGTCCCCGTCCTCTTTCAGGGCCTCCAGCATCCGCCGGAGAAAATCCGGGTACGGAACCCCCATGAGTCCCAAGTTCTCCAGAAGGCTCAGGCCCTCATTGCCGACGAAAAACAAAATTACCGCCGTTCTGACATACGCCGCGCCCAGGGCCTTGTCCAGCAGGACGCCGATCCACACCAGCAGCAGGATCACGCCCTTTTTCAAGAGGCCCTTGAACCCTGCTTTGCTGTCCAGTCCTCCGTTGGCGCTCTTATTGGAGCGGTGCCACACCGCGGCAACCAGTACCCCGGTGATGTAATCCGCCGCCATGAGGGCCACCAGTAAGATCATGGCTGTGTCCCATCCTCCCAAAGCGTTTGCGACCCAACTGCCGAAGGCAGCCAGGGCCACCAGGACGCCGTTTTTTACTGCGTTCCAATCCATGGTTACACCTTCTTTCCTTCAAACCGCTGACATTGCGGATTTCTGCATGTATAGACTGCCTTCCCCTCCGGGTCCCGACGGACCAGGAGCATCTCTACCCCGCACACCGGGCATTTCATAGCGTTTCACCTCCCATCGGCTGGGGGATCATCTGACTGCTGGACAGATCCGGCATCTGCCCGGCCCCTTGGGACTGACCCTTGGCTTCCTCCCCTGCCTGATTCTCCGCTGCCAGCTCCATCACCACCTGCATGAGTTCCGGGTCCCCGGCCAGGGCCTGCTGGAGCTCTGCCGGGATGGTTGGGTGGAACTGCTCCTCCCAGGCCTTCTGGATCTCCTGCTTCTGGGGAATATCCAGGATATCCAGCATAGCGGAGAGGATCTTGTAGTTCTGCTGGTTGGGCTGAATGGCCGCCAGCTTGTCCAGGACCTCCAGAGTAGCCGCCTTGCTCCGGGCCACACCGTCCCCGGCAGTGACTGTCACGTCCACCCGGGGGAAGTAGGTGTAGGCCTCCCGGACCACCTCCCTGGTGATGGCGTCCTGTACCGGCGGCACTGCAATGCCGAACCGGTCGCTGTTGTAGGTCAGTATTTGGGGCTTTCTCTGCTCCACGCCGTTCTCCCGCTTCCCGCCCAGGAAAAGCTCCCGGTCATCGTCGAAGAACTCCAATGCCAGCCAGTCCAGCAGCTCAAAGAGCCGCTCGAACCCCCGGTTCCGGTCTGCCTTCTTCAGCTCGTTCTGGCTGTCCGCGTCGCTGCGGATCTGCAGTAAGCCCGAGGCCGTGGTGACTCTGGTGGTCTCCTTCCCCAGGTTCTGGTCATAGTTCCGGTTGGCCCGCTGGATCTGCTCCATGTAGGCGTTCATCAGATTCAGGCTCTGGCCCGCCGTGTGGAGGCCGCCCAACCGCTGGACCTTGCCCATGGCGTTTTTCCGTAGGGTCACCACGGCGCCCGGCTCGTTGGTCAGGGTCTCCCCCTCCGCCAGGGCGTCCTCCTCCTGGAGGATGATGTCATTTCCCATCATGGCGTCGTTGAACTGGGCCGTTGCCATGGCCCGGTCCGCCGCGTCCACCAGACCCAGGATGGGGTAGAGCTCCGACTTGTTGTAAAACCGGTTCTCATCCCGGACGCACCAGTAGTGGACGAAGGGGAACAGGTTGTTCTGCCCCTGCTGGCCGGTCTTGGTCCAGTACATGGGAATGTAGCGGATCTCCCGGCCACCGGCCTGGATGGAGCAGCCCACCGCCCCGGCGGGGGCTTCCTTGCTGTCCGCCGGATGCTTGAACCAGTGTTCCAGCACCTGAATGGTGTCGTCCTCGCTGGCCTGGGTCTGTAAGTCGAAAAGGCTCCCCTGGCTCTGGTAGTCGCCGGCGGCAATCTGATCCAAATCCAGTCCCAGCTTCTCCAGATCACGGTGATAGCGCCGCCAGAACTCCACCTTGTGGACCCGGTAGACATAGTCGATGAACTGGGCGCTCTGGATGCCGTCGTTCTTCACGCTGGGGTCGATGTAGAGGTCCTCCGGGGGGACGTCGATGATTTTGATGTTGCCCTCCCGGATGCCGCACATCATCTCCGGGTCCCAATAGGCCTTCCAGAATGCGTCCCCCAGCTTTTTCAGCCGCCGCTCGTTGGAGGTGTTCTTGTCCTCCAGCCGGTTGGCGTCCAGGATGTACTTCACGGCAAACTCCCGTTCCCTGGCCTTCTGGCTGTCCATGTCATCGTCCCGGCCCCGGAACTCCGGCTCCGGCACCTTGGGGTCGATCTGGCTCTCCACCATGATCCAGGGGTCAGGAATCACAGCGGCGTCCCACTGGATTCCCTTTTCCCGGGCGAAGTCCCGCACCTCGTCCGTCACGTTCCGGATGAAGTTGTAGTAGTCGTTGTAGAGTTCCCACTCCTGCTCCACCACCGCTCGCTGACTTCTTGCGTCGGTAAACAGCCACTCCGCCGTGGCCACCCGGGCCTCCGGCGTGGAGTAATCATAGGTTCGCAATTTGGAAAATTCCGCCGGTCTCGGCGTCTTCTTCTTTTTCCCAAAGATAGCCACCGGTTATCTCCTTCCTTTCCTCTGGCGTTGCAATTTGCTGATCAGCTTCTCCCCGTGGTGCTCCGGCGCCTCCCGGATGGTGGTTCTCTGCTGGCCCCGGATCTTGTGGGCGATGCCCAAGGCCATGACGCAGTCGTCGTGCTTCCCCGGCAGGGCCTCCGGCCGGCCCCGCTGGTTCTTGGCAAAACTAAGCATCTCCTTCAGGGTCTCCTCGTCCTGGATCAGGTGCAGGTTGTCCCGGGCCACCTCCTTCAGGGTGGCGATCAGATCCGGACGGGTGATGGGATCGGTCTTCCAGCCGTATGCCTTTTTCAGCTTCCCGGTGTAGGTGTCGGTCATCTCCCGGACATAGAGATTGGGATAGTTCAGCCGGTCCAACTCCTTGACGGGATGTGTGGAGAAGTTGATCTCCACGCCGATGAGGGCCTTGTGGTAAGTGATGCCCAGGCAGTACATCTGCCGGGCGTACTCGTCCTCGTCCATCCTCCCCCGCAGCCGGGCCACCTGCAGGCCGGTTGTGTTGTCCAGCACCTGGCCCACGAAGTAGTCGGACCACTCGCCGCCGGAGTCCCCGGCGGTGTCCCCGCCAATGACGTAGGGACAGCCCTCCCTGGGCGCTTCAAACAGGACGATTTCCCCGTCACCGGCCTCCTCCCATCGGATGCCGGTGATCTGCTGGCCATCGTAGTCGTAAGCGTACCGCCCTCGGGCGATGACCTTTTCCCGCACATGCTCCAGCCAGAGCACAATGGCGTTCTGGTCAAAGATGCAGGTTCCGGAGGCCAGGAAGGCCTCCTCCGGGGAGGCGGGATACTCCTGCTTGAAGAGGTTGATGTCTCCGCCGCAGTTGACCTTGATGGACCACCGCCGCCAGGCCAACTGCTCGTCGTCCAGTCCGTAGGTCTCGGCCAGCTGTTCCTCCTCCTCGGTTCGGCGGAAGTCCGGCGGCGGCGGCATGCGGTACTCATCCATCTCGTGCCAGGCCGCAAAGAAGGGGCACCAGCCGTCCCGCTCGCCCCTGGCCCAGGCCTCTGTGGCCTCGTCCCACATGTCCTTGAACTGGTCGTAGCCGTTGGCCGTGGACTCAATGGCCACCATGGTCTCCGGCTCGTTGGGCACTGCCTGCATCACGCCGGTCAGGGTCTCGTTTTTGTTCCCCGGCCAGAAGGCAAACTCGGAGAGGTGGGCATTCTTGAAGGTGAAGGAACGCCCGATGCCCCGGCCGCCAGCCGTGGCCACCCGGATGGAGCTGTTCAGCCCCAGGGTCCCCGGCGGTGCGTTGGTGGGGGCGGCAAACTCCAGCTCCCGCCCGTTGGAGGCCTTGCGCAGGGGTTTTACCGGCTCCGGAAGATTCTCGTAATACCGCTTCGACATAGCGAA
>JAEDLP010000019.1 GCA_016295225.1 Oscillospiraceae bacterium | reverse complement strand
CCCCCCCTTCACGCACTACTACCCCTAGGAGGTCTCTATGTCTTCCCTATCCACCCCCATCCTCACCGGACTGTTTGCCCGGCTGGAGGACTACAACCGGCTGCTGGCCGCCCTGGACCGGGGAAAATCCCCGCTGGCCCTCTCCGGGCTGGCCGCCGTCCACCGGGCCCATCTGGCCGCCGCCCTCCACAAGGACGCCGGCCGCCCCCTGGCGGTGATCTGCGCCGACGACGGCGAGGCCCGCCGTATGGCGGGCGATCTGTCCGCCTTCCTGGGTTCCGATATCCCCCTGCTCCCCTCCCGGGACTTCCAATTCCATCCGGGCGCTGCCTCCCGCCAGTGGGAGCACCAGCGGCTGGAGGTTTTGGCTGCTCTGGACCGGGGCGACTGCCCGGCGCTGGTGGCCACCGTGGAGGGCATGCTCCAGCGGACCATCCCCCCGGACCGGTTCCGGGCCGCCTGCCGCTCCCTCGCCGTGGGGGAGGTCTGCGACCTGGACCAGCTGGCCGACTTTCTTGCCGCCGCCGGGTACACCCGCTGCGACCAGGTGGAGGGCGTGGGCCAGTTCGCCCTCCGGGGCGGCATCCTGGACGTGTACACCCCCGGCCTGGACCTGCCCATCCGCATGGAGTTCTGGGGGGATGAGATCGACTCCATGGGGCTTTTTGACCCCGTGACCCAGCGGCGGACTGCCCAGCGGGATCACTGCATCCTCCTGCCCGCCGGGGAGGTCATCGGCAGCGACACCGACCCCGTGGATCTGGGACTGCCCAGAGTCTACCAGGAGATCGCCACCGCCGCCGACTACCTGCCAAAGAACGCTCTGGTGGTCCTCTGCGACACCCCCCGGACCGCCGACCGGGCCAAGAGCTACACTTGGCAGCTGAACGAAGACGTGACCATGCTTCTGGAGCAGGAGCTTCTGGATGGGAAGCACGCCGTCTTTTCCAAGAGCTTCGAGGAGCTCTGCGGAGACCTGACGCCCCGGACCCTCCTCTACTTCGACTCCTTCACCACCGGCGGCCTGCCCATCCCGCCGGCCTTTCTGCTGTCCCTCACCGCCCGGCAGCTGGCCGGGTACGGGATCAGCTTCGAGGCCGTGGCCGAGGACCTGCAGAACTACCAGCGGGAGGATTTCTCCGTGGTGCTGCTGACCTCCAGCCGCCGGAAGGCCGACTCCCTCCAGGCCATGCTCCGGGAGAAAAAGGTCTACGCCGCCGTGGACGAACTCCTCCACGACCTGCCGGAGCCCGGCCGGATCACCATCGCCGTAGGAGGACTGTCGGCGGGCTTTGACTACCCCGACGGGAAGATCGCCGTCCTGGCCGAGGGCTCGGGCCCGCCCCCTAGAAAGAGCAAGCGCCGCTCGGCCGCCAAGGACTCCACCCGCCAGCGGCTGGAATCCTTCACCGACCTAGCCCCCGGGGACCTGGTGGTCCACGAGCACCACGGCATCGGTCGCTTCGTGGGCATGGTGAAGATGACCGTGGACGGGGCTGACCGGGACTACATCAAGCTCCAGTTCGCCGGGGCCGACGTCCTCTACGTCCCCGCTCTCCAGCTGGATCTGGTGAGCAAGTACATCGGCAGCGGCGACGACCCCGACCGCCGAAAGCTCTCCAAGCTGGGGGGCACGGAGTGGGAGAAATCCAAGACCAAGGCCAAAAAGGCCGCCAAGGACATGGCCAAGGGCCTCATCCAGCTTTACGCCCAGCGGCAGCGGCAGGCGGGCTACGCCTTCTCCGCCGACACCCCCTGGCAACACGACTTCGAGGCCCTCTTCCCCTACCCGGAGACCGACGACCAAATCCGCTGCATTCAGGAGATCAAGGCCGACATGGAGAAGCCCATCCCCATGGACCGCCTTCTCTGCGGCGACGTGGGCTACGGCAAGACCGAGGTGGCCTTCCGGGCCATTATGAAGTGCGTCCTGGAGGGCAAACAGGCCGCCATGCTGGTGCCCACCACCGTCCTGGCCCAGCAGCACTACATGACCGCCCTGAAGCGGTTCTCCCACTTCCCGGTGGATATCGAGATGATCTCTCGCTTCCGCACCCCCGGGCAGACCAGAGAGATTCTGCGAAAAGCCGCACAGGGTGGGGTGGACCTTCTCATCGGCACCCACAAGCTCCTGGGCAAAGACATTCAGTTCAAAGATTTAGGCCTGCTGGTGGTGGACGAAGAACAGCGCTTCGGCGTGGGACACAAGGAAAAGCTCAAGGAGCTGGCCCGGCAGGTGGACGTTCTCACCCTGTCGGCCACCCCCATCCCCCGAACCCTGAACATGGCCCTGTCGGGCCTGCGGGACATGTCCACCCTGGAGCAGCCCCCCACCAACCGGCAGCCCGTCCAGACCTACGTGCTGGAGCACGACTGGGGCATCCTGACCGACGCCATGATCCGGGAGATCGACCGGGGCGGTCAGGTCTACTACCTCCACAACCGCACTGAGACCATTGATAAAACCGCCAATAAGATCCGCTCCCTGCTGGGAGACGAGGTCCGCATCGCCACCGCCCACGGCAAGCTGGACCAGGAGCAGCTGGGGGACATTATGAGCCGTATGACCGACGGGGAGATCGACGTGCTGGTGTGCACCACCATCATCGAGACGGGTATCGACCTGCCCAACGCCAACACCCTCATCATCGAGGACGCCGAGCGGTTGGGCCTTTCCCAGCTCCACCAGCTGAGAGGCCGGGTGGGACGGTCCACCCGGCGGGCCTTCGCCTACATGACCTACCGCCGGAGCAAGGTCCTCTCCGAGGACCAGTCCAAACGGCTCTCCGCCATCCGGGAGTACGCCGCCTTCGGCTCCGGCTTCAAGATCGCCATGCGGGACCTGGAAATCCGGGGGGCCGGCAACCTCTTAGGCCCCGAGCAGTCGGGCTTCCTCATGAGCGTGGGCTACGACCTGTACCTGCGGCTTCTGGAGGAGGCCGTCCTGGAGGAACAGGGCAAGCCCGTGGTAAAGACCACCGAGTGCACGGCGGACATCGCCGTCTCCGCCGCCATCCCGGAGAAGTACATCCCCGCCCCCGAGCAGCGGATGGACCTCTACCGCCGCATCGCCCGGATTCGGGACCAGGAGGAGGCCGACGACATCACCGACGAGCTCATCGACCGCTACGGCGACCCGCCCAAGGGGGTGTCCAACCTGGTGGCCATCGCCCTGCTGCGGGCCACCGCCGCCAAGCTGGGGATCTCGGAGATCGCCCAGAAGGAGTCGTTGCTGAAATTCTCCCTGCCCCAGCCTGACTTCCAAAAAATTGCCAACCTCTGCGGCCTGGAGAAATACAAACGCCGCCTGCTCTTCTCCGCCGGCGACAAACCCCACCTGGCTCTGCGTCTGAAGAAGGGGGACGACGTCCTCAAGCTGGCCGCCATAGTCCTGGCGGACTTCGCCGGGGCGGAGTGACGGGGTTTTCGGGGGCCTTTTCGGCGCAAACACAGCAGAATCACCAAGAAAACCGCCTTGGCATCCCTAAAATTACTACTGTCCGATTTTTAAAAATACAGTTGATTTTTGCAGGATTGACCAGTATAATGTTGCAGTAAATATACTTATAGGTATTACACCCTGGCAAAATTTATTTGGAGGTACGATCTACTATGAGAGACGTATATGTTGTTAGTTCCTGCCGTACCGCTGTCGGCACCTTCGGCGGCTCCCTGAAGGATGTCCCCGCTGCTGACATGGGCGCAGCTGTCATCGCTGAGGCTCTCAAGCGCGGCAACGTCAAGGGCGAGTGGCTGGACGAAGTTATGTTCGGTAACGTTCTGTCCGCAGCTCAGGGCCAGAACGTGGCTCGTCAGTGCATGGTCAAGGCCGGCGTTCCCCTGAAGGTTCCCGCCTACACCGTCAGCATGGTCTGCGGCTCCGGTCTGAAGACCGTCATCGAGGGCTCCCGTGCTATCCAGGCCGGCGACGCTGATCTGGTCATGTGCGGCGGCACCGAGAGCATGAGCGGCGCTCCCTATGCTATCCCCAGCAACCGTTGGGGTTCCCGTATGGGCCACACCCAGATCATCGACACCATGATCAAGGACGGCCTGTGGGACGCTTACAACAACTATCACATGGGCACCACCGCAGAGAACATCTGCGACATCTGGGGCATCACCCGTGAAGAGCTGGACGAGTTCGGCTACAACTCCCAGCAGAAGGCTCTCGCCGCCATCAACTCCGGCCGTTTCGAGGACGAGATCGTGCCCATCATGGTGAAGAAGAAGAAGGAAATGGTCGAGTTCAAGGTGGACGAGCATCCCAAGGACACCACCCTGGAGAAGATGGCCAAGCTGAAGGGCGCTTTCCCCACCTCCGCTGACGGCAGCATCGACAAGGTCGAGATGACCTTCGAGGCCACCCACATGACTCCCTCCGACGACAACAAGGGCGTTCAGCGTGTCACCGCCGGCAACGCTTCCGGCCTGAACGACGGCGCTGCCGCTATCATCCTGGCTTCCAAGGATGCTGTTGAGAAGTATGGCCTGAAGCCCCTGTTCAAGGTTGTCTCCTGGGGCCAGGGCGGCGTCGATCCCAAGATCATGGGCACCGGCCCCATCCCCGCTTCCCGTCAGGCCATGGAGAAGGCCGGCCTGACCATCAAGGACATCGACCTGGTTGAGGCCAACGAGGCTTTCGCCGCTCAGTCCATCGCTGTGGCTCGCGAGCTGGAGTTCGACATGAGCAAGGTCAACGTCAACGGCGGCGCTATCGCCATCGGCCACCCCGTCGGCTGCTCCGGCGCTCGTATCATCGTCACCCTGCTGCACGAGATGATGAAGCGTCCCGACGCCAAGAAGGGCCTGGCTACCCTGTGCATCGGCGGCGGCCTGGGCGTTGCTGCTATCTTCGAGAAGTGCTAATCCGTTTTTCTGATTCACGCTTCTGAAATCAAACAGTTTCACCAAAAGCGGCGGTCCTTTGGGCCGCCGCTTTTTCCACAGGTTTCCATCCATCGGCTTGACGATTTTAGATAGGATGGGTATAATGAATAAAATAGGCTTAATGTGAGAGTTTATGCCTATCACTGCAATTCCTGTTCAAAATCAGAAAGGGGTTTTTTCCTATGGCAAATGATCGTATTTTTAACTTTTCTGCCGGCCCTTCCATGCTTCCTCTGGAAGTCCTGAACCGCGCAGGCGCTGAGATCACCAACTACAAGGGTTCCGGTATGTCCGTCATGGAGATGAGCCACCGTTCCAAGGTTTACCAGGGCATCTTCGACGAGACCCAGGAGAAGTTCCGCAAGCTGATGGGCGTGCCCGAAGGCTACAAGGTCCTGTTCCTCCAGGGCGGCGCAACCATGCAGTTCGCAATGGTTCCCATGAACCTGATGACCAAGACCGGCAAGGCTGACTATGTCCGCACCGGCAACTTCGCAAACAACGCCCACAAGGAAGCCAAGAAGTATGGCGAGGCCAACGTGGCCGGCTCCTCCGAGGACCGCAAGTGGACCTATATCCCCAGCCAGGACCAGCTGACCCTGGACCCCGAGGCCTCCTACCTGCACTACTGCTCCAACAACACCATCGAGGGTACCCAGTGGCAGTATGTCCCCCAGGCTCCCGCCGGCGTGCCCCTGGTCTGCGACATGTCCTCCGACATTATGTCCCGCCCCGTTGACGTGAGCAAGTACGGCATCATCTATGCCGGCGCTCAGAAGAACCTGGCTCCCGCAGGCCTGACCATCGCCATCGTCAAGGAAGACCTGGCCGGCCACGAAATGCCCATCACTCCCGCCATCATGAGCTACAAGAACATGATCGACAAGGACTCCATGTACAACACTCCCCCCTGCTGGCCCATCTACATGCTGGGTCTCATGTGCGACTGGGTGGAGAGCGTCGGCGGCCTGACCGAGCTGGAGAAGATCAACATCAAGAAGGCAAACATGCTCTACGACGTGCTGGATGAGTCCAAGCTCTTCCAGGTGGCCGCCGAGAAGGGCTCCCGCTCCTTCATGAACGTCACCTTCCGCACCGGCAACGACGATCTGGACGCAAAGTTCGTGGCTGAGTCCGTGAAGAAGGGCTTCTCCAACCTGAAGGGCCACCGCTCCGTGGGCGGCATGCGCGCTTCCATCTACAACGCCATGCCCATGGAAGGCGTCGAGGCTCTGTGCGAGTTCATCAAGGAATTCGAGAAGAACGCATAACAGGACTTTGGGAATGGATTCCCGGCCCTTCGGGGCCGGAACTCTGTAAGGCTTAACGCCCACTGATTAATAATGGAAAGGAATGTATTTCCCATGTATCATGTGAAAACCATGAATAAGATCTCCAAGATCGGCCTGGCTCAGCTGGACGACCGCTTTGAGATCGCTGACAACATGGAGCACGAGGACGCCATTCTGGTCCGTTCCGCCAAGCTCCACGACTATGACTTCCCCGCCGAGCTGCAGTGCATCGCCCGTGCCGGCGCAGGCGTCAACAACATCCCCCTGGACCGTGCCGCCGAGGCCGGCGTGGTGGTCTTCAACACCCCCGGCGCCAACGCCAACGGCGTGAAGGAGCTGGCCATCACCGCTCTGCTGCTGGCCTCCCGTAAGGTCTCCCAGGGCATCACCTGGGTGAAGGAGCAGTCCGCAGCCGGCGCCGACGTGGCCGCCGTGGTGGAGAAGGGCAAGTCCGCCTTCGTGGGCCCCGAGATCATGGGCAAGACCCTGTCTGTCATCGGCCTGGGCGCCATTGGCGTCCTGGTGGCCAACGCCGCCCACGCTCTGGGCATGAAGGTCGTGGGCTATGACCCCTTCCTGTCCGTGAAGAACGCTCTGAGCCTGAACCCCGCTGTGGAGGTCGTGGCCACCATGGACGAGGCTTTCGCAGCCGCTGACTATGTCACCCTGCACCTGCCCATGCTGCCCGCTACCAAGCACACCATCAACGAGGCCGCCTTCTCCGTGATGAAGGACGGCGTCCGGGTCATCAACCTGGCCCGCGGCGAGCTGGTGGACGACGCCGCCATGAAGGCCGCTCTGGAGTCCGGCAAGTGCGCCGCTTACGTCACCGACTTCCCCAACAGCGAAGTGGCCGCCATGGAAGGCGTGGTGGCAATCCCCCACCTGGGCGCTTCCACCCCCGAGTCCGAGGACAACTGCGCCATGATGGCTGCCCGCCAGGTGAAGGACTACCTGGACAACGGCAACATCGTCAACTCCGTGAACCTGCCCGTCCTGACCATGGCTTGGGCTGCCAAGAACCGTGTCTGCGTCATCTCCAAGGGCGCTGACGCCGCTGCTGTTCTGGCTTCCGTCCCCGGCGTGGTGGCTTCCGCCTCCAACACCCGCGGCGACTACGCTTACGCCATCATGGACACCGAGGCCGACGTGGACGCCGCTGCCGTCTCCGCTGTTCCCGGCGTCATCCGCGTCCGCGTGCTGAGCAAGTAAGGAGACCTGACTATGGCCAAGATCCATCCCACCGCCTGGGTCGCCCCCGGCGCATTCATCCGGGGAGATGTGACCCTGGACGAGAAGGTCAGCGTCTGGTACAACGCCGTCCTCCGGGCTGACCAGGAGAAGATCACCATCGGGAAGAACTCCAACATCCAGGACAACGCCGTCATCCACGGGGATCACGGCAACGACGTCACCGTGGGCGAGAACGTCACCGTGGGCCACGGCGCCATCCTCCACGGCTGCACCGTGGAAGACAACTGCCTCATCGGCATGGGCTCCGTGGTGCTGGATCACGCCGTCATCGGCGCGGGTTCCATCGTGGGCGCGGGAGCCGTGGTGTCCTCCGGCACCATCGTCCCCCCCAAGAGCCTGGTGGTGGGCATCCCCGCCAAGGTGAAAAAGACCCTGACCGACGAGGAATCCGCCGGCAACCTGGAAAACGTCGAGGAATACCTGGGCCTCATGGTCCAGGCCATGGCTGACCCGGAAAACCAGTGAACCTGAAGCAGAGGGGCGGTGTATCCGTCCCTCTGCTTTTTAGAAAGAAAGAAGAAAGGAAGTCTCCCATGCTTCTCACACTCTCCCACCCTGAACACTTCACCTTCCCCGGCCCCGGCGGACAGCCCTGTCAGGGGGCCGACCAGGACTGGTATCTCAAAAGCTGGCAGCGCCGGGCGGGCTGCGGCCCCACCACCGCCGCCACCATCCTGGGCTACCTGACCCGGGTCCACCCCGCCCTGGCCCCCATGGCCCCCGGGGACTCCCACGGGGACTTCCTGGCCTACATGGAGGACCTCTGGCATCACGCCACCCCCGGTGCCCGGGGGCTGGATCAGGCGGAGAGTTTCGTGCTGGGCTGCCGGAGCTTCGCCCTGTCCAGGGGCTGTGTCCTGCTGGGGGAGACGTTGGAAATCCCCCACCGGGAAAAGGCCCCCCGGCCCTCCCTGGAGACCTGCCGGGACTTTTTGGCGGAGGCCCTCTACGCCGACCTGCCGGTGGCCTTTCTGAACTACTCCAGGGGCAGCCTGGACAACCTGGACAGCTGGCACTGGGTCCCCCTCATCGGCATGGAGGAGGAGGAGAGCGGCAAGCTCCCCTGCCTCATCCTGGACGGTGGGGAGGAGAAGGTCATCGACTTTACCCAGTGGCTGAACACCTCCACCCTGGGCGGCGCCCTGGCGGTGGTCTACCCCATGATCGAGCTGGAGGGGTGATCTCTGGATAACATGCGCAGGATACACAAAATAAAAAGCCTCCCTCTGAGGAGGGAGGTGGATTCGCCCGCAGGGCGAAGACGGAGGGAGAGATATTCCAGCGTGAAGGGCCGCAATCCCCTTCCACTCTGCTTATCTCTCCCTCAGTCACGACTTCGTCGTGCCAGCTCCCTCATCAGAGGGAGCCTTTTTGTTACTTCTTTGCCGCCATAGAGGTTGCGATGGTCTTGCCGCCGATGGCGATGCGGTCCAGGCCGTTGTCGTGGAAGACCACGGTGAGGTTCTTGTCCTCGCCCAAGACTTCCTTCACAGCCCCCAGCATATTCTCTGCCAGGGTGTTGACCTTCTCTTCCTTGGTGGGGCCGGCCTCGATGTTGACCACCACCATCTTCTGGTCGGCCAGGGGCTTGCCGTTCTCGTACAGGGTCTCGTACTCCTTCACGAAGGTGTAAATGTGGGGGGCCTTCAGAACGGGGAAGGCTGCGTCGTACAGCTTCTCCGCCAGAAGGTTCTTCTTCTCCTGGTCCATCTTGGACACGTTGACATACATGCTGGGCATTGGTCGTTTCCTCCTTTTATTTTCTTCACCCATTGGGCGAAATCTTACACAATTAAGACAGGGGTTCCTGTTCCTTCTTGATGAGTTTGGTCTCAGAGCCGTCTTCCTCCAGGATATAGATGTTATCCAGCTGGGCCTCCAGGCTCTTGCGGATGGCGGCCAGGTACTCCTTTCGGAGGGCAGCCTGCTCCACCTTCTCCTCGGGGGTCAGACCCACGGTTTTGCCCTTGCGTGCCAGCTCATTGATGCGGGCGATCTTCTCTTCGGTCATATCCTTCTTCCTTTCGAAACCATTAAATATACCGGTCTAGCTCCAGAATGGTGCGGCCCCGCCGGGAGGTCCCGCCCACCTGGGTGAGAACGCATTTCCCCAACCCCCGGCAGGTGAGCACATCGCCGGCCTCCACAATCTTGTCGGCCTTCTCGCAGGGACGGTGGTTCACCATCACCCGGCCGCCCCGGATCAGGTCGGCAGCCCGGCTGCGGGGGACGGAAAACCCGGCCGCCAGCACCGCGTCCAGCCGCAGGGTGGCCACGGTGGCCCGGATCTTCTTCACCTCTCCCTGGGAGGGGGTCAGATCCGACAGAGGGATCTCCCTGAGCTTCACCGGGTATCGCCCCACCTTCTCCCACTGGGAGAGGAGGATGGGCAGCGTCTCCCGCAGGACCAGCACCTGGGCGCCCTCCCCGGTGAGGAGGATATCCCCGATCTTCTCCCGGGTGAGCCCCAGGCCCATGAGGGAACCCAGGTAATCCCGGTGGGTCAGGTTGGCGCTGTCGTGGACCTTCACCTGGAGGGCACAGACGGGGCAGTCCTCCCCCTCCCGCCAGGTCTCCTCCTCCAGCCAGTCCGGGAGGAAGGCCCACAATTTCCGCTCGGCCTCGGGGTAGCCCCCGAATAAAACCCCCTGCCTGGGGGCCGCCGCCATGAGCAGGTCGGCGCTCTGGGCCTGCTCCGCCGGAGACAGGAACCCGGTGTGGGTGGGTACGCCCCGCTGCTCGGCCCGCTGCTGTTGGTCCAGGACCCGGGCCAGCAGCAGCCGATGGTCTCCGTCCCGGGCAAACTTGTCCAGCAGTTCTCGCTTGTTCACGGAAGCCCTCCCTCCCCTTACAAACTTTTTGTAAAGTTTAGTATATCCTGTCATAGTGTCTATTGTCAACGGGAAAGATTCAGACTATAATAGTAACGCTTTCGTAACTAAGGACATCATTTCCAGTCGAAGCCAGTACCGTGAAATAATGGAGGCTGCTATGAAACGCGTACTTTTCATCTACAACCGGCACGCCGGCAAAAACAAGACCTGGGCCGGCCTGTCCGACATGATCAATGCCATGGTGGAGAAAAACTGTCTGGTCACCGCCTACCCCACCCAGTACCAGGGAGACGCAGGGGACGCCATCGTCCGCTGGGGCCATGACTTCGACCAGGTGGTGGTAGCCGGAGGAGACGGCACCCTCAGCGAAGCCATCTCCGGGGTCCGCCGCACGGAAAATCCCCCCATCATCGGCTACATCCCCGTGGGTACCACCAACGATTTCTCCAGGAACCTGAACCTTCCCTCGGACAAGCTCCCGGAACTGGCCGCCACCGCCGTCACCGGCGTGCCACAGACCCACGATCTAGGCAGCTTCAACGGGAGGAATTTCCTCTACGTGGCCGCCTTTGGCGCCTTTGCCGAGGTGTCCTACACCACCCCACAGAAAATCAAAAACGTTTTGGGCTACAACGCCTACCTGCTGGAGGGGGCTAAGGCCCTCACCTCCATCAAGCCCCACCACATCAAGGTGGAGTACGACGATGAGGTCATCGAGGGCGATTTCCTCTACGGCATGGTGAGCAACACCACCTCCGTGGGCGGGGTGCGGAACTTCCCCCCGGGAAACCCCGACCTCTCCGACGGCCTGCTGGAGGTCACTCTCATCTCCCCCATCCGGGAGGTCAAGACCGTGGAGGAATTCAGCCGGGCGGTCCTCACCGGGGACCCCTCCGTCCTCAGCTCCATCATCACCTCCTTCTCCACCCCCAAGGTAACCATCACCGCGGAGGAGGGCCTGGCCTGGACCCTGGACGGGGAAGCCGGCGGCGTCCATCAGACCGCCGAGATCGCGGCCATTCACAACGCCTACACCATCATCCACGGAGAAGAGTAATTGCAAAGACCCATTTGACATAGTTTTTTATCCGTGGTACAATACAGGTGAGAAGTAAGAATTGCACAAAGGAGGTCGTTCTTATGAAGAAAGTTTTGTTACCTATTGACGGCAGCAAGCGTTCTATCCGCACTGTAGAAATGGTCAAGCAGATCTGCAAGCCCGAGGAATGCGAGATCTACATTGCAAAGGTCATCGGCGCACAGCTCTACATCAACTCCATGGAGGAGATCAAGCACCGCGCAGAACAGGCCCGCCCTGAACTGAACGCTGTGGCAGAAATGCTCCCCGGCTACAACGTGCAGACCCAGGTCCTGCTGGGCAGCGCCCCCGGCGTGGAGCTGGTGGAGTACGCCCGGGAGATCGAAGCCGACGAGATCATTATGACCCGTTCCAGCCGCGGTCCCATCCGCAAATTAGGCTCTGTCGCCACCTACATCGTGAAAAACGCTTCCTTCCTGGACGTCTTTGTCATGCGTGAGGAAGACGACGAATAATCATATCCTATCAGGAGGAAAGGCTTTGCCTTTCCTCCTTTCGTTCCATCCGCTCACCCGTTATAAGGAGGTCGATCCCATGAAAAAACTGCTGCTTCCCCTGGACGGAAGTTCCCGCAGCCTCCGCACCATCGACATGGTGAAAAAGACGTTTTCTCCGGACCAGGTATCCGTGACCATCCTGATGGTCCTGCCCAACCCCCTGAGCATGGAGGCCCAACTGGGCATAGCCCGAACCGATGACGCAGCCCTGAAGGAGCTGGACGCCTTCATCAACATGCTGCCGGGCTACCAGGTGACCACCGCCCTGCGGAAGGGGACCCCCGGCCCGGAGATCGTAAAATTTGCCCAGGAAGAGGGTTTCGACTCCCTCTGCATGACCCGCGCCACCCGGGGTTTCCTCCAGAAGATGGGCTCCGTGGCCAACTACATCGTGAAGAACGCCCCCTTCCTGGATCTCTTCATCATGAGGGAGGACAACGTCTGACCCCGGAGGAGGTGTGCACACCATGAAAAAGATCCTGCTGCCCATCGACGGCAGCATCCGCAGCCTTCGCTCCATCCAGATGGCCAAGCAATTTTACCGGCCGGAGGAGGTCGAGATCACCATTCTCACCGTCCTCCCCGGAGAGCTTCGCCTGGACCACGACCAGAAGCGGAAAACCCAGGAGGAGCTGGACTCCTGGGCCAACCTGCTGAAGGAGTACCGGGTAAAGACCGCCATCCGCCAGGGGTTCCCCGGGCCGGAGATCGTCCGCTTCGCGGAAAACGGCTTTTACGACGCCATCCTCATGACCCGGGCCAGCCGCAGCTCCCAGCACAAACTGGGCTCCGTGGCCTCCTACATCGTCCGGGAGGTCCCCTACCTGGATGTGCTGGTGATGCACGAGGATAAAAACTGAACCCACGCAAACCGCCCCCGGAACGATGGTTCCGAGGGCGGTTTATCCTTCTATGAGCATTTTGACCCGGTTGTACACCTGGGACGGGGTCCCGCTGGAATCCAGATCCACGCTGACCACCCGGGCCTCAGGAAATTTCCGGGCCAGGGCGGCGTACTGCCCCCGGCCGCAGACATGGCTGGGCAGGCAGCCGAAGGGCTGGGCGGCCAGAACCCGGTAACAGCCGCTTTGGATGTGGCCCACGATCTCCCCGCCCATGAGCCATCCGTCGGCCACCTGGAGTTCTCGGCTCAGGTAGGCCCAGGCATTCTCTTTGAAGACCGGGAAGGGTTCCAGGCACCGGAACCCATGGTCCCGGATTGCCGACACCATGCGCCCCTGGAGGGAGGACAGAAACCGGTCGATGCCCTGCCACAGAACCCGGCGGAGCCCCCGGTTGGCGGCCAGTTGATTGTCCACATAGTAAAGGACGTACCAGGAGAAACCGTTCACCACCGCCTCGCAGCCCTCCTCTTCCAGGAAGGCCACCATGTCCCAGTTGCCCAGGGCGCAGTATTTGGTGTACAGCTCCCCCACCAGGGCCACCCGCTTCCTGGTCTCCCGCCGCCGGGGAATGGCGGCGAAGTCGGCGGCGATGCTGCGAAAATTGCCTTTCATCCGTCCCAGGGTCAGACCCTGGCCCGTTTTTATGTCCCGGGAAAGCGCCTCAGTCCACCTGGCCCGGCAGGCGTTGGCCGCGCCGGGCTCCTCCTCATAGGGCCGGACCTGCTGGGTCAGGAGCATCAGGATATCCCCGTAATACAGGGCGAACAGGGCCCGCCAGACCATGTGGGGCTCCAGGACCAGGGCCTGGTCCTTTTCCAGCCCCTTGACGTTCAGAGACAGGACCTCCACCTGGGGATACCCCGCCTCTTTTAAAGCCTTGCGAACCAGGCTGGTGAAGTTGGACCCCCGGCAGGCGTCCCCCGCCGAGGGCATCAGCAGGGCGGTGTTCTCCAGGTCGTAGTCCCCGGATCCCAGGGCTTGCAGATACTGGCCCAGGCAGAGGTGGAAGGGGTAGCACATGTCGTTGTGGCCGTGCCGCAGGCCGGCGTCCACCACCCCCCGGCGGTTTTCCAAAATCACCGGGTAGTACCGCCGGGAGAAAAAGGCATAGCGCAGGAGGGGGAAGTGATCGTCCAGCATGGCGGGGATCAGGAGGATGGTCTGCCCCTCCTGTCTGTTTTCTTCAATCCGGTACATAGGCGCCCTCCCTTTCCCGTGGTTTGCTATCGGTATTATGATACAATATCGACGGCCCCAGCGCAAGCCGCCGGACATTTCTCAGCAAGCCATGCCGGTTCTCCCTGCAAAATACCAGGGCGGCCTGCGCCGCCCCGGTATTTCAAGATTATTCTCCTACCTCCGGCATCCTAACGGGACAACCATTTGGGGAAAATCACGATGCCAGAGCAAAGCTGTCCAGGATCACCTGCTTCTCGGTTTCCGGAATTCCTCCCTTCTGGAAGAAGATATCCTAGAACAAATCTCCCTTGGGGAAGAAATAGTGCATGGTCTCTTCCGGTTCCTCCGTTTGCTCCTGGGTATCCGGAAAAACAGACAGACAAAAGGTGTCCTGGGTATCCGTCACGACGTTAAACATAAGTGTGTCTTCCTACCATCGTTACATACACGGCTTGTTGACCAACGGGACATACTGCTTGACTCCGTTGATGGTTACGGTGGTCTCCAAGATATACGCCAACCCTCTCGTCACCGTGGTGGACTCACTCAGCTTGACATAGCCCGTGCCGTTTTTCTTCTAGGTCTTCAGCAGAGTGCCTCCCTGGTACAGCTTGGCTGTAATTGAGATCGCATCCGTGCTATCTTCTCCTCGAACAGCCACCGAGCAATTTGCAGTTGTCCCCGTAAAGCTGAGCAATGGACTGATCTGATACTATTTCTGCCCTGGGGGTAGTGATGAAAACCCTTTCCTCTTTCCCTTGCAATCTCATCTAATTCGTAGTATTATATATCATTAAATAGGTAAACATTGTATACCAAAGGAGGGATCGATCTATGTCCCATGGATCTGTGAAAACCTGTTTGCAGTGCGCCACCTGCAGCCTGGTCTCCGGCTGCCTGCTGCGCGCCTTGAAATACCTGTCCCGGAAGGACAGCCGTATCCGGGCGGAGTCCCGGAACTGGCCCCAGGGAAAGACCCTGCGGCTGGAGGTCCCCGGTGCCTCCGGCTTCACCATCACCGGCACCAAGGACGGCTTCCAGAAGCTGCCCAAGGACACCCAGGGGGATGTGACCATCCGCTTCAAGAGCCCGGCGGATGCCTTCCGGGTTTTCACCGGACAGATCAGCGTGGCCCAGGCCTACGCCCAGCATAAATTCGTCCTGCGGGGAGACATGGGGGTCGCCATGCCCTTCGTCCGATGTATCGACATCACGGAGGGGTATCTCTTCCCCTCCTTCTGGGCCAAGCGGCTGCTGAAACGGCTGCCGAAAAAAGAAGTCTGCGCCGCCCGGGTCTACCAAGCGGTGCTGTTAGGGAGGTAAACCAGTATGGGAGCCTATTACGAATTCAAACTGCCCAGCAAGATCCTCTCCGGGGCCGAGGCCCTGGAGCACATCCCCCACGAGCTGAACACCCTGGGGGCTTTCCGTCCCCTCCTGCTCAGCGACCAGGGACTGGAAAAGGTGGGCTCGGTGAAGATTCTCCTGGAGGCCCTGGCCCAGGGGGGCATGACTGCCGTGGAGACCTTCTGCCATATCCCGCCGGACTCCTCCATCCAGGTGGTGAACCAGGTGGCCGCCCTGTACCGCCAGCTGGGCTGCGACGCCCTCATTGCCCTGGGCGGCGGCTCGGTCATCGACACCGCCAAGGGAGTGGGCATGGTCCTGGCCCAGGAGGGTCACGACCTGCTGGAGTCCGCCGGCTGCGAGGTCCTTCCCCGGGGCAATCACGTCCCCTTTGTGGCCGTTCCCACCACCGCCGGCACCGGCAGCGAGGCCACTCTGGTGGCCGTGGTTGCCAACCCCGAGACCAAGGTGAAAATGGAGTTCATCAGCTATCACCTCCTGCCCGATGTGGCAGTGCTGGACCCCCGGATGACCGAGACCCTGCCTCCCCGGATCACCGCCTCCACCGGCTTCGACGCCCTGGTCCACGCCATTGAGGCGGCCACCTGCCTCCAGCGGAACCCGGTCAGTGACGCCTTTGCGGAGAAGGCCATGGGGCAGATTGCCCGGGCCCTGCCCGTGGCTGTCCGGGAGGGCAAGAACCGAAAAGCCCGCATGATCATGGCCAACGGCAGCCTCCTGGCCGGGGCGGCCTTTTCCAACTCCATGGTAGGCCTGGTCCACGCCATCGGCCACGCCCTGGGCGGTGTCTGCCGGGTGGCCCACGGCGACGCCATGACCATCCTGCTGCCCGCCGTGATGAAGTACAACCTGCCTGTGTGCCGGGACCGCTACGGTGAGTTGCTCCTCCACCTGGCCGGCCCCGAGGTCTACGCCCAGACCCCCGCCCACCAGCGGGCGGAGAAGACCATCGAGTTTTTAACCGGGCTCCGCCGGGAGCTGTCCAAGCTCTGCGGCCTGCCCACCTGTCTCCAGGACACCGGGAAGGTGTCCCGGGCCGACTTCGATGCCGTGGCCCAAAAAGCCATGAACGACGGAGCCATCGTGGTCAATCCCGCCCAGGCGGACTACTCTGATATCATCGCCATTCTCGAGGAGGTCTGGTCATGAACACCACCACCCATGTGGATACCATTGAAAGAACCGTGGCCCGGCAGCGGGCCTATTTCCGCACCGGAGCCACCCGGCCGGTGTCTGTCCGGGTCAAGGCCCTGGAACGGCTCCGGGAGGAGATGATTGCCCGGGAAACCATCCTGCTGGACGCCCTGCAGGCCGACCTGCACAAGTCCCACTTTGAGGGCTACATGTGCGAGGTAGGTCTGTCCCTGGACGAAGTGGGGTATCTGATCAAAAAGACTCCCCGGTGGGCCAAGCCCCAGTGGAAGCCCACCCCTCTGCCCCAGTTCGCCGCCAAGAGCTATGAGCTGCCCGAGCCCTACGGGGTGACCCTCATCATGTCCCCCTGGAACTACCCCTGCCTGCTGAGCCTGGACCCCCTCTTCGGGGCGGTGGCCGCGGGCAACTGCGTGGTGCTGAAGCCCAGCGCCTACGCCCCCAACGTGAGCCACGCCCTGGCCGACCTCATTGCCGCCGTCTTCCCGCCGGAGTGGGTGGCCGTCATCGAGGGGGGCCGGGAGCAGAACTCCGCCCTGCTGGAGCAGCGGTTCGACTACATCTTCTTTACCGGCAGCGTGGACGTGGGCAAGCTGGTCATGGAAAAGGCCAGTAAGCACCTGACCCCCGTGACCTTGGAGCTGGGGGGCAAGAGTCCCGTCATCGTGGACAAGACGGCCAATATCCCCCTCACCGCCAAGCGGTTAGCCTTTGGCAAACTCCTGAACGCCGGCCAGACCTGTGTGGCTCCCGACTACTGTCTGGTGGACCGGACGGTGAAGGACGAGCTGGTGGCCCAGCTGAAAAAGCAGTTCGTGAGGATGCTGGGCAAGGAGCCCATGGAGAACCCGGAGTTTGTCCGCATCATCAACCGCAAGCACTTCAACCGGCTCCAGGGCCTGCTGGAAGGGGAACACATCCTCTTCGGCGGCGGCCACCGGAACGATCCCGACGGGGAGAGCGGCTGGATCGCCCCCACCCTGGTGGCGGACACCCTGGAGGCCAACTCCAAGCCCATGGGGGAAGAGATCTTTGGGCCCATCCTGCCCATCATCCCCTACGAGAGCCTGGATCAGGCCATCGACTTCATCAACGACCGGGAGAAACCTCTGGCCCTGTACCTCTTCACCAAGTCCAGGCGGACGGTGGACCGGGTCATGAACAGTTGCTCCTTTGGCGGCGGCTGCGTCAACGACACCATCATCCACCTGGCCACCCACCACATGGGCTTCGGCGGCGTGGGGGCCAGCGGCATGGGCAACTACCACGGCAAGAAGAGTTTTGACACCTTCACTCACTACCGGTCCATTGTGGATAAAGCCACCTGGATGGACCTGCCCATGCGGTACATGCCCTATAAAAAAGTCAACGAAAAACTCCTGCGGATGTTTTTGAAATAAGAACAAAAAAATTTTCGCCGTCTCCCATTTGGGAGGCGGCGATTCTGCCTGTAAAAGCGTGTTGACCGCCCAGCTGGACCCGGTTCGTCAAGCGGGCCATGGGGTCAACTAACCCCCATCGTAGGGGCGATTCATGAATCGCCCCTACGAAATGGGTGGGAGATGGACCTATGTTGGTCATACCACGGAACATTTCGTTGATTTTTAATCGTCTAACAAATCCTGATAGGAAACACCAAGCACAGCGGCAATGCATTTCAGCTCAATGTCGGTTACGAAGCGCTGACCACTTTCGATTCTTTGAACTGCATTTTTGTCTAAATCCAACCCTTTGACCTGAAGCATGTCGGCCAATTTCCGTTGAGACGTTTTTTCTGGCAGGTTTTCTCTAAAACGCTTTATTTTCTGACCGCAAATGTTGTTTCGACCATTCTCTGCTTTGTTTTTGTACATAGGCAACTCCTAATTTGACATTTGGTGATTGTCATTTTTCTCAGTATATGATAGACTAAAGAAAAGTTGACATTCACTACATGTCAAAAGGAGGAGTGTATGTTATGAAATCCATTTTACATCAACTGTATTACGGAGAAATCTCCCCTGCAACCCAGTATGAGGCCAGGTTGGAGGAGTACCACCAGATGCAAGAACAACACGGCCAGGAGTACGAGTCCCTTGCCCAAAGCCTGGAGCCAATCCAGCGGAAGAAACTTGCCAAACTCATGGATCAGCAGTTTGACGCCATCCCTATGGAATATGCCGACACCTTTGTGGACGGATTTCAGTTGGGGGTCAAAATGATGCTGGCGGTGTTTCAGGAGGAACTGACCGTGAGCAGATCATACCCATGTGAGGGGGACGGTAGAGGGAAACCCAAAAGAAATTAAAAATTGTCCTTTTCAACGGCAAAAGGCTGTGGTATAATTTATCTTGTATTAGCATGGGATTTTTTCCTGTATGACCCAAGAATAAAAATAAAGGAGCACGATTACTATGGAACTCGAAACCGTCCTGTATCGCGTGGAAGGCGCAGTTGCTATCGTTAGCATGAACCGCACCAAGGCTATGAACTCCCTGAACAAGCAGATCTTCGCTGATCTGACCACCGCTTTTGAGGCTGCCAAGGCTGACGACGCTGTCCGCTGCGTCATCCTGAACGCCGAGGGCCGCGCATTCTGCGCCGGCGGCGACATCGCTGAGATGAAGTCCATCACCACCGAGGAAGCCTTCTTTGACTTCATGACCGTGGCCGGCGGCTTCACCACCCTGCTGAACACCTTCCCCAAGCCCGTCATCACCGCTGCTCACGGCGCAATCGCCGGTGCCGGCACCTCCCTGCTGATGGCTGGCGACATCGCTCTGGTGGCTGACAACGCCATGTTCATCGTCGCTTTCGGCCAGGTCGGTCTGATCCCCGACTGCGCTTGCCACTACCTGCTGCCCCGCGTTGTTGGCCCCAACATCGCTAAGGAGCTGATGCTGACCCAGCGCGTGGTCAAGGCTGACGAGATGAAGACCCTGGGCATCGCAAACTATGTCTATCCCGCAGAACAGCTGATGGAAGAGGCTATGAAGCTGGCTAACAAGATCGCCCGCGGCCCCCTGAACTGCTACACCAAGTCCAAGGCTCTGATGAACAAGGCTCACGAGACCACTCTGGAGCAGCTGCTGAAGGAAGAGACCGCCGATCAGGCAGCCGTCCGTATGCACGCAAACGCCGAGGAAGGCCTGGGCGCATTCCTGGAGAAGCGTAAGGCAAACTTCATCTAAGCGTTAGAATTCTCTGACCCCCTTCGCTGAGGCAAAGGATATACAATATTCATCGAGAATGAATATTCGTCTTGTTGAAATTGGGCAGTATGGCAAAAGCCATGCTGCCCTTTTCTTACACTTTGCCGAATATAGAGGAAAAAGCCTTGGTTCCCCTTGCATTTTTATTGAATCGTGCGTATAATCCAAGTATTCTAAAGCTGGCATTCTGCGTCAGCGAATGAAAATTTGAAAAGAGGTTATAAAATGAAGAAGTTTCTTTCTGTCCTTATGGCCGCAGCCATGCTGCTGTCTGTCTGTGCTCTGACCGCCTGCGGCGGCAACGAAGAGCCCGCACCCGAGACCGAGGGCACCGAGGTCACCGAGCCCGCTGAGGAGGGCACCCTGACCACCGTCACCGAGGGCGTGCTGACCATGTCCACCAACGCCGCCTTCCCTCCCTATGAGATGACCAACGACGCCGGCGAGTACGAGGGCATCGACGTGGAGATCGCCCAGGCCATTGCCGACAAGCTGGGCCTGGAGCTCAAGATCGACGACATGGACTTTGACGCCGCCCTGATGGCCGCCCAGAACGGCAAGAGCGACATGGTCATGGCTGGCGTTACCGTGAACGAGGACCGTCTGCTGACCATGGACTTCTCCGAGAGCTATGCCACCGGCGTGCAGGTGGTCATCGTGAAGGAGGGCTCCGACGTGACCCTGGACAACCTGGGCGAGAAGATGATCGGCGTTCAGCGCGGCACCACCGGCGAGATCTACTGCACCGACGACTACGGCACCGAGCATGTCACCTCCTATGACAACGGCATCACCGCCGTCCAGGCCCTGATGAACGGTCAGGTGGACTGCGTGGTCATCGACAAGGCTCCCGCCCAGGCTTTCGTGGAAGCCAACACCGGCCTGACCATCCTGGACACCGAGTATGTCACCGAGAACTACGCCATCGGCGTGGCCAAGGGCAACACCGCTCTGCTGGATGCCATCAACGGAGCCCTGGCTGAGCTCATCGAGGACGGCACCGTTCAGACTATCATCGACAAGTACATCCCTGCTGAAGCTGAATAAAGCCAATCAAACCTGTATATTTCCGCAAAAGGGCGGCGGTCTCGCCGCCCTTTTTGCCGGTTATCGAAGCAAGTCCCGTCGGGACTTGCTTCGATAACCGGCAAAACCCTACCGTTCCATATACAAGAGAAAAAAGAGAGGTGTATGTCCGTGGAACAAATGTATACCACCTGGAAAGCCTTGGGCGCTTCCGGCGGTGACCTGACCTTCCTACAAAACTTTTTCGTTAAATTTTACCAGGCTTTTATTGAAAGTGACCGCTGGCTGCAATATCTGGGGGGTGTGAAGACCACCCTGCTGGTCACCGCCCTGGCCCTGGTGCTGGGCATCGTGCTGGGCATCCTGGTGGCCATGATCCGCACCGCCCACGACCAGCAGCGGCCCGGCC
>JAEDLP010000018.1 GCA_016295225.1 Oscillospiraceae bacterium | reverse complement strand
CGGCGGCGGAGGGGCCGCCCAAGAGGAATCCGTCCCCGCCCCGGAGCCCCCCACTGCAGACCAGGTCCAGGCAGACCCCTTCCACGCCTACTTCGACCTGAGCGGCCTGAGCACCGAGACCCTGAACCGGGCTTTGCAGACCATCAACCAGGAGAGCACCCAAGACGGGGTCACGGTGCGGGTCAGCCAGACGTTGGGTGACAGCCGAAGCCTCTATGTGGCCTTTGATGTGGTCTATCCCGAACAGGCGGACCCCACGGAGTTTCCTACTGTCCAGCTGGCAAAGGGGGCCGTGGACGACCCCAGCCAAGCGGAGGAGATATCCGGTCTGATCAACGTCGGGACCAACGGTGCCCAGACCCAGGAAAACACCATGTCCTATCTGGCGGAATTTGATTTTCTGAGCCCATGTCTCACCGGGCAGGAGGTCTCTCTGCTGGTGAAGGACCCCGCCACAGGCAGCGTCTATGCGTTCACCTGGACGGTAGAAAACGAAGGGTTTTTCGCTCAGGCCGACCTGGTGGACCAGACAGGACGCACCGTCGGCAGCGCCGCCCTCTCCTCCTTCCTCCTGACCCTGGACCTTCCCCGGACGGACGATTGGACCCACAACCAGTGGACTGCCTTGGCGGAGGCCCTTCAGCTCCTGGACGCTGATGGCAATCCTCTCCAGGGATTCATGGGCTGGCAGGGCGGCAATGGCGTCTTTTACGCCCAGTTCTACGCTCCCATTGGCCCCGGCACAGTGCAAACCATCCAAACCGAGAACTTCACCGGAACCTTTCAGTGACCGAGAAAGGAGTATTCTATGAACCGCTTTCGACTTCTCCTTCCCCTGCTGGGTCTTCTTCTGGCCCTCACCGGCTGTACCGACACCTCCTCTGCCCCTCAGCCCGATGAGATTTTGACCAATCACGCCGGGCTGAACCTGGAAATCCTCTCCCCGGAGGCCCTGGCCGCCGCCCTCCAGACCATAGACCAGACCGCTTCGGACCAGGGTGTGGAGGTCCATGTGAGTCAGACCCTGGGGGATGCCATGACCCTCTATGTGGCCTACACTGCCATTTTCCCCGCCGGCACCGACCTGGAGGGCCTGGCCCCCGGGGCTGTCACCCTCTCCGCCGATGGAAAGACCCTTCTCGCCTCCTCCCAGAGCAGTACCTGGGAAACCCTGGATGAGGACGAGACCACCCTGGTCTGCGTCAACAGCTTCGGCTTCGACAAGGAGATCGTAACACCCGGCACGGAGGTCACCTTCACCATCGACGGCTTCCAGCGGGACGGAACCCCCGTCTTTGACGCCACCCACACCTTCACCTGGACCGTCGAGAACGAGGGCACGGTGAAGTATGTGGATGTCAAGGACGATCAGGGCAATATGAAAGGCACCTGCAATTTCTCGGCCTTCGCCATGAACGCCACCCTCTGGGACTGGCAGGATCACTACGATGCTCCCGCCGCCTTCCTCTCCTCCCTCCAGCTTCTGGACGAAAGCGGCCAGCCCATCCCGACCAACGCCTCCGGCAGCGGCAGCAACAACGCCCGGAAGCAGTTCCGCATCCCTGTAAACCTGGCCGACGTAGCCGCCGTCCAGGTGGGCCCCTACATCACCGAAGTCCCCAAATGACGACAAAACCCCTGTCCACCGTGGAAGCACAGCAGACAGGGGTTCTTTCTTTTGGGAATGATTATGCCTTGGCGCCGGTTTTCTCGATCATGTCCTTCTTCAGCTCCAGCATGTTGATCTTGCCGGTGGAGAAGGAGGGGAAGGCGTCGTAGACCACGAAGTGGGCGGGGATCTTGTACTTTGCCAGACGAGGCTCCAGGAAGGCCCGCATCTCCTCTTCCTCGAACGCCGCGCCGTTCTTGAGGAGGATAGCCGCCCCCACGATCTCGCCATAAAAGGCGTCGGGCAGACCCAGGACCTTCACGTCGGCGATGGCCTCGTGCTCGGAGATGGCGGAGGCGATCTCGTTGGGGATAATGTTCTCGCCGCCCCGGATGATGATCTCCTTCTTCCGGCCCACCAGGTGGATATACCCCTCCTGGTCGATATAGCCCAGGTCGCCGGTGCACAGCCAGCCCTCGTCGTTGAAGTCCTGGCGGTCCAGCTCCAGCTTGTAGTAGCAGACCATCATGTTAAAGCCCTTCAGCAGGATCTCGCCGGTCTCCGAGCCGTCCCGCTTGCACTCCCGGCCGGTGGTCATGTCCCGGACGGAGACCTGGATGTTGGCCAGGGGCTTGCCGATGGTGGTGGCCACGTGCTCCAGGGTGTCCTCGTAGTCGCTCTCTGTGGCGATGGCCAGCTCGGTCAGGCCGTAGGCCGCCATGAAGTGGTTGTTGGGGAAGTGCTTCTGAAGCATCACCACCTGGGCCTCGGTGGCGGCGGCGCCCCCCAGCAGGCTGCACCGGACGGAGGCCACCTTTTCGCTGGTGAACTCCTTGCTGTGGACCAGGGCCAGCATCATGGTGGGGACCGAGTGGAGGACGGTGCACTGCTCCCGCTGGATGAGGGAGAGAATGGTCTCCGTCCGCATGTTTTTGGGGATGTGGATCTCCGCCCCGGCGATGGCGCAGGCGAAGAGGCAGCCGGTAAAGCCGAAGATGTGGAACAGGGGCAGGATCTGGCAGTTTCTGTCCCGGGCGGTCAGGCGGGTGTTCTCCGCCGTGGCCGCCGCCGCGTTGAGGACGTTGTAGGCCGACAGGAGGACCCCCTTGGGCTTGCCGGTGGTCCCGGAACTGAAAATGACCACCGACGCGTCATCGGCCTCCACCTTCTCCTGGAACTGCCCCACCAGGCTCTCGTACTCCCCATACCGCTTGGAGAAGTCCACCTGACTGCTCATGTCATAGACCCAGCGGATACGGGAGTCGGGGCCGGCCAGCTCGTCGGCAAAGGCCTCCCGCTGGCCCACCGCAGGCATGTCGCCCATGCAGAAGTGGGTGATGTCGCCGATCTGGGCCAACTGGATAATCTCCTTGGCCTTCAGGTCGTAGTTGATGAGCATGGCCACCGCCCCCAGCTTCTGGATGGCGAAGAAGGTCATGATCCAGTTGGGGGAGTTGGCCCCGCACAGGGCCACGTGACTCCCCTTATAGACCCCCAGCCGCTGGAGATCCTTGGCGATGATCTGGGCGGTCTGCTCAATGTCCCGCCAGGTGTACCGGCGGTCGGCCACCAGGAAGGTGGCGTTGGGGCACCGGTCCATCTTCTCCTGGAGAAGCTCGTGGAAGGACTGGTAGCGGTGCCGGGGCTGCTCGGTCTGGGGCAGTCTGGTCATGTCCAGCAAATGGTCCAGACCCGCCGACCGGACGGCCTGATAGACCGCCTCGCTGGCATGGATGATCTTCACCATCTTTTCCGGCCCCATCCGCTTTCGGATGACCAGAAGCTCCCGCAGGCCGGCGGCGGACACGTAGACCACATCCCGGAAGTCAAAAATCAGCTCCTGGATGGCGTCGTAGTCCAGCGTTTGGGTCTTCTCATGGAGGATCGGGCAGGTGTGGGGATCGATCCGCCCCTCAATGGTAATGATGCACTGGCTCTCGTGCTGTTGAACGTGAAGTATCATGGTGGGCCCCCTTTATGAACGAAAAGTTTCCTTAGTATTTTATCTCGGTATCATTATGGTACAATATTAGTCAAAAAATGTAAAGATAGATTTTTCCCCCGACCATGAGAGATTCTTATTCTACGTTTCAAAAAACGCCGGCCGTCCCCAAGGACAGCCGGCGTTTTTACCGGATCATGCCGAAATCCCCAAAACCTGGAGGATGACTTTCACGAAGAAGATGGTCAGCACCACCAGGATGACGGGCTTCACAAATTTTACGCCGCCCTGGATGAAGAAGCGGGTTCCCAGGTAGTTGCCCAAAATGCCGAAGCAGCCCGCCACCAGGCCCAGGGGCAGCAGGACCTTGCCGCCCAGCAGAAAGACCGCCAGGGCAGACAGGTTGGTGGTCAGGTTGATGGCCTTGGTGACACCGTTGGCCCGGGTCAATTCCATGTGGGCCAGGCCGGTGAGGGCCAGCAGCAGGAAGGTTCCGGTGCCGGGACCGTAAAAGCCGTCGTAGCCGCCGATAACCAGGGCCGCCAGAGAGCCCACCAGCAGGGTCTTCCGGGGGCTGCACGGCGTCTGCTCCCCCTGTCCCAGGGATTTCCCCCGGAGAACGTAGACCGCCACCAGGGGCAGGATCACCAGCATCAAAAGGGTAAAGATCTCCGGGTCCAGGCGCAGGGCCAGCTTGGCCCCCAGGGAAGACCCGATGAAAGCAAAGACCACGCAGACGGCGGCCTGCCTCCAGGGGATGAATCCCTTCCGGGCGAAGCGCACAGTGGTGAGGGTGGTCCCCATGGCCGAGCTGAGCTTGTTGGTGGCGATGGCGTTGTGGGGCGGAACCCCGGCGATCAGATAGGCCGGGAGGGAAATCAACCCTCCTCCACCTGCCACCGCGTCCACAAAACCGCCCAGAAAGACCAGCGGGCACACGATCACAAAATGAAGGAGGGTCAGTGTCATACTCGGTTCTCTCTCAGTTCAGGAAATCCTTCAGCTTCTTGGAGCGGCTGGGGTGACGGAGCTTCCGCAGGGCCTTGGCCTCGATCTGACGGATACGTTCACGGGTGACGTTGAATTCCTTGCCCACCTCTTCCAGCGTGCGGGTGCGGCCATCCTCGATGCCGAAGCGCAGCTTCAGGACCTTTTCCTCTCTGGGGGTCAGGGTACTCAGAACCTCCACCAGCTGTTCCTTCAGCAGGGTGAAGGAGGCCGCCTCGGAGGGCTCGGAGGCATCCTCGTCGGGGATGAAGTCGCCCAGGTGGGAGTCCTCCTCCTCGCCGATGGGGGTCTCCAGGCTGACAGGCTCCTGGGCGATCTTGAGGATCTCACGAACCTTGTCCACAGGCATATTCATCTCCTCGGAGATCTCCTCGGGGGTGGGGTCGTGGCCCAGCTCCTGGAGGAGCTGCCGGGATACTCGGATGACCTTGTTGATGGTCTCCACCATGTGGACGGGGATGCGGATGGTTCTGGCCTGGTCGGCGATGGCCCGGGTGATGGCCTGCCGAATCCACCAGGTGGCGTAAGTAGAGAACTTATAGCCCTTGGTGTAATCGAACTTCTCCACAGCCTTGATGAGGCCCAGGTTGCCCTCCTGGATCAGGTCCAGGAAGAGCATGCCGCGGCCCACGTAACGCTTGGCAATGGAGACCACCAGACGGAGGTTGGCCTCGGCCAGGTTCTGCTTGGCCCGCTCGCCGGCCTTGACCAGCTTTTCCATTTCTCTGCGGGCGTCGTCGGGCAGCTCGATGCCCTCGGCCTTCATCTCTTCCAACTGCTCCTTGGCCTCCTGGCCGGCCACCATGGCCTGGGCCAGAGCCACCTCCTGCTCGCTGGTGAGCAGGTCCACCTTACCGATCTCCTTCAGGTACATGCGGACGGGGTCGTCGATGCCGAAGGAGTCCACCAGGGTGTTGGGGTCAACGATCTCCTCCTCGGGGATCTCCTCGATCTCCTCCAGGGGAGGCATGATATCATCCGGGTTCAGGTCAGGCAGATAGGCCTCGCCGGTGGTATCAATGCCCATGTTCTCCAGCACGTCGTAGATCTTGTCCATCTGCTCGGAGTCCAGGGGGACGTCCTCCAGAGCTTCCATGAGTTCGCTGGAGGACAGACGGCCCTTCTTCTTGCCCTTTTCCAGCATGTCGGCCAGCTTCTCTGCGCCGCTGGTGCCGGCCACGATCTTCATCAGTTCAGCCTTGCCGGCCTGGATCTGCTCCTCGGTGACGTGGACCAGCTTGATTTTTTCGCGCTTCTGCTCGGGTGCTTTCTTTTCGCTCATGGCATCCATCTCCTATATGCTTTTCTTTTGTCGATACTTCTCCCGGGCAGCCAGAAGGGCGGCCTCGTCGTCGGCTCTCCTCTTCATCTGCTCGGTATCCAAAATGGCCCGATAATCGGCCATGGCACTTTTTCCGTTTTCCAGAGCCTCCGGATGGCGTAATATATCCGCCAAAAGCTCGATCTCGTCCCGGTCCAGCTCCCCTTCCAGCATGCCAAGCTGGAGGGCCCGTCCCTCCCGGATGCGGCGGCGCAGGACCTCATAAATTTTTCCTAAGTAGGGGGAGGAAAACTGGTCGGGTTCCAATCCTTCCGTCTCCCGCAGCAGGCTCCCGTCCAGGATGAGCAGCCGGAGGATGCCCTCCTCCGCCCGGGCGGACCGGGGGTTTTCATAGCGCATCTGGCGGGCCTTGGGCTGAACCTGGGTCACAGGGGTCATGTCCCGCCGGGCCTGCTTCCTTTTCGCGCTGCGCATGCGCTGATTTCTGGACCGTTGGATCTCTTGAAGGAGGGCATTCTTGCCCACGCCGGTGAGCTCTGAGAGCTGCCCGGCGTAGACCTCCCGCTCCACGGGACTGTCCAGCCCCGCCAGCATCTCCGCCGCGGACCGGGCAAACTCGGTCTTCTGGACCGGGTCCGTCAGGTCGTACTTGCTTTGCAGCTGCCCCAGGTTGTACTCCACATAGTTCTCCGACTGGTCCAGCAGCCGGGCGAAGGCGTCCGGCCCGTATTTGCGGATGAACTCGTCCGGGTCCTTGGCCCCGCTGACCCGCAGGACACGGACCTTCAGGCCGGTCTTCTCCAGCATGGGGATGGCCCGGTTGGCAGCCTGAACCCCGGCGGCGTCGGCGTCGTAACAGATGACCACTTCCTTGGTGAACCGGGACAGGAGCTTGGCGTGGTCGGCCGTCAGGGCAGTACCCAGGCTGGCCACGGCGCAGTCGAACCCCGCCTGATAGAGGGAAATGGTGTCCATATACCCCTCGGTGAGAACGATGCGGCCCAGCTTGGTGGTCTTGGCCAGGTTCAGGGCAAAGAGGTTGCGGCTCTTGTTGAACACCGGAGTGTCCGGGGAGTTCAGGTATTTCGGGGTACCGTCCCCCAGCACGCGGCCACCGAAGCCGATAACGTCCCCCCGCAGGTCGATGATGGGGAACATGACCCGGTTGCGGAACCGGTCGTAAACGCCGCCCTTCTTGCCGCTGACCGCCAAACCGGCGTCCAGCAGATCTCCCTTGGCAAATCCCTTGTCGGTCATGGCCTTGGTGAGGCTGTCCCAGCTCTCCGGGGCGAACCCCAGGCCGAACCGGGTCATAATGCCTTTGGACAGGCCCCGGCCCCGGAGGTATTCCAGGCCCTCTCTGCCCGCCGGGCTGTGGAGCTGGCTGTGGAAATACCGGGCGGCTTCCTTATTGAGCTGCAAAAGACGGGCCCGCCGCCGTCGGCCGGACTCGTCCAGATCCCCCTCGGGAAACTCCATCCCCGCCCGCTTGGCCAGGAGACGGAGGGCATCCAGATAGGGCAGATTTTCCAACTCCATCACGAAGGAGATGACCCCGCCCCCCTTGCCGCAGCCAAAGCAGTGATAGAGCTGCCGGTCGGGCAGCACGTGGAAGGAGGCGGTCTTCTCCCCATGGAAGGGGCACAGGCCCCAGTAGCTGCCACCCTTGGGAGAGAGGTTGACGTAGTCCGAGACCACGTCCACGATATCGCTCCGCGCCACCAGCTCGTCGATGAAAGCAGATGGAATGGCCATATCGTTTCCCTCCTTTCCGGGGCGCGCGGTTTATTTCACCGACCAGGCCAAAGGAACATAGGCCTCGCAGTATTTTTCCACCGCGTATTTGTCGGTCATGCCTGCGATGTAGTCGCAGACGGCCCGGTCCACGCCCTCCCGCATGCGGATATCCTGATAATCCGGGGGGAGCTTGTCCGGGTCCTTTTGATAATACTCAAAGAGCCGGGCGATCATGTCCTGGGCTTTGGACTCCTCGCCCTTGGCAATGGGATTGTGGTACACGGCCTCGAACATGAAGGCCCGCAGGCGGGCCATGGCGCTGCCGCAGGCCTCGGACTGACAGATCTTGTCCTTCCCCTGGCTGGCCCGGATCACGTCTCCCACCAGGGTGTTGATCCGCCCGCTGTGGTCGAAGCCCAGCACCTGGGAGATATCCAGGGGGATGTCCAGGGGGTAGATGATCCCTCCGCGCATGGCGTCGTCGATGTCGTGGTTGATGTAAGCGATCTTGTCGGACAGGCGGACCACCTGGCCCTCCAGGGTCTCGGCCCGGTCCGGCCCGGTGTGGCACAGAATGCCCCGGCGGACCTCATAGCAGAGGTTCAGACCGTCGCCGCCGTTTTCCAGCCGGTCCACCACCCGCAGGGACTGCTCGTTGTGGCGGAACCCGCCGGGCAGGATCTCGTTTAAAATCCGCTCCCCGGCGTGGCCGAAGGGGGTGTGGCCCAGGTCATGGCCCAGGGCGATCGCCTCGGTCAGATCCTCGTTGAGCCGCAGGCCCCGGGCAATGGTCCGGGCGATACGGGCCACCTCCAGGGTGTGGGTCATGCGGGTGCGGTAGTGGTCTCCCTCCGGCTGCAGGAAGACCTGGGTCTTGTGCATGAGCCGGCGGAAGGATTTGGAGTGGACGATCCGGTCAATATCCCGCTGGTAGCAGGTGCGGATGGCGCAGGGGGGAATCGGCCGCAGGCGGCCTTTGGTCGCCGTGGCCAGGGCGGCATAGGGCGACAGGGTCTGCTGTTCCAGTTCTTCCGTGCTCTCTCGCAGGGTCACGGCCATCACTCCCCTCTTCCCAAAAAGGGAAAACTTCTCGGTTTCTATTGCTATATACGAAAAACAGTTCTAAATTCCTGCTGAAACAAAAAAATATTTTATTTTTCCACTGGGGCCGCCCGGAAGACCTCGCCCAGCTTTTCCGCCGCAATCTGACCGGCGGTGAGCTCGGTGACCCGGGCCTCGTAGGCCGCCCAGTTCTCCGCCGGGAGAAGGGCATGGATGCGCACATCGGCTCCATACTCGATCTCTCCCAGGATACCCTGGACGGCGGCCACCTCCAGCTTCATGCGCTCCAGGAGGTTGTAGGGGCAGTTTACCGCCGTCTCTGCCCACTGGCGGACCACGGAAATCCCGGCTTCCTCCAGGGTGTCCTTGGCGGACTTGGTATAGGCCCGGACCAGGCCGCCGGTGCCCAGGAGAATGCCGCCAAAGTAGCGGGTGACCACGCAGCAGACGTTCTCCACGCCCTCCCGCTTGAAGACCTCCAGCATGGGCTGGCCGGCGGTACCCTGGGGCTCGCCGTCGTCGGAATAGCGGGTGACGTTTCCCTCCCGGAGGATGTAGCACCAGCAGTTGTGCCGGGCGTCGTAGTATTTGGATTTCATTTCCGCGATCTTCTCCCGGGCCTCCTCCTCGGTCTCTACCCGCCACACATGGCCGATGAACCGGGAGCGCTTTTCGGTGAACTCGGTCTCGCAGAAGTCCCGTCCGGGAACATAATACTCTGCCATAGGGTCTTCCTCCTTTTTCTCTATAGAGGCAGCTCAATCCTCCCAATATTCTTTCGGGGGCGTCCAGCCGTCGATGATATAGTCCTTCACCTGACCCACGGTCTTCTCGGAGCAGACGGCCACCACGTTAATCGTGGCGTCGTACTCCACGGACTCCACCTTGGCGTCCCGGTACAGGGCCTCCAGGATTCCGCCCTTGTCATAGGGCAGGGCCAGGGTGACCCGGTAGAAGCCGGTGTCCAGCCGTTTGCCAATCTTGGCCAGCAGCTCGTCCAGCCCCTCCCCGGTCTTTGCGGAGATGGAGACAATGTCCTCCCCGTGGGGACGAATATCCCCCACATACACGTCGGACTTGTTGAACACGTCGATGCGGGGGGTGGCCTCGGCCCCAAGCTGGGCGATGAGCCGCTCCACCACCTCCACCTGATCCCGCCACTCGGGGTTGGAGGCGTCGATGACATGGAGGATCAGGTCGGCGTAGACCAGCTCCTCCAGGGTAGCCTTGAAGGCCTCCACCAGGTGATGGGGCAGCTTGCGGATGAAGCCAACGGTGTCGGAGATGAGCACCGTGCAGGTGTCGGAAATTTCCAGGGTGCGGGTGGTGGTGTCCAGGGTGTCAAAGAGCCGGTTCCGGGCGGGGATATCTGCGTCGGTGAGGGCGTTGAGCAGGGTGGACTTGCCTGCGTTGGTGTAGCCCACGATGGCCACCACAGGGATCTCGTTCTTCTCCCGGCGGTCCCGCTGAACGGCCCGGACCCTGCGGACTTCCTCCAGGTCCCCGGCCAGCTTGGCGATTTTCCGGCGGATGTGCCGGCGGTCGGTCTCCAGCTGGGTCTCACCGGGGCCACGGGTGCCGATGGGGGACTTGCCGCCCGAGGCCGTCTGGCGGACCAGATGGCCCCACATGCCGGTCAGCCGGGGCAGCAGGTATTTGTACTGGGCCAGCTCCACCTGGAGGCGGCCCTCCCGGGTTCGGGCCCGCTGGGCGAAAATGTCCAGAATCAGGCCGGCCCGGTCGATGACCTGGACGCCGATCTCCTCGGTGAGAACCCGCTGCTGAGAGGGGGACAGCTCGTTGTCGAAGACCACCAGGTCGGCCCCCTGGGCCTGAACCAGCTCCCGGGTCTCGGCCACCTTGCCCTCGCCGATGAAGGTGCGGGCCTCCGGGGCGTCCCGCTGCTGGAGGATCATGCCCACGCTCTCGCCGCCGGCGGTCTCCACCAGGGCGGCCAGCTCCTCCAGGGAGGTCTCGCTGGCGTTGTCTTCCCGGGGCAGGCTGTGGGCGCTCAGGCCCACCAGAACCGCCCGGTTCCGGGATTCTTTCGTAAACTCTTCGGTCATAGAAACCTCCAAACAGATGTTTTACGTTTTCACCAAAACCTTGGTGATCTCTGCGATATACATGCGGTGGTAGTCGTGATTTTTATAGTGCTGCAAAGCAGTCCCATCCATGTGGGCGGGGTCCAGGTCGTTCCAGTAGAGCTTCCGGCACACCAGAACCAAGTTGGCTTCCTGGATATAGGGGACGTCCTCCCCCTCCATAGCCACGTGGAAGCCGCAGTGGGCGAACTTATCCTCCTCCCGGCCGCTGACACGGCCGCAGTAGGCCAAAGCCTTCCGCCATTCCTCCCCGAAGAAGGACAGGGTAAAGGCCGACGAGTTCTCCAGGAACTCAAAGGTGTACCGCTGGGGACGCACGTAGATGGTGGCCACGTTTTTGTGCCACAGGACCCCCAGGCCGCCCCAGCTGGCGGTCATGGTGTTGCAGTGGTCCCGGGTCCCGGCGGTGATGAGGGTCCATCGGTCGTCAAAGAGAGAAAAGACATTTTCTGTAAGCTGTTTGGGCTGAAGTTCCTGAAACATGGTTCTCCTCCTTCTTTATCTCAATCTCAGTATATGCGGATGGAGCCTGAGAAACCCTGCTGATGAATCTGCTTTCAGATACGCCCCAAGGGAAGACCCACAGCCTTTTTTCAAAGGACCCGGAGCCTTCCCTGTTTTCTTCCTTACCACGGAAAAACCCGTGCCGAGAGCGGCACGGGTCCGAAGCCAGAAATTATCAGTTTTCCAAACCGAACTTCTTGTTGAAGCGGCTGACGCGACCGCCAGTATCCACCATCTTCTGCTTACCGGTGAAGAAGGGGTGACACTTAGAGCAAACTTCTACGCGGATATCGCCCTTGGTAGATCTTGTCTCGATAACGTTACCGCAAGCACAACGGATCGTAGCCTGCTCGTACTTGGGATGGATGCCTTCCTTCATGAGTGTTCACCTCTTTCTGCATATCAAAAATACGCGTTCTCAAAACGCATGTCATATAATAACACTTTTATCCCGAAATTGCAACTCTTTTTTTCGGAATTATTTCGAAAAGTTTTCAGGCAGCACCCCATCATTTGGCAGCAAAACCCCCAGATTGGGCCGGAGGAACCACAAAATGCGCCGGGTAACCCTCTGCCCGGTGATCTGCTCCAGGGCGTAGGCGTAGGCGGCCAGCTGCCCCCGATAGGTTTCCGCCCGCTCCCGGGCGGAGTCGGCAGTGACCCGGTCGGTCTTGAAGTCCACCAGGGTAATCCCATCCAGCCGCTGGAACCAGCAGTCAATGACACCCTGGAGGAGGACTTCCTCCCCCTCCCCCACGTCCGGGTAAAACCGCCGGGCGGGGGCCAGGATGGAAAAGGGGTACTCCCGATGGAGGGACACGCTCTCCCGCATCTCCCGACCCAGGTCCGAGGCAAAGAACCGGGCCACGGCGGCAGGGCTTACCGCCTCGGCCTGCTGGCCCGTGAGGTACTCCTCTGCAACCAGCCGGGAAAGCTCCTCCCTGATCTCCGCCACGGAGCCGGTGCGGTCCATGCGGATGCACTGCATGACCCGGTGGAGGGCCGTGCCCTTCTGGGCAGGGGTCAGACCCAGGGTCTCCTGAGCAAACTGAGGCCGGTAAAAGGGAGTTGGTTCCTGATCCTCCCGCTGATGGAGGAGGAACACGCCGGGCTCCTCCTCCCCTTCCTCCTCCACTTGGGTAGCGGTGACCTTGGCCGGGGTGGAAGCGGAGACGGCGTGGGGATACTGCCAGCGGAGCTGACCCAGGATCTCCTGGGCGGTGAGGTTGGTTTCTTCCACGTCCTCCCGGACCGTCTCCCGGCGGACGATCTCCTCAGAGACCGCCCCGGCGTGGTACTGAACCCGCCAGGCCGGACCGAAGGAACCCCCAGGGACAGGCCGGTCCTCTGCCTCCGCCGCTTGACGAAGGGGGGAACCCTCCGGCCGGGCCATGGCGGTAAGGATGAGCCACTGTCCCACGCTGGAGCAGGCCGCCAGCACCCGGGGGTCTGCCGGGCAGGAGATGCTCTCCGCCAGATTTTTCAGGTCGGAAATACCGTAGGCCAGGGTGTGGGTCATGATGAGCTTTTCCTTAGCCCGGGTCATGGCCACATATAATAACCGCATCTCCTCGGCCAGCAGTTCCTTTTTCAGGGCCAGGGCCACTCCCGTGCGGGCCAGGGTGGAGAACTCCACCATGGTCTCGCTGTCCAGACCCTTGGGGCCCAAACCCAGCTTGGGGTGGAAGAGGACGGGCTTCTGCATGTCCCTGTAGTTGAACCGCCGCCCCAGGCCGCAGAGGAAGACTACCGGGTATTCCAGGCCCTTGGACCGGTGGATGCTTAAAATTTTCACTCCGGCGGTTTCCTTGGACGGGGCGGAGGCCGACCGCAGGCCGCCGCTCTCCTGGACACGGTTTAAATGTAAGAGGAACCCGAAGAGGCCCTTGTGGCCGGTCCCCTCAAAGCGGCGGGCCAGCTCATAAAAGGCCAGCAGGTTTTCCTGCCGCTTCTCCCCGCCGGGCATGGCGGCGAAAATTTCCAGCAAGTCCGTGCGGCGGTACAGGTCCCACAGAAGCTGGTGACTGCTCTGCTCCCCGGACTGGAACCGCAGGGCCTCCAGGTCCTCCAGAAAGGCCCGGCAGTCCTCCATGCCCTGGTCGGCGGCGGCACAGAGGGCGGTATAAAAGTCCCCCTCCGATGCGGCGCGGATCTCCGCCAGCCGGTCCCCGGTAAAGCCGCAGACCGGAGACCGCAGGACGGCCAGCAGGGGGATGTCCTGCCGGGGATTGTCGATGATCTGGAGCCAGGACAGGGCCACGGAGATCTCCGTGGTCTGGAAGAAGTCGCTCCCCTCCTCCGCCGACCAGCCCACCCCCTGCTCCTCCAGGGCCAGGGTATAGAAGTGGCGCACCGGGCCGGGGGACCGGAGCAAAATGGCGATATCATCAGGCTCCAGGGGCCGCTGCCCTCCCGCCCCGTCGGAGACCGGGAAACCGGACCGGAGCAGTTCCGCGATCTCTTTTGCCACAAACCGGGCCTCCAGGAAGCTCTTGTTCTGCTTGTCCTCGGTGAGGGCCGGGTCGTCGTTGAAGTTCAGCACGTGGAGCTCGGTCTCGTACCCCTCCCCCTCCGGGAAGGTCCCGCCGGGGTAGAGGGCCTCCCCGTCGGTGTAGTCCATCTCCCCCAGATCCCGGGACATGATGTTCCGGAAGAGGTCGTTGGCCGCCTCCAGCACCTCTGGCCGGGAGCGGAAGTTTTTGGACATGGTGATTTTCCGGTCCTCCCCCTCCCGGGCTTTCGTCCAGTCGGCAAAGGTCCGGTATTTCTCCAGAAAAATCGTGGGGTCAGCCAGACGGAAACGGTAGATGGACTGCTTCACGTCCCCCACCATGAAGAGGTTACGCCCCCCGTCGGAGAGGGCTTTGAAGATGGTGTTCTGAACCTGGTTGGTGTCCTGGTACTCGTCCACCATGATCTCGGCGTACCGGCTCCCCCACTGGCGGGCCAGCTCGGTGGGCTGTCCCGCCGAATCCACCAGGAGCCGGACGGCGCAGTGCTCCAAATCCCCGAAGTCCAGCAGGGACTTCCGCATCTTCTCCCGGCTGTAGGCCTGGGAGAAGTCCTCCACCAGGGAGATCAGGCCGTTCATGGCCGGGCGGACCAGGGCCATGTCGGCCAGCAGGCTCTCGCTGGTGCTGCCGAACTGCTTCATCAGCTCCCCTGCCGCCTTTTTACATCGTTCCCGGATGGCCTTGATCTGCTCCTGGGCGGCCGTGTTCTCCACTCCCCTGGCGCTTTTCAGCCGGGGGAAGTCCACGGTGCATTGGGCGGTCTCGTCCCAGCTTTGCTGGGCGGCCCGGGCCAAAGTCTCCAGATCCTGACAGGTGACGGCCAAACTGTCGCCGTAGGCCTTTTCTAGGACCTCGTCCTCCTCGGCCAGACGGCAGGCCCGTTCCATCTGTCCCGCCCAGTAGCGGGCGGTCTGGGCGGCCTCCTCCAGAAGAAGTTTTCCCCAGGGGGTCTGACCCGCATCGGTGATCCCGGTCAGATTCAGAGCGGCCCGCTGTTCCTCCAGCCAGGCCACCGGGTCAGGGTAGCTCTGGATTTTTCCATACACGTCCAGGGTGATCTCCATCAGGCGGCTGTCGTCCCGCCCGGCGGAGAGGACGTCCAGGAGCTTGGCAAAGTCCCCCTCCGGGTCGATGGTCTCGTATCGCTCCTCCAGCACCTGGTTCAGGGTGCGGACCATGAGGACCTGGGCCTCCTCGTCCTCGCAGAGAGCGAAATCCGCCGGCAGGTCCAGCAGGTGGCCCCACTGGCGCAGGAGGACGGTGCAGAAGGCGTGGATGGTGGAGATCTGGGCCTGATAGAGCAGGGCAGTCTGCCGGCGGAGATGGCTGTTCTCCGGCTGGGCCGACAGGGCCTCCGAAAGTTCCTTGGCGATCCTGGCCCGCAGCTCTTCGGCCGCCGCCCGGGTGAAGGTGATGATGAGGAACTGGTCGATGTTCTTGCCCTCGTTGCAGATGCGGTCCAGGAGCCGCTCCACCAGGACGCGGGTCTTACCGGAACCGGCCGCCGCCGACACCAGCAGGCCCCCTCCCCGGTTTTTCACCACCGCCTCCTGCTCAGGGGTTCGCTTCACGGCCATGGTCCTCGCCTCCTTCCTCCTTCTGGGCCAGCCAGGCCCAGAAATCGCTGTTCTTCACCGACGGAATCCACCGCCGGTGATCCTGTTTCTCCTCAAACTGGCAGGCCCGGAAGTACGGACAGTACAAGCAGGCGTTTTCGCCAGGCCCCCGCCAGAAGGGGTCCGCGTCGATGTTCCCGGCGGAAATTTCCCGGCAGATCTGCTTCAGAATGGCCTGGGTATGGCCCTTGAGACGACCCAGCCTTTCCGCGCTCACCAGGGCGTCGCCGGTGATCTTCCCTGTTTTGGCGCTCACCCGCAGGGGCAGGAAGCGGAGGCCTCCCTCGGCGTGCTCCATAGCCTCCAGCACCTCCCCGTCGTCCAGGACCAGCCCCCGGCGGACCAGCTCCTTGTCCAGGAGCTTTTGTCGGGCGCTCTCCTCCATGTCCCGGCTGCCGGAGATCATGGCGTCCCGGGCGGGCAGGTAGAGGACCCCCGCAGGGATCGGGTCAGTATCGAACACACGGCGGCCCTTTTCTTCCAACGTAAACAGGTAGAGGAGCATCTGCAGCCCCAGCCCGTTCCAGATTTCCGTCAGGTCAAAGGATTTCCGCCCGGTCTTGTAGTCCACCACCCGCAGGTACAGGCGGCCGTCCTTCACCCAGCCGTCCACCCGGTCCACGAAACCGGAGATCCGCAGGGTGACGCCGTGGTCCCGCACCTCCACCGGGGGCAGGTCCTTGCCGGAGCCGAAGCCCAGCTCGAAGGCGATGGGCTGAAAGTCCGAGGCACGCAGCTCGGCGATGACGTTGTCCACCACCGCCTGGACGCTCTTTCGGAGCCGGCGGAAGAGGTATCGGAACCGAGGGGTCTGGTGCTCCATGCCCCCCAGCTCGGTAACCACATATTCTTTGACGGCGGCCTGGGTCAGTTCCCTGATCTCCTGGTCGGTGCATTCTGCGACGCCGCCCTTGTCCCGGACGGCCCGCAGAACCTGTTCCAGAACAAAGTGGACGAAGGTGCCGTACTCCGGGGCGTGGAATCCCGCCGGACGGCGCTCCCTGGCCCCCAGGCCAAACTGCAGAAAGTAGGCGAAGTGGCAGGATTTATACCGGTCCATCCGGGAGGCCGACATGGCCACCTTCTCCCCATAGAGGGTTTTTACCGCCTGAGGGGACAGCCTGCCCCGCTCCCACCGGGCAGCCCGGTCCAGCCGACGGAACCGGTGGGCGTAGTCGGGGTCTTCCTCCAATGCCGCCCGGGCTTCGGGCAACTTGGCCGCCAGGGTCCGCAGACGGTCGGGGGAGTCCGCCGGGTTGCAGGTCCCCCGGGCCGCCGGGAAGAGGGTCAGCAGGTTCTCCACCAGGAAGGAGGGCCGTTTCTCGCCGCCGTTCTCCCCCCCGGCCGGCCAGGTGACGTACAGCTTTTCGGTGGGCTGGGAACAGGCGGTGTACACGATGGTCTGCTCCCGGTCCAGCTTCTCCTCCATCCGGGGGGAGAGGGCCAGGCCGTAGTCCTCCAGCAGCTCCCGATCCCGGTCGGTGAGCAGGCCCTGGCCGGGGGTGACCTGGGGGATGGAGCCGTCGTCGGCCCCCAGCAGGAAGAGGACCTTGCAGGCCCGGTTGGACAGACGCTGGGCGTCCCCCGCCGTCACCCGGTCCAGGGAGGCCGGGATGGAGCCCACGGAGTACCGGGACAGCAGCAGGCGCAGCAAACGGGCGAACTCGGCAAAGTCCACCTCCATGTCCCCCAGAAGGGAAACGCACTGTTCCAGTCCCCCGCAGAAGATCTCCCAGAGCTGGCTCACCTGCCGGGCCAGCTCCGGCTCCCCCTGCTCCAGAAGCCGGGCCGTGCGGGCCTCCAGAGCCTCCGGGGCGTGGATTTCCTCCAAAAAGGTGTAAAGGGCCAGCACTTGACCCTGTATGGTATCCTTAGCATTTTTCTTCAGCCGCTCCAGAGGACCGATGACCCGCAGGCGGAGATCGTTGAGATCCTCCAGGGCCTGCCGATCCTCCTCGTCGAAGGTCTGATGATAGCCCCCCGGGTGCATGGTCCAGGCCCTGGTCCACCGTCCCCCCCAGATGTCCCAGGTGAGGACGTAGTTTTCCAGCCGGTCGCACTCTGCCGGGGTGATCCCCGTCAGGCCGGTTTTCAAATAGCGGAACATATCCTCGTAGGCATAGCCCCCATTCACCGCGTCCATGGCGGCGGTGATGAGGGTGAAAATGGGCTTTTGGAGAATGTCGGTCATGTCGGACTGAAAGACCGGAATGTCGTACTGGGCAAAAATGCCCTCGATGTGCTCCCAGTACCGGTCCATGGACCGGGCGGACAGGGCAATGTCCCGGTAGCGCAGATTGCCCTGCCGGACAAGCCTGCGAATCTCTCCCGCCGCCCAGCGGACCTCCTCTCTGGGGGTGGGGCAGCTCCCCACAAACACGCTGCCGTCCCATTCCCCTTCGTAGGGGGGTAGGGGCCGGGAAAAGAGGTTCTGTTCCAGCCAGTCCAGGGCCTCGGTTCGGACCCCCGCCCGGACCGGAAGGGTCTCCTCGGTCACCGGGCAGCCCGCCTTGGCGGCCAGCCGTTTCAGCCAGGCCATGGTCTTTTGGGCCGGGGCGAAGACTCCCTCCTCCTCTTCCCGATCCCCGCTGGTGAGGGTGACGGTGACCGAGTGGGCCTGCCGCAGGATTTGCTCCAGCACCAGCCCCTGCTGGGGGGTGAAGTCGGTGAAGCCGTCCAGGTAGACGTCCTGGTTTTGGAAGAAGGGGTAGCCCTTGAGCTTGTCGGCCAGCCGGGTGAGCCGATCCCTGGGGTCCAGGCTGCCCCTGGCGGTCATGGCCTCATAGGCCCCGAAAATCAACCCCAGGTCCCGGAGCTTTTCCCCGTCCAGGCCCTCGGTCTCCTCCCCCACCTGGGCCAGCTGGTCCCCGGTGACGCAGCAGCTTTTCAGCTCGTCCATGGTGGTGATGAGGCTGGACAGGAATTCCGGTTTCCGGGAGGGCATGGCGTACACCGTCAGGCTGCCGCTGACCGATTTCAGGGCGGCGTACATGACCAGCAGACGGCCACCCTCATCCAGCACCGGCTGGGCGCCGCCGCCGGCCAGGGAGATCACCCGGTTTTCCAGCCGGGTGAAGGAGAGGACCTCACCGTACAGCCCCGCCTGATTCCCGTTTTCCCGGCAGAACCGCTGTTCTGTCTCGAAGGAGGCCTGCTCCGGCACCAGCAGCAGCTGGCGGCGGACCTTGCCCTCCTCTTTCATGCGGCCCAGGACGGTCCCCGTCTTGCCGCAGCCGGCCCGGCCGGTGACGATATGCAGCATAGCCGCGCCTCCTTCCTCAATCCACGAAGGCTTCCCCTTCGTTCTCCACGATCTCCTCCCAACGGCAGAAGTTCTGGCTGGTCCCCCAGTCCTCGTTCACTGCGTTCTCTCCGTTGGAAGCGTCGGAACAGTACCGCCAGCGCATCAGGTCGCCGTCGTAGAAATAGAATCGGTGGGCATCCTCCGCCTCGTAGTAGGCAAAGATCAGATCGTCGCCCTCATAGTAATACCAGCGGCTGTAGTCCATGCCATAGCCCCCTCTGGGAACCACCACGCACTTGATCTGGCGGCCGTCAGAATAGGCCACGACGCCCTGTCCCAGGGACCGCTCAGTATAGCGGTCCGCCTGCATGTTGGCCACGGTGTCGTTGTAAATGGCCCGGATGCGGCTGACCTCGGTCTCCACATCCACCCAGTGGTGGTCGTCGTCCTCATGGGAGGAATGGTTGGACACGGGCGTCTGACTCTGGGGCTGGGATGCCGTCTGGGGCTGGGTCGGCTGGACGGCGGGTTCCTGGCCCTGGGGCGTCCCCACGGTGACGGCGGAGGCTTCGATGGATTCCTCCAGCATGTAGATCCGCATGGCCATCACACCGATGACGCCCCCCACCAGAAGGCACAGGACCAGGCCCACAATGATACCGATAATCGTTCCTTTTTTCATACGTTCCACCCCCTCTTTCTCTCTGATATAACACAGGCCTGCCGCGAAGAAACGGCGGCAGGCCTGCTGGGTTCAAATTGTCTCAATTACAGGGAATCGTTGGAGCCCAGGACGTTGATGATCTTATCCTTCACCAGATCCTTCACGTACTGACGGCCCACCTTCAGATAGCTTCTGGGGTCGAAGTTGGCGGGGTCTGCCATGAGCTGCTGGCGGACGCCGGCGGTCATGGCCAGGCGCAGATCAGAGTCGATGTTGATCTTGCAGACGGCCATCTTGGCGGCCTGACGGAGCTGATCCTCGGGCACGCCGATGGCGTCCTTCAGCTGGCCACCGTTGGCGTTGATGATGTCCACATAGCTGGGGGTGACGGAGGAAGCCCCGTGGAGGACGATGGGGAACCCGGGCAGGCGGCGGGAGATCTCCTCCAGGATGTCAAAGCGGAGCTGGGGCTTGGTGCCGGGCTTGAACTTAAAGGCCCCGTGGCTGGTGCCGATGGCGATGGCCAGGCTGTCCACGCCGGTGGCCCGGACGAACTCCTCCACCTGGTTGGGGTCGGTGTAGGAGGAGTCGGCGGCGGAGACCTTCACGTCGTCCTCAATGCCAGCCAGACGGCCCAGCTCACCCTCCACCACAACGCCCCGGGCGTGGGCATAGTCCACGACCTTCTTGGTCAGGGCGATGTTGTCCTCGAAGGAGTGCTTGGACCCGTCGATCATAACAGAGGTGAAGCCGCCGTCGATGCAGGCCTTGCAGATCTCAAAGTCCTCGCCGTGGTCCAGGTGGAGAGCAATGGGCAGATCGGTGTCGGCCACGGCGGCCTCCACCAGCTTCATCAGGTACTCGTGCTTGGCGTACTTCCGGGCGCCGGCGGAGACCTGGAGGATGACGGGGGAGTTGGCTTCCCGGGCCGCTTCGGTGATGCCCTGGACGATCTCCATATTGTTGACGTTGAAAGCGCCGATGGCGTAGCCGCCTTCGTAGGCCTTCTTGAACATTTCAGTGGTAGTAACTAACGGCATGATGACCGCTCCTTTCAAACAGATCAGATAAAATCCAGATAAATTATTGTACCAACAATCATTGATAATTGCAAGTGGGACCGGGATATGTTATGATATTAGATACCAACTTCCCATTGAAAATCAACCATTCTTTTATCTCATAAACGGAGGAACTCTCTATGGAAAACCTGAAAGGCGCCTGCATCATCGGCCAGTCCGGCGGCCCCACCTGCGTCATCAACGCCAGCGCCCAGGGGGTCATCCAGACCGCCCTGGCCAACGAAAACATCACCCGCGTCCTGGGCGCGGCCCACGGCATCAAGGGCGTGCTGGCCGACCAGCTCTACGACATGGGCCAGGAGGACCCCGCAGAGCTGGATCTGCTGCAGTTCACCCCCTCGTCCGCCCTGGGCTCCTGCCGCTACAAGCTGGCTGACCCCGACGTGGACGACACCGACTACAAGCGCATTCTGGAGATCTTTCAGAAGTACGACGTCCGCTACTTCTTCTACAACGGCGGCAACGACTCCATGGACACCTGCAACAAGATCAGCAAGTACATGCAGAAGGTGGGCTACCCCTGCAACATCATGGGCGTGCCCAAGACCATCGACAACGACCTGAGCGGCACCGACCACTGCCCCGGCTACGCCAGCGCCGCCAAGTACATCGCCACCTCCTGCATGGAGCTCTACCAGGACGCCCGGGTCTATGACACCGGCACCGTGGTGGTGGTGGAGATCATGGGCCGCCACGCAGGCTGGCTGGCCGGCGCCGCCGGTCTGGCCTCCTGGGCCGGTTCCGGTCCCGACCTGGTCTACCTACCCGAGGTGGACTTCCACATGGACCAGTTCCTGGCCGACGTGAAGCGGGTCTACGAGGCCAACGGCACCTGTCTGGTGGCCGTGTCCGAGGGCATCCACTACGCCGACGGCACCTTCGTCTCCGAGGC
>JAEDLP010000017.1 GCA_016295225.1 Oscillospiraceae bacterium | reverse complement strand
CCTGGCTGCTGGAGGGCCACCGTGTGGACGGCCGCCAGAAGAACGAGATCCGTCCCCTCAGCGCCGAGGTGGGCGTGCTGCCCCGGGTCCACGGCTCCGGCCTGTTCACCCGCGGCCAGACCCAGGTCCTGTCCGCCTGCACCCTGGATACCCTGTCCGCCAACCAGAAGCTGGACACCATCTGGGAAGAGACCGAGAAGCGCTATATGCACCACTACAACTTCCCCGGCTACTCCGTGGGTGAGGCCAAGCCCGCCCGCAGCCCCGGCCGCCGGGAGATCGGCCACGGCGCTCTGGCCGAGCGGGCCCTGCTGCCTGTGATCCCCCCGGTGGAGGAGTTCCCCTACGCCATCCGCGTGGTCTCCGAAGTGGTTTCCTCCAACGGCTCCACCTCCCAGGGCTCCATCTGCGGCTCCACCCTGGCTCTGATGGACGCCGGCGTGCCCATTAAGGCCCCCGTGGCCGGCATCTCCTGCGGTCTGATCCAGGACGACGACGGCTCCTTCACCACCTTCATCGACATCCAGGGCGTGGAGGACTTCCACGGCGAGATGGACTTCAAGGTGGCAGGCACCAAGGCCGGTATCACCGCCATCCAGATGGACATCAAGAACGACGGCCTCTCCCACGCCATCATCAAGGAAGCTCTGGAGATTACCAAGGACGCCCGCTATGCTATCCTGGATGAGATCATGCTGCCCTGCATCAGCGCCCCCCGGGCCGAGGTCAGCAAGTACGCCCCCAAGATGATCACCATGAAGATCGACCCCGACAAGATCCGTGAGGTCATCGGCAAGGGCGGCTCCGTCATCCAGAAGATCACCGCCGAGTCCGGCGCACAGATCGACATCGAGGACGACGGCACCATCCACATCGCCTCCCCCGACGCCGCCTGCTGCGACATCGCCAAGAAGATGATCGACACCATCGTCTTCGTCCCCGAGGTGGGTATGCTGTACTACGGCAAGGTGGTTCGCATCCTGACCTTCGGCGCCTTCGTGGAACTGGCCCCCGGTAAGGACGGCATGGTCCACATCTCCAAGCTGGCAGAAAAGCGCGTGGAGAAGGTGGAGGACGTGGTCAACATCGGCGACATGGTCTGGGTCAAGGTCACCGACATCGACGAGAAGGGCCGCGTGAACCTGTCCCTGCGTGACGCCCAGCGTGAGCTGGCCGCCATGGAAGCCCGTGACGCAAAGCGCAAGTAAAATCCCGTAGGGCGGGGGCTTGCTCCCGCCGCACATTGGAGTTTTAGTATGAATCAACTCTGGACGGCCGCCGGTGCGGCGGCGTGGGGCGCCGCCGAGCTGGGCGGCCTCCAGTCTTTTCTGACGGAAGGGGCCAGGGAAAGGATCGAAGCCCTCTGCCCCGGTGCGGCCACCGTTCTGGTGGCCGCCTTCCCCTACTACGCCGGGGAGGAGCCCGGCAACCTCTCCCTCTACTGCCGGGGGGAGGACTACCACCGGGTTCTGACCCGGCGGCTGGAGGGGGTCTGCGAGGTCTTGCGGGAACGGTATCCCGGCCGTACCTTTGTAGCGGGGGCAGACAACTCCCCGGTGCCCGAACTGGCGGCGGCCGAGCTGGCCGGGGTGGGCCACCGGGGCGGTCACGGCCTGCGCATCGTGCCCCCCTACGGCTCCTATATATTCCTGGGGACCATTTTAACCGACCTGGAACTGGAATCCACTGGGCCTGCGGCGGGGACTCTCTGCCCGGAGCACTGCGGGGCCTGCCGCAAGGCCTGCCCCACGGGGGCCTTGACCGAGTCCGGCTGCGACGTGGACAAATGCCTGTCGGAGCTGACCCAGCGGAAAGGGGAGCTTCCCCAGGCTGTGGAAAACCAGCTCCGCCAAAGCCCCACGGTGTGGGGGTGTGACCTGTGCCAGAATGCCTGTCCCTGGAACCAGAAAGCGGCCCTGTCTCCCCTGCCGGAGTTCCGGGAGGATCTGACCCCCTCCCTGACCCTGGCGGACCTGGAGGGCCTGAGCAACAAGGCTTTCCGCAAGCAGTACGCCCACAAGGCCTTCGCCTGGCGGGGCATTGCCCCCCTGAAGCGGAATTTGGAGCTGCGGGAGAAGGACCCTATGTGAATAACCACCTCACTTTTTGTCCAGACTATGGAGAAAAGTGAGGTGGTTTTTTTGCAAGTACGCGACGTGATGAACCAGAACATCGTCACCATCGACCCCACCGAGAGCGCAGCCCTGGCCGCCCGGCTGCTGGCCCGGCACAACGTGGGGGCCCTGCCGGTCTGCTCGGCCAACGGCCGGCTCCAGGGCATCGTCACCGACCGGGACATCATCCTCCGGTGCGTGGCCCCGGAAGATGACCCCAGCCGGGTCCCGGTGAAGAACATCATGACCCGCCACCCCAAGGCCCTCTCCCCGGCGGACGATGTCCGTCAGGCCGCCCAGATCATGGCCATCCAGCAGGTCCGGCGGCTGCCGGTGGTGGAGGACGGCCGGGTGGTGGGGCTGGTCTCCCTGGGGGACCTGGCCAAGTGCGGCAAGTTCGAGATGGAAGTCTCCAAGGCCCTGACGGATATCTCGGAAAACGTCAAGCGGGTGTAAGGGATACCGTTTACGGCGGGAGCAAGCCCCCGCCCTACGGGCGTGGCGGCCAATGCTGAAAGGCTTTTTTGACAAACTCGGCTCTCCCTCTGGGAGAGCTGGCGCCGAAGGCGACTGAGAGGGCGTCTGCGTCATGCCGAATCCACCTCCCCCAAAGGGGGGAGGCAAGGACGACCGGTCGTTTCGGCTACGCCTGCTCCACCATGGTTCGAATGCGGCAGGCGTGGTCCCACTCCTCCTTGGCATGGTCCAGGAAGAGCTGACGCAGGCAGGGGTCCGAGGTGGCTTCCGCTCCGGCCAGGTAGGCCGCCATCCCTGACTGCTCCACCCCAAACCGCCGACGCAGCGCTCCTAAGTACGAGGTGGGCGGAGTGACCTTCTCCCCCTCCGGCCAGTAGCGCACCCCGGAGATCAGGAAATAGGCCGCGCTCAGCCGCTTGGCGTGGCGCTTCTCCTCGTTGGCCAGGGCCTGGAAGGCCTTGGCCTGGTGGCCGCCCACCCGCCGGGCCAGGGTCTGATACTCCCGCCAGTCGGCCAGCTCATGGCGGATCATCTCCTGGATCATGGGGACGCAGTCCAGGCAGTTGTCCCCCAGAAAGCCCACCTGGCCCTGGGGAAAGTCGCTGTGGGCCCGATCCCCCTGGGCCCGCTGGCTGCCCATGGGCAGAAGGGCGGTCTCCTGGGCGGTCTCCTCCTCCCCCTGGAGGGAGCCGTGGGCCTCGGTCTCCTGGGCGGCCCGGTTTTCTCCCCAGACGATGGGGCTGCCTTCGGTATCCGTCCGGCCCTCCATCACCCGCTTCCAAACCCGCTCGAAAACGGCGTTCCGCTCCTCTGCCGATCCCTTCGACATGGTTCCCATGGTCTCGTCCATAACAAGTACCTCCTTTTCTGTTTCCCCATCCTATGCGGTTGGATGGGGCTTTGTTTTTTCTGAGAAGAATTTTCCCGCCCGGTACGAATATTCTTGACAGAGCGGCATTTGCCTATTAAAATAAAATCAGTATAAATATGCAGATGTGGAGGCAGCTGACGGTTTCCGTCAGCACCGGGACCGACCATCTGTTTCCTGCGGGACCGCCTGCTGCACACCGGGCGTTTTTGTTCCCGCGATTTTATGCGAAATTTTAGAGAATTGGAGGTGTGTCCTGACAATATGCTGCCCTATATCCTGACCGGCGTGATCGCCTTTGTGGTCGCGCTTGTGATAGGTATCCCCTCGGGCGTCCTGTACCGTAAAAAGGTTGCGGAAAAAGAAATCATCAGCGCCGAGGAGGAGGCCAAGCGGATCATCAACGAGGCCATCAAAGGCGCTGAGAGCAAAAAGCGCGAAGCAATGGTGGAGGCCAAGGAGAAGATCCTTGCTGAACGGACCAACTACGAGAAAGAAGAAAAGGAGCGCCGCTCCGCCCTGCAGGAGCAGGAGCGCCGTCTCCAGCAGAAGGAGGAGACTCTGGAGCGCAAGACCGAAAACGTGGAGCGTAAAGAGGAATCCTACAACGCCCGTCTGGCCAACCTGGAGGAGGCCCGAGCCAAAGTGGCCAAGCTCCAGGCCGAGCAGATGGAAACCCTGGAACGAATCTCCGGCTACACCGCCGAAGAGGCCAAGGCTTATCTGATCTCCAAGCTGGAGACCGAGTGTACCCACGAGGCCGCCATGAAGATTAAGGAGATCGAAGCCCGCTTCAAGGAGGAGGCCGACGCCAAGGCCAAGGAGATCGTGGGCCTGGCCATCCAGCGCTGCGCCGCTGATCACGTGGCCGAGGCCACCGTATCCGTGGTTCCCCTGCCCAACGACGAGATGAAAGGCCGCATCATCGGCCGCGAGGGCCGGAACATCCGCACCCTGGAAACCCTCACCGGCGTGGATCTCATCATCGACGATACCCCCGAGGCCATCACTGTCTCCTGCTTCGACCCCGTCCGCCGGGAGATCGCCCGGCTGGCCCTGGAGAAGCTCATCCTGGACGGCCGCATCCACCCCGCCCGCATCGAGGAAATGGTGGAGAGCGCCAAGCGGGAAGTGGACGCCACCATCAAGGCCGAAGGCGAACGGGCCGTGCTGGAAACCAACGTCATGGGCCTGCATCCCGAGCTCATCAAGCTCATCGGCCGCATGAAGTACCGCACCAGCTACGGCCAGAACGTGTACAACCACTCCATCGAGGTGGCCCAGCTGGCCGGCCTCATGGCCGCCGAGATCGGCGAGGACGTGGCCACCGCCAAGCGGGCCGGCCTCCTCCACGACCTGGGCAAGGCTGTGGACCACGAGGTGGAGGGCTCCCACGTCACCATCGGCGTGGAGCTGGCCCGGAAGTACAAGGAGAGCAAGGACGTGGTCCATGCCATCCATGCCCACCACAACGACGTGGAACCCCAGACCGTCATCGCCTGCCTGGTGCAGGCGGCCGACGCCATTTCCGCCGCCCGACCCGGCGCCCGGCGGGAAAACCTGGAGAACTACATCAAGCGCCTGGAAAAGCTGGAGGAGGTCACCTCTTCCTTCCGGGGCGTAGACAAGTCCTACGCCATCCAGGCCGGCCGTGAAGTGCGCATCATCGTGAAGCCCGAGGTGGTCAGCGAGGACGAAATGACCCTGCTGGCCCGGGAGATCGCCAAGCGCATTGAGAACGAACTGGAATACCCCGGTCAGATCAAAGTCCATCTGCTGCGGGAAGTCAAGATCGTGGAATACGCGAAGTAATTCTTCCAAGCCCACCCCCAAGCACGGGGGTGGGCTTTTTTTGCCCTCGGACCCTTGACAAATACCCCGGATGGGTATATGCTTTTTATACCCCTACCGGGTATTTTGAGGAGGTGCTTTCATGGAAGAAAACAACGGCTGCTGTCATAAGACCAAGGTGCGGGACCAGGAGGAGGCCAAGCGGCTCATCCACCGACTCAGCCGCATTGAGGGACAGATCCGGGGCATCCGGGGCATGGTGGAGAAAAACGCCTACTGCACAGACATCCTCACCCAGGTGGCCGCCGCCAACGCCGCCCTCAACGCCTTCAGCAAGGAACTGCTGGCAGAGCACATCCGCACCTGCGTGGCCCAGGACATCCGGGACGGGAAGGACGAGACCATCGACGAGCTGGTGGCCACCCTGCAAAAACTGATGAAATAAGGAACCTGCTATGAAATACTATGAAATCCTGTTCAGCCCCACCGGGGGCACAAAAAAAGTCGCGGATATCCTGATGAACACGTTATGTGACGCGTCCATCCAGGTGGATCTGATGGACAGAGAGGCGGATTTTGCCGCCCAGACCTTCCAGCCCCAGGACGTCTGCCTGGCGGCGGTCCCCTCCTTTGGCGGACGGGTCCCCGCTGTGGCCATGGAGCGTCTGGGTAACATGAAGGGAAACGGCGCCCGGGTCGTCCTGGTGGCCGTCTACGGCAACCGGGCCTATGAGGACACCCTGCTGGAGCTGGAGGACGGCCTGAGGGCCGCCGGTTTCCGTCCCATTGCCGCCGTGGCCGCCGTCGCCGAGCACTCCATCATGCGTCAATTTGCCGCCGGCCGCCCCGATCAGGCCGACCGCCGAGAGTTGGAAGCCTTTGGGGCCGAGATCGCCCGGCGCATCCAAAATGATACCGCACCGGAGCACCTTGGCCTGCCGGGAAACCGTCCCTATCACCCCTTTGGCGGGGTGCTGCTGACCCCCCAGGGTACGCGGTCCTGCACCGGCTGCGAAACCTGCGCCAAGCTCTGCCCCGTGGGAGCCATCGACCCGGAGCGCCCCCGCCAGACCGACAAGGCCCGGTGCATCTCTTGCATGGCCTGCGTGGCGGCTTGTCCCGAGGGCGCACGGAAGGTGAGCAGCCTTCTGGTGGCCGCCAGCGCCAAGATGCTGAAAAAGGCCTGCGCCGACCGGAAGGCCAACGAACTGTTTTAGATCCTGTTGGCAATCCCATTAAAAGGGAATAAACTCCACGTGGTTAGCAAATTTTAACCATAGAATTTTCAACAGAGAGGAGGTCTTCCATGGAGCGTTTCCATGTGACCGGTATGAGCTGCGCCGCCTGCTCCGCCCGGGTGGAGAAGGTGGTCTCCGCCCTGCCCGGTGTGGAGTCGGTGGCGGTAAGCCTGCTGACCAACTCCATGGGGGTGGAGTACGCCGCTCCCGCCACCCCCGAGGGCATCTGTCAGGCGGTCCGGGAGGCGGGCTACGGCGCGTCTCTGGCGGATCAAGGTCAGACAGCTCCTGGGGCGGCTCCCCAGGAGGACGCCGGAGAGTGGAAGGCCGTCCGCCGCCGGCTCATTGTCAGCCTCTGCCTGCTGCTCCCCCTGATGTATGTATCCATGGGCCACGCCATGGCCGGGTGGCCGGTCCCCGCCCTTCTGGAAAACCCCGCCGCCGCCGGCCTGTATGAACTGCTGCTGGCCGGGCTGGTGATGGTGGTGAATCAGAAATTCTTCGTAAACGGCTTTGGCGGCCTGCTCAAAAAAGCCCCCAACATGGATACTCTGGTAGCCATGGGGGCGGCGGCGGCCTTTGTGTACAGTGTAGGCCAGCTCTTCCTGGTGATCGGCGGCTCCCACGCCGCCCCCCACAGCCACATCGGGTATTACTTCGAGAGCGCCGCCATGATTTTGACCCTCATCACCGTGGGCAAGCTGCTGGAGGCCTACAGCAAGGGCAAAACCACCAACGCCATCCGGGCCCTCATGGATCTGGCCCCCAAAACAGCCACCCTGTTGAAAGACGGCCAGCCGGTGGCAGTCCCTGCCGAAGAGGTCCGCCCCGGAGATTTGGTGCTGGTCCGCCCCGGGGAGAGCATCCCCGTGGACGGAGAGGTAGTCTCCGGCCAGAGCGCCGTGAACGAGGCCGCCCTCACCGGCGAAAGTTTGCCTGTGGACAAGGCCCCCGGGGATCACGTCACCGCCGCCACCCTGAACCAGAGCGGGGCCTTGACCGTCCGCACCCTGCGGGTGGGCGAGGACACCACCCTCCGCCGCATCATCAAGCTGGTGGAGGAGGCCTCCGCCACCAAGGCCCCCATCGCCCGGCTGGCCGACAAGGTCTCCGGGGTCTTCGTGCCGGTGGTGCTGGTCATCGCCCTGGTCACCTGCCTGGTGTGGCTGGCCCTGGGGGAGACCCTGGGCTTCGCCGTGGCCCGGGCAGTCAGCGTGCTGGTGATCTCCTGCCCCTGCTCCCTGGGGCTGGCCACTCCCGTGGCCATCATGGTGGGCAGCGGCGTGGGCGCCAAGGCGGGCATCCTCTTTAAAACGGCCGCAAGCCTGGAGACCGCCGGGAAGATCCAGACCGTGGTTCTGGACAAGACGGGCACCGTCACCAAGGGAGAACCCGCCGTCACCGACCTCCTCCCCGCCGAAGGCGTTTCCGAGACTGAACTCCTCACCCTGGCCGCCGCCCTGGAGGCCCAGAGTGAACACCCCCTGGCCCGAGCCGTCCACGCCCGCGCCCTGGAACGGGGGCTGATCCTCCCCACGGCTGTCGACTTCGCCGCCCTGCCGGGCAGCGGCGTGCGGGGTTCCGTCCAGGGCAAGGCCCTGCTGGGAGGCAAGACAAGCTTCCTGGCCGACCAGGGCATCCTGAATCAAGTCTGGGCAGATAAGGGCGAGGCTCTGGCCCGCCAGGGCAAGACCCCGTTGTACTTTGCCGCCGACGGCAAGCTGCTGGGGCTCATCGCCGTGGCCGACGCCATCCGCCCCGAGTCCGCCGCCGCCATCGCGGAACTGAAGGAGCTGGAGGTCACCCCCGTCCTCCTCACCGGGGACCAGGAATCCACCGCCAGGGCGGTAGCCGCTCAGGTGGGCATTGAGACCGTCATCGCTCAGGTCCTCCCCCAGGAGAAGGAGGAGCAGGTCCGTCGCCTGTCGGCGCAGGGGGGTGTGGCCATGGTGGGGGACGGCATCAACGACGCCCCCGCCCTCACCCGGGCTCAGGTGGGCATCGCCATCGGGGCCGGGGCCGACGTGGCCCTGGACGCCGCCGATGTGGTCCTTTTGAAATCCGCCCTGGGGGACGTCCCCGCCTCCATCCGCCTGTCCCGCCAGGTGATGCGGAACATCAAGCAGAACCTCTTCTGGGCCTTTTTCTACAACATCATCGGCATCCCCATCGCAGCGGGGGTGTTGGTGGGCATCGGCATCACCCTGAACCCCATGATCGCGGCGGCGGCCATGTCCCTGTCCAGCGTCTGCGTGGTAACCAACGCCCTGCGGCTCAACGGCTTCTCCCCCTACCGGGGGTCCAAATACCAGCCCGAAAAAGACAAAAAAAGCAACCCTCCGGCCCAGCCGGAACCGAAAGGAGAACCAACCATGAACAAGACCATGACCATCGAAGGCATGATGTGTATGCACTGCAAGGCCCACGTGGAGAAGGCCCTGAACGCCATCCCCGGCGTCACCGCCCAGGTGGACCTGGAGGCCGGCAAGGCCACCGTAGACTGCCCCGCCGCCGTCACCCCGGAGGATCTGACCAAGGCCGTCACCGACGCCGGCTATACCGTCAAGGGCGTGGAGTAAACCCACGCCCGGGCTCCCTCGTTCGAGGGAGCTTTTTTACCCCCTGCACTGCCCCCGCCCTACGGGGTTGATGGTACAACCACCCCATTCCGGGGCTTGCGGGAAACCGGGGGATGGTGTAAACTGAACCCACATTCATCTCCCCCGATCGGAGGTCTCCCCATGAACCGGACCAACGAAACAAGAGAAAACCGGCGGCAGCGTATGATCCGCCTGTTCCGCACTGTCAGCCTGCTGGCCCTGTGCTTCGCCGCCAACCTCCTGCTGCTTTGGCTGCACGACCGCGGACCCACAACCCCACCCGGTCTGGCCTTTGTCCTGCTCATCCTTCTGTACGTGGTGGCCGCCGTGGCCGTCCTCCTCCATCAGGCCATGGGGGAGCAGACCGCCCAGGACAAGCTGAACCAGGCGGTGGCCCGCAATAACGCCCTCATCAACGCCGCCCTGCCCGGCACCAACCTGCAGGTCTTTGAACTGCTGTCCAACGGCAGCATCCGTCTGCTCTCCCCGGAGACCGGCCAGGGCCAGGAGCTGAAATCCACCATCTTCCCCACCACCAAGGCCCTGCTGGCCTATCTGAACTGCTCCGGCCAGTGGGACGCCGCCTTCCAGGCCGCTCTGGAGCAGGCCGCCCTGGGCCAGGACAGCGAGCTGGAATTCCAGACCATGGACCAGGAGGAGACCTGGATTCAGGTCCGCCTGGAACCCCAGGGAGGCAGACAGCAGGCCGAGGCCATCGGCACTATCCGGGTGGTCACCCAGGAGGTCCAGGAGCGGTACCGCCAAGAAGCCGCCGACAAGCTCCTGGAACGGATGATGGAGGGAACCGTGGCCGGCCTGGAGATCTCCCTGGAGGAGGACTCCTGGCGAATGCTATGGGGCTGGGAGGCCTACGGCCACCTCATCCACGCCGACGGAACCTCCCTGTCCTACACGGAGTTCGTCCACCAGCAGATTGCCCCCACCGTCCACCCCAAGGACCGGGAGACCTACCTCCAGGCCATGGACCGGAAGGCCCTGCTGGGCGCCTTCCTCACCGGCACCACCGAGCGATTCCTGGACTACCGGGTGAAAACCGAGGAGGCTCCGGGTTACGACTGGCACGCCGCGGAGCTCTACCTCTTCCGGGACACCGCCACCCGCCAGGTGAAGGCCAACTACCTGATCCGTCAGGCCTCCGACTACCGGAAGAATCAGCTGGAGGAACGGCGGCGACTGGAGGAAAAGGAACACACCCTCCTCCTCCGGGCCAAAAAGCTGGTGGAGTCGGAAGAAGAACTGGATTTCGTCCACGTGATCGCCAACTACTACCAGGGCATCTACGTGGTGGACTTGAAAGAGGACCAGGCCCGGGCCATCCAGGTCCCCGACTACTTCGCCGACCTGCTGGCCCTGGCCGAAGGCTCCCTGAGCCGCACCATGGAGCTCTACAGCCAGGAGCTCATGGCCCCGGAGTACGTCCCCGCCTTCCGCAGCCTCATCCAGTATGACAACCTCCGCACCGCCCTGGAGGAAAGGGGCCAGGTGGAGATGACCTTTCAGAAGAAGGACGGCTCCTGGCTGGCCATGCGCATCCTGCCCATGCCCGGCTACTGGGAGCAGGAGCCCAAAACCCTGTGGATCTTTGAGGACGAGACCGTCACGGTGAACCTCCGAAAAGAGGAGGAAAAGGCCCGGGTCACCGCCCAGGCCGCCGAGGCCGCCAGCCAGGCCAAGTCCCAGTTCCTGGCCAACATGAGCCACGACATCCGCACCCCCCTGAACGCCATCCTGGGCATGTCCGAGCTGGGTCTCCGGGAGGAGGGGACGGATGGCAAGGACAACTGCTTCCGGGACATCCGGGGCAGCGGCCGCATCCTGTTGGAAAACATCAACAGCATTCTGGACCTGTCCAAGATCGAGGCCGGCAAGATGTCCATTGTCCCCGAGAGCTACCACATCCTCTCCGTCCTCCACGATGTCATCACCGTCCTGCGGATGCGGGCCCAGGAAAAGAAGCTGGAATTCCTGGCCCAGGTGGACGAAACCATCCCCGCCACCCTCTTCGGCGACGACGTGAACATCAGCCACATCATCATGAACCTGGGCTCCAACGCCGTGAAATACACCAACACCGGCTCGGTGACCCTGTCAGTCTCCTGGGAGCCCGAGGGAGAGGACGGCGTCCTGGTGATTCACATGGAGGACACCGGCGCGGGCATCCGGGCCGAGGACATTCCCTACATCTTCCGCAGCTACGACCGCCTGGACCGGGGCCCCAACCGCCACATCGAGGGCACCGGCTTAGGACTGCCCATCTGCCAGAATCTGGCTGAGCTCATGGACGGCCAGCTGGGGGTGGAAAGCACCTACGGCCAGGGCAGCGACTTCTGGGTGCGGCTCCCCCAAAAGGTCATTGACCCCACCCCCTGCGGCCCCTACCGGGGCGACCAGCGGACGGAGAGCGACCAGTATTACAACAGCTTCACCGCCCCGGAAGGGGTGGTGCTGGTGGTGGACGACCAGCCTCTGAACCTGAAGGTCTGCCAAGGCCTCCTGCGGCCCTACGAGATGGAGGTCTACACCGCCCGGTCCGGCCAGGAGGCCGTCCGGCAGATCACCCAGGTCTGGCCGGACGTGGTCTTCATGGATCACATGATGCCCGACATGGACGGCGTGGAGGCCACCCGCCGCATCCGGGAAATGGGCCAGAAGGACCCCTACTTCGCCGTGCTGCCCATCATCGCCCTCACCGCCAACGCCATGAAGGGCATGAAGGAGTTCTTCCTGTCCAACGGCTTCAACGACTACATCTCTAAGCCCGTGGAGCTGGGCGCCCTGGATGACGCCCTCGTGGCCTGGATTCCCGAGGACAAACAAAAAGCCCCGGCCCGACCGGTCACCGGCCGGGATCAGGAGCCGGTTCCCGAGGATCTGGTCGGCCTCAGGGGGGTGGACGTGGCCCAGGGCATGCGCTACTGCGGCACCGCAGAGGTCTACCGCAAGACCCTGTACCTGTTCCGGGAGCAGATCCCCGGCAAGATCCGCCGCATCCAGGAGACCTTCCAGGGGGAGGCCTGGGAGGACTACGCCATCGAGGTCCACGGCCTCAAGAGCGGCGCCCGGTGGATCGGGGCCATGGCCCTGGGGGACCAGGCCGAGCGCCTGGAAATGGCCGCCCGGTCTGGGGACCTGGAGCAGGTGGCCGAGGAGACCCCCGTGCTGCTGGAGGACTACCAAGCCCTCCAGACCGCCCTGGCGGGGTTGAAGGAAGTATGAAAAAAACGGAACCGACCTGCGTACTGTGTCGGTTCCGTTTTTCTGATTTTCTGTTCGTCACCCCACGGCCTTGCCCAGAGCCACGCCTGCAATGCAGAGGATCAGGCTCAGCACGGCGTAGAGGGTAAAGAGCCCCAGGCGGCCCTCCTCCAGCAGGGTCAGAGACTCCAGGGAGAAGGTGGAAAAGGTGGTGAAGCCCCCGCAGAATCCCACCTTCAGCAGGAGGACCAGATGGGGGTCCATCCCCGCCGCCCCCCCGGCTCGCTGGGCGATGAGGCCGATGAGAAAGGAGCCCACAAAGTTGATGACCAAGGTAGGCAGAGGAAAGGCCCCCCGCTGGAGGACCGGGATCATTCCTGCCAGATACCGGCAGACCGCCCCGGCCCCGCCGCCGAGACCCACGAAAAGACAGTTGGAAAGCATAGGACCCCTCATTTCTCCCCGCCCTTGACAATCTCGGGCAGGGCTGGTATCATAAATGCAGAATGGCGCCGCAATAAGCGGTCAGCCCCAGTAAATGAGATTTCTAATTAGCATAGAAACCGTCACTTGGCCGAGTGGCGGTTTCTGCTTTTCTGGGAAAAAGGAGCGCCATGCGGCGCTCCTTTGGCATATCGCATTATAGGTGTATCCATAGAGCCAGAACAACTGCGAGAATGCGCTTGCAATACATCGTCGTTTTCATAGCTGCCCTAGGGCATATTTGAAAAACGTCAATACGCTAACTGACGGGGCCTTTTTACCATATTTCGCCAAATCTTCTTGAAATCCACAAAGGATTCCTACGAAAATTTGGCTTCCTCTGGCGAAATAATCCCTCGCGATTGGTTATACTGCCCATTTTTCAAACAATCCCCAGTTGCATCCTGAAACAAACAGACTCAGAGCGAGAAGTAGGGGACAGATAATTCGATTGGATTTCATTTGATTTCATCAACTCACTTCTGCGGTGGCAAAGCCAATTTCATAGTTTGAAGATTTTGGGATATCAAGTTTCAACTGCATCGCGCCGTTCAGGGGAACGTGGCCATGTTTGGCCATTTCCTCAACCTTGATCTCTATTGCTTGGGCCAGGAAATCCAAAAGCTCCCAACGCAAAACCCTTGCATTGGGAGGGGAAACCGGTATAATATCGTCTATGCGGTGCGGCCATTGGCCGTTGTGTAGGTGTCGATTCCACCCGGACAGGCTTTCGGGGGGGCGGAGCCCCGAAAGCTGCCGCATATTTTGTTTTTCAAGAAAAGTGTAGCAGACATTGAAAGAAATAGCAAGAACAAAAACAGACGGTGGGTCCGGGGCGGGGACCCGCCGCTTTTTCATCGGCTAGACCGCCCTCACAAATGTAAAAAACCCTTGAACAATAAGGGAAAACATTGCATTTTACTTCTCCTGGGTGTAATATGTTTTGGTATCTCTAAAATTTCCCTCCGGTCTCGGACCGGCACATCATACACGCGGAGGTTATCTTATGAACTTTACCTATGCCCACTATCAGGAGAGCGCGGCCTTCCTGCGGGCCAAGCTGGGCGGTTTCCAGCCCCAGGTGGCCATGGTCCTGGGCTCCGGCCTGGGATATCTGGGCGACGTGGTGGAAAACCCCATTGTCGTCCCCTACGGGGACATCCCCCACTTCAAGCACTCCACCGCCCCCGGCCACAAGGGTCAGCTGGTCTTCGGCACCCTGGCAGGCAAGCCCGTGGCCGTCATGCAGGGCCGGATGCACCACTACGAGGGCTACTCCCTCCAGGAGGTGGTCTACGCCATCCGGGTCCTCCGGCTCATGGGCTGCGCCACCCTCTTTGTCACCAACGCCGCCGGCGGCGTCAACTGGAAGTTTAAGGCCGGCGACCTGATGCTCATCACCGACCAGATCAAGCTCTTCCTGGAGTCCCCCCTCCGGGGTGAGAACCTGCCGGAGTTCGGCCCCCGGTTCCCCGACTCCAGCTACCTCTACACCCCCGCCCTCCAGGACCTGGCCCGGAAGCAGGCCCGGAAGCTGGACCTGGACCTGAAGGAAGGCGTCTACATGTACTTCCCCGGACCCCAGTACGAGACCCCCGCCGAGATCCGCATGGCCCGGAGCCTGGGGGCCGACGCCGTGGGCATGTCCACCGTCCCCGAGGTCATCGTGGCCGGTCACTGCGGCATGGAGATCCTGGGCTTTACCCTGGTCTCCAACATGGCCGCCGGGGTCCTCCCCCAGCCCCTCAGTGAGCAGGAGGTCCTGGACGCCGCCGAGGCCGCCCGGGAGAAATTCTCCGCCCTGGTGCTGGCCTGCCTGGAAGCCCTGTAAGGTGACGCCATGAAAAAGACCTTACTGCACAACTGCCGCGCCCTCCTCATGGACGAGGCCGGCACCATCTTAGACAATGCCTTTGTGGCTGTGGAGGGGGACAAAATCGCCTCCGTGGGCACGGTCCGCCCCGACGGCCCCTTCGACCAGGAGGTGGACTGCAACGGCAACGTCCTCATGCCCGGTCTGGTCAACGCCCACACCCACATCCCCATGACCCTCCTCCGGGGCTACGGCGGCGGGTGCGACCTCCAGACCTGGCTCCACCAGTGGATCTTCCCTGCGGAAGCCAAGCTGGATGACCGGGCCGTGGCTGCGGGCACCGGCCTGGGCTTGGCCGAGATGATCGCCAACGGTGTCACCACCATTGCCGACATGTATATGCACACCCCCACCATCGCCCAGACCATTCTGGAGGCGGGGATTTCCGCCAACCTGTCCGTGGGCGGCGTGTATTTCGGCGCCCCTGAGGACTTCTCCCCCGATACCTGCGGGGACTGTCAAAATCAGATTCGCCTCACCGAGGAGTGGCACAACGCCGGGGACCGCCAGATTCTGGTGGACGCCTCCATCCACGGGGAGTACACCTCCAATTCTCCCCTGTGGAAGTGGATGGCGGATTACGCCCAAAAGAAGGGCCTGGGGATGCACGTGCACGTCTCTGAGACCCAGACCGAGCACCAGGGCAGCCTGGACCGCAACGGCAGGACCCCCATCCAGACCCTGGACCAGTACGGGGTGTGGGACACCCGGGCCATTGCCGCCCACTGCGTCTGGACCACTCCGGAGGACTGGGCCATCATGGCCCAAAAGGGGATCACCTGCGTCCACAACCCGGTGTCCAACCTGAAGCTGGGCTCCGGGATCGCCCCCATCCCCGCCATGGGGAAAGCCGGGATGAATATCGCCCTGGGGACCGACGGCGTTTCCTCCAACAACGCCACCGACCTCTTTGGCGAGATGAAGTTCGCCGCCACCATCCACACCGGCGTGAGCCGGGACCCCCTGGCCATCCGGCCCATGGATGTCCTGCGTATGGCCACCTGCGACGGGGCAAAAGCCCTGGGCCGCAAGGCCGGTAAAATCGAGGCCGGTTACACCGCCGACCTGATCCTGGTGGACTTCCACCGCCCCAACCTGACCCCCTGCCACTCCGTGGCAGACAACCTGGTCTATTCCGCCACCGGACGGGACGTGGTGATGAATATGGCCCGGGGCAACATCATATACAAAGACGGGACCTTCTTTACCCTCGACCTGGAAAAGATCAACTTCGAGGTGAAGAACTACGCCCTGCCCCTGATTTTCGGATAACCTGTGGAGGATAGACCCTTGAAACAATCATCCCAAAAAAGTACCTTCTTCGGCGGGGCCGCCACCCTGGCCATAGGCATCATCGTGGTCAAGCTCATCGGCGCCCTGTACAAGATCCCCCTGGGCCGCATCCTGGGGGACGTGGGCTTCGGCCACTTCAACAACGCCTACTCGGTCTTCAACCTTCTGCTGATGGTCTCCACCGCGGGCCTGCCCGTAGCCATGTCCAAGACCATCTCCGAGGCCAACGCCCTGGGCAGGCACAACCAGGTGAACCGGGTCTTCCGGGTGTGCCTGCTGACCTTCGTCGTTCTGGGCTCGGTCACCACGGCCATCATGTTCTTCGGGGCCCAGCCCCTGGCCAACCTCCAGGGAGACAGCATGGCTGCCCCCGCCATCCGGGTCATGTCCCTGACCGCCTTCTTCCTGTGCACCGTCTCGGCCTACCGGGGCTTCGCCCAGGGCCACTCGGACATGGTCCCCACGGCGGTCTCCCAGGTCATCGAGGCCGTAGCCAAGCTGGTGGTGGGCCTGGTCCTGGCCTGGTACCTGCTCCGGCTGGGCTTCGGCAGTGAAATCGCCGCCGCCGGAGCCATCGGCGGCGTGGCCGCCGGCAGCTTCGTCTCCCTGATCTACCTGATCCTCCGCCACCACCGGCGCAACCGACCCGCCCATGCCCTCAGCGACGACCGGCCCCACTCCGCCGGCAGCATTCTGAAGTCCCTGCTGGTCATCGCGGTCCCCATCACCCTCAGCGCCTCCGTGGTGCCCATCACCACCTATATCGACACCATCCAGGTTCAGAACCTTCTCCAGAGCGCCCTGGGCTACAGCGAGGAGATGGCCGTGAGCCTCTACGGCTCCTATCAGAAAGCCGTGGCCATCTATAACCTGCCCTCCTCCTTCATGGTTTCCCTGACAGCCTGTATCGTGCCGGCGGTCTCCGCCGCCCTCACCACCAAGGATCATCTGGGGGCCGGCAAGGTTGCTGAATCCGCCCTCCGGGTGGGGGCCATGCTGGCCATCCCCGCCGGGGTGGGCCTGGCCGTTCTCAGCGGCCCAGTGATCCAGCTCCTCTACCCCGAGACCAACCAGGAAGTGGCCTCCGCCTGCATGCGCATTCTGGGCGTGGCCTCCATCTTCGTGTGTATCATGCTCCTGTGCAACGCCATCCTCCAGGCCAACGGCCGGGCCACCCTGCCCATCTGGTTCATCGCCATCGGCAGCGCGCTGAAGCTCATTGTGAACTTCTGCCTGGTCCAGCAGCCCGCCGTGGGCATCAAGGGCGCCCCCATCGGCACCCTGGTGTGCTTCTCCCTGGTGGCCGTCATGGAGCTGGCCGCCATCAAGAAGGTCACCCCCCATCCCCCCAAGTACCGCCGGGTCTTTGTGAAGCCCCTGGCCGCCTCCCTGGTCATGGGCGGGGCCGTCTGGGCGGTCTACGGTCTGCTGGCCGGCCGTCTGGGCAACACCCTCAGCGTGGCCGCCGCCATTCTGGTGGGCGTGGTGGTCTACGGCGTCCTGGTCATCCTCCTGCGGGCCGTGTCCAAGGACGACCTCTCCCTCATGCCCAAGGGCGACAAGATTGCCAGACTCCTGCGCATGAAATAAGCCCGATTCCGGGACTGCGGTCCATGTAAAAAAGCTGAGAATCAAGATAAAAAACAACAAAACCCCATAAGGGCTTGTGGGAAAGGGAATCCTATGATAAATTTTGAATACAAACCATCTTATACCGTGGAGGATCTGCGGGAGATTGTCCGCATCCTCCGGGCCCCCGGGGGCTGCCCCTGGGACATCGAGCAGACCCACGAGAGCATCCGCCGAAACTTCATCGAGGAGGCCTACGAGGTGGCCGAGGCCATCGACGAGGGCAGCCCCGACCACATGAAGGAGGAACTGGGCGACGTTCTCCTCCAGGTCCTCTTCCACGCCTCCATCGAGGAGGATGCGGGGCGGTTCAACCTGGACGACGTGGCCGACGGGATCTGCAAAAAACTCATCTTCCGCCACCCCCATGTGTTCGCCCGGGAGGAAGCCAATTCCGTGGACGAGGTCCTGGTGAACTGGGAGGAACTCAAGCGCCAGGAGAAGGGTCAAAAGACCGACGCCGACACCCTCAACAGCGTGGCCCGGAGCCTGCCCGGCCTGTGGCGGGCGGAGAAGATCCAGTCCAAAGCGGAGAAGGCCGGGTTCGAGTGGCCCAACGTCCAGGCCGCCATGGACAAGCTGGAGGAAGAGCTGGGCGAGCTGAAGGAAGCTGTGGCCCAGAACACCAACGTGAAAGAGGAACTGGGCGACCTGCTGTTCGCAGCGGTGAAGATCGCCCGGTTCTTCCAGATAGACGCCGAGGAAGCTCTGGATGACACCTGCGAAAAATTCATCCGCCGGTTCGCCGGGGTAGAGGCGGCGGTCACCGCCCAAGGCAAGACCATGAAGGATCTGCCTGTGGACCAGCTCATGGTCCTCTGGAACCGGGAAAAGCACCCGGAAAAAGGACAGAGAACAGAATGAACAGAGAGAAAGGGAAAACACAATGAACAAAACTGAACTGATCCTGAGCGTGGCCGAGGAGACCGGCTTCTCTCGCAAAAACGTGGAGATCGGCCTGAACGCCGCCATCAACCTGATCACCAAGGCCCTGGCTGAGGAGGAGAAGGTCCAGATCGTGGGTTTCGGCGCCTTTGAGACCAAGACCCGCGCCGAGCGCATGGGCCGCAACCCCAAGACCGGCGAGGATATCCCCATCCCCGCCACCAAGGTCCCCACCTTCAAGGCCGGCAAGGCCCTGAAGGACGCCGTGGATCAGTAAACCAAGGAATCGGACAACCCCCGTGAGCCGTCTTTTCGGAGACAGCCCACGGGGGTTTCTTCCACCGAAGGGAGGCTCCGAAAAAAATACTTGCATTTTTGAAAAAAGGAGAGTATACTCAACCCACAATTTGTGATTGGAGTCTGTCCAGTCGAAAATCATGACCGCCCTTCTGCCAGGAGGGCCAAGGCTACACGGACGGCCGGGTCGAATGCCGAAAACCCGTCGAAGAGCCGGGGACCGCACCGCGGGTGCGGGTTGGCAACGTTTGTTGCCTTATTGATTGAGTTCAAAGCTCAAATTTTATAAGTTGGAATCGGTCAACTTGTGAAACGGTCAATAAGAGTGGTAACTGTGATTTTTGCTGGATAGACTCTGTATGTCGGCGGCACCCTTTCAGGGCGCCATGCCATCCGTTATTTACCAGGCGACACGTTTCCCGACGTGCCGCCTGTTTTTTATATATTTTTCATTCTATTTTTAGGAGGAACCATCATTGAGAGAGAAATTGACCGCACTGCTCCTGATCTCCATGCTGCTGGGCCTGACCGCCTGCGGCCAGACAGAGACCCCAGCCGCCGTCTCCTCCCCGGAGGAGTCCTACAACCGGTATCTGGAGGCTGTCTCCCCCGACTTCGCCTATGACATCGCCATGGAGCTCACCACCAACCCGGACTTCTTCAACGCCGAGCTGGGCGGCCGGACCGCCGGCAGCGACGCAGAGCACGCCGCCGCGGACTATCTGGCCCAGCAGATGGAGGAGATCGGCCTGACCGACGTGGAAAAGGTGGCCGCCCCCTGCGACCGCTGGCAGTTCAACGGCGCCAGCTTCACCGTGGACGGCAAGGAATACCCCGTCTACTCCTACGCCACCGCCTCCACGCCCCCCGAGGGAATCACCGCCGAGGTGGTCTACCTGGAAAAGGGGACCATGTGGGACTATGAAAACGTGGACGTCACCGGAAAGATCGTCCTCATTGACATCGACCAGAGAAGCGACTGGTGGATCACCTATCCCATGCTGGAGGCCGAGCACCAGGGGGCTGCGGCCATCCTGGCCGCCAACGTGGGCGGCTTCTCCCAGATCGCCGACGACGCCCTGAACTGCCAGGATATCTGCGGCCCGGACAACATCCCCACCCTGTCCATCGGCGTGGCGGATTCCCGGGAGATCCAGGAGAAGCTGGCCAACGGCCCCGTCACCGCCACCCTCACCGTGGACAACCAGGTGGAGAAGGACGCCGGAACCACCTATAACATCACCGGCGTTCTGAAGGGCAAGTCCTCCGATCACCAGATCCTGGTGGGCGGCCACTACGACGTCCACTTCCAGGGCTTCCAGGACGACAACTGCGCCGTGGGCCTGGTTCTGGCCGTGGCCCGGGCCATGGTGGAGTCCGGCTATCAGCCCGAGAACGACATCGTCTTCTGCCTCCACGGGGCGGAGGAATGGGGCTCCTCCTACACCCAGTATGACTGGACGGTGGGCGCCTGGGAGATGATCAACAACGCCCACCCCGAATGGGTGGGAAAGACCCTGGCCTTCCTGAACTTTGAGCTGCCTGCCTACGAGTTCGACACCTACACCAGCACCTATTCCGCCCCGGAGATGTTCACTATGCTGGACTACTTCGCCAACACCTACGAATACTCCCCTGACCCGGAGGGCTGCTTCCCTGACGGCGTTCTCACCGAGGGCTACCAGACCTACACCTACTCTGACGACTTCTCCTACTACGCCGCCGGTGTGCCCTCCACGGTAAACGGCTTCCTGCTGCAGAAGGACATGGAGACCGTCTTCCCCTTCTATGTGGACATCTACCACAGCCAGTACGACAACCCGGACACCTACAACGAAGCCGTCATGAACTTCAACATCCGGTACTACGGCGCCCTGGCCATGTATATTGACCAGACCCCCGCCCTCTACCTGGACTTCACCGCCCAGTATGACCGGATTCTGGCCGCTATGGACGAGGACCTGATGGCCGAAGCCGGCGTGGACGTCCCCGCCTTCCAGGCTGCCCTGGAGGCGCTGAAGACCGCCGCCGGGGAAATGACCGCCCGGGTGGAAGCCGTCAACACCGCCTATCGGGAGGCCCAGGCCCAGAATGACACCGAGGCCATAGCCGACCTCCGGGCCCAGGGTAAGGAACTCACCGACCAGAACCTGGAGGCCTTCGCCTACGCCCAGAAGCATCTGCTGGGCCTTATGTATGAGCGTCCCATCGTCCCCCACGAGGCTCCCCAGGAGAATATCCAGCTCTGCCGGAATATCATCGCCTGCCTGGAGACCGGCGACGTGGCCACAGCAGTGGATGAGTACGCCTGGACGGTGAACAACGTGCTGGAGTGGTACGCCATGTACTTCTCCCCCGAGGTCATCGCCATCCAGGACGACATGCTCTGGGGTGAGGACAACCAGGACAACCTGTACTGGGGCACCGGCATCGGCTTCACCAAGGCCGACGTGGATGCCGCCACCCGGAGTCTCTTCGTCCGCTATGAAGAGGCAGGGGGCGACTTCTCCCAGGAGATCGCCGTCTACGAGGCCGCCATCCAGGCCCAGACCGAAATCCTGAAAACCCTGGGCACCCAGGAGATCACCGCCATGGAGGCGCTGGCTGACCTGCTGGCAT
>JAEDLP010000016.1 GCA_016295225.1 Oscillospiraceae bacterium | reverse complement strand
GTTCCAACCTCCTCCGTGGGCGGGCGGCGCTTCAGCTCTCGCGGCGCCCAGTTGGTCAGGGGGAGCCGCTGCATGGAGGAGAAGACGTACTCCTTCAGCTTGGGGTACTGGCCCTCCAGACCGGCGATGAGGTCCTTGACCTCCTGGCGTTTCGTGTTGCCGTCGGCGGGACAGGGGTTGTGGACCACGGGCATCTGGAGCCGCTGGGCGGCCTCCCGGACCATGGACTCACTGACGTAGAGGAGGGGACGGATCTGGGTCACATCCGAGCGGTCCAGGTAGGTGACCGGGTGGAAGCAGGAGATCCGCCCCTCGTAGAACAGGGACAGGAAGAAGGTCTCCACCGCGTCGTCGTAGTGGTGGCCCAGGGCGACCTTATGGATGCCGTGGGCCAGAATCCCTTCGTGGAGGGAGCCCTTCCGCATCTTGGCGCAGAGGGCGCAGGGGTTCTTCTCCTTCCGGGTCTCGAAGATGACCTTGTTGATCTGGGTGGGGATGATGTGGTAGGGGACCCCCAGCTCCTCGCAGAACTGGGCCACCCCCGAGAAGTCCATGCCCTCGATGCCCATGTCCACGGTGAAGGCCTCCACGGTGAATGTTTGGGGATAGAATTGGGACAGCCGGGCCAGGGAGGCCAGCAATACCAGGGAATCCTTGCCCCCGGAGACCCCCACGGCCACCCGGTCGCCGGCCTGAATCATATCGTAATCCTCCACGCAGCGGCGGAGCAGACTGAGGATTTTCTTCATGGAACGTACCCTCCTGAAAAACAAAAATGAAAATCGAAGCAGAGATTTCGAGAGATTAGATGAGAATATAAGAGAAAAACGGAGATTTCATCGCGGTAAATTAAAATTTTGAGAAAAAACGTTGACAGGGACAAGGTCCTGTACTATAATAAGGTCCGCTGAAAAAACGGCTCTCTTTTGTGCGGCTTTCCTCTGCATTATAAGGGTAAATCGCCCGTTTTGTAAAGCCGGCAAGATCCGTTCCCATTATAAGATATTTTGATTTGGAGGTTCGACCCTATGTCCACTTTCATGGCTAACAAGGGCAACATCGAGCGCAAGTGGTATATCCTTGACGCCGCTGGCAAGCCCCTTGGTAAGACCGCAGCTGTGGCAGCCACCCTGCTGCGCGGCAAGCATAAGCCCGAGTACACCCCCCATGCTGACTGCGGCGACTTCGTCATCGTCATCAACGCTGAGAAGGCCGTCCTGACCGGCAAGAAGCTGGAGCAGAAGTACTATCGCACTCACTCCGGTTATGTCGGCGGTCTGAAGGAGACCAAGTACAGCAAGCTGATGCAGGAGAAGCCCGAACTGGCAATGAAGGTCGCTGTCCGCGGCATGATGCCCCGCAACATCATCACCAAGGACTCCCTGACCCGCCTGAAGATTTTCCGTGGCTCCGAGCACATCCACGCAGCACAGAAGCCCGAACTGTGGGCCGCAGAATAAGGAGGAACTAGAACATGTATAAGAGCAAGAAGCCTTACCATTACGGCACCGGCCGCCGGAAGTCTTCCGTGGCCCGCGTCCATCTGTTCCCCAACGGCACCGGTTCCATCACCATCAACGGCCGTGACATCGACGATTACTTCGGCCTGGACACCCTGAAGCTGGTGGTCCGTCAGCCCCTGGAAGCCACCGAGCTCACCGGCAAGGTGGACATCGTTGCCACCGTTTCCGGCGGCGGCGTTGCCGGCCAGGCAGGCGCTATCCGTCACGGCATCAGCCGCGCTCTGCTGGAGATGAACGCTGAGTATCGTCCCACCCTGAAGGCCGCCGGTTTCCTGACCCGCGACCCCAGAATGAAGGAGAGAAAGAAGTACGGCCTGAAGGCAGCCCGTCGCGCTCCCCAGTTCTCCAAGCGCTGATTCTTTCATACGCTTATCAAAACACCTCCGATTTTTTCGGAGGTGTTTTTTGTAAAGATACCAAGGAGGAACCATCATGCAAACCCTGACCGATTCCTATCTCTTGTCCAACGGCGTGACCATTCCCCGCCTGGGTTTCGGCACCTACAAGACCCCGGAAGGGGAGGTGGGGGTGGCCTCTGTCAAAACCGCCCTGGAGACAGGCTACCGCCACATCGACACCGCCGCCTTCTACGGCAACGAGAGCAGCGTGGGCCGGGCCATCCGGGCCGCCGACATCCCCCGGGAGGAGATCTTCGTCACCACCAAGGTGTGGAACACCGAGCGGGGCTATGAGAAGGCCAAGGCCTCCATCCTGGCCAGCCTGGACCGGCTGGGCCTGGAGTATCTGGACCTGTGTCTCATCCACTGGCCGGCCACTGCCCGGCAGTACCAGGACTGGGAGGCAATCAACCGGGACACCTGGCGGGCTTTTACAGAACTCCACAGGCTGGGGAAAGTCCGGGCCATCGGCGTGTCCAACTTCAAGCCCCACCATCTGAAGGCCCTTATGGAGACCGAGGTCAAACCCATGGTGAATCAGATCGAGCTCCACCCCGGCCAGGCCCAGACGGAGACCCTGGCCTACTGCCGGGACAACGGCGTCTTAGTGGAGGCCTGGTCCCCTATGGGCCGGGGCAAGCTCCTGGACCACCCCCTGATCACCGGGATCGCCGCCCAATACGGCAAGACCCCGGCCCAGCTCTGTATTCGATGGTGTCTGCAGAAGGGGGCCCTCCCCCTGCCCAAGTCCGTGACCCCGGCCCGCATCCGGGAGAATGTCCAGGTCTTCGACTTTACCATTTCCCCTGAGGACATGGCTCGCCTGGACGCCATGCCCCCCACGGCCACCTCCCACGACCCCGACGAAATTGATTTCTGACAGACTCCCATCCTTTTCTTGCATTTCGCCCAAGAAGGGTCTATACTGTATTATTGTTACGGAAATTTGAACCATTGGGACGGAGGCGCTGACCATGTTTGGACGCAAAAAGAAGAAGCAAAAGGCAGAACAGATCCAGAAGATCCGCAAGGGTATGATTTTCTGGCTCCCCGGCGGGTCCTCCCGGCTGGACGTGTATCTGGACTACTGTGTCATCCGCTGCCTGGGCAAAACCCGGATGAAGGAAAAGGAGCGGGTCATCCCCTTCACCTCCATCAAGGACGTGGTCTATACCCCGCCCACCGCCATGCGTCAGGGCTGCCTGCAGCTCATCACCAAGGAAATGCCCGACGTGAAGAAGAGCTATTGGTACGCCTATGAGAACAACCTGGTGGTGGTCCATCCCTCCACCGAGGAGCTGGCCCAGACCGTCCAGGCTTACATCCGCAACCCCAACGGCTCCAACGCAGTGCCGCCGGAGTACCTGGCGGAGCTGAAAAAGGAGGCGAAGCAGGCCCGCCGGGAGGAAAAGGAAGCCCAGGAGGCCGCCGCCAAGGAGAAGAAAGAGCAGGAGCGGGCCGCCCGGGCCGCCGCCAAGGAAGCGGCCGAGGCGGAGAAATCCCCTGCCGAGCCTGCCCAGGAATAACCCGCGTTCTGCATCGCAAACAAATAAGCCTCCCTTGTCAGAGGGAGGCTTTTATGCTGCCGTCAGGCCTGGGCCCGGCCGTTGGCCAGCAGGAGCTTGATGCGGTTTTCCTGGTTCACCTGGGACAGCCCCGGGTCGTAGTCCAGGGGCATGATGTTGGCCGTGGGATAGAGCTCCCGCAGCTTCCGCAGGGTCCCCCGGCCCACGATGTGGTTGGGCAGGCAGCCGAAGGGCTGGGCGCAGAGAATGTTGCTGTAGCCGCTCTCGATGAGCTCCACCATCTCCGCCGGCAGATACCAGCCCTCGCCCATCTTTACGCCCCGGGAGAGGACCCGTTCGCCCATCTCCCGCATGGCCCGGAAGGAGGGCGGCTGGTGGAACTGGGGGAAGGGAGCCAGGGCTTTGGCCAGGGCGGTCTCATACCGCTGGACGATCCGGCCGAGGGTCAGGCTGATCCCATGGCGGAGCCTGTTGCCGCCGTAGAGCTCCCAGTCCACCGCGGGGCCGGTGAGGCAGTAGTGGATGAACCCCAGCACCCCGGGGAGCATGTATTCGCAGTCCTGGCTCTGGAGGAGGGCCTCCAGGTTGTTGTTGGCGAAGGGGGAGTATTTCACATAGACCTCCCCCACGATGCCCACCTTGACCTTTTTCCGGACCTGGATGGGGATGTCGGCGAAGGCTTTGACCATCTGCTTCAGGTTGGCTCTCACCTGGGAGAGACCGGACCGGGTGGAGGCCAGTTCCCGCTGGAGCCTGGTCCGCCACTGGCCGGCCAGGGTCTGGACGGCCCCCGGCTGGCGTTCGTAGGGCCGGAGCTGGTTGCTCAAGAGCATCAGCAGGTCCCCGTAGGTCAGGGCGGCCAGCAGCCGCTGGCACATGAAGGGGGTGATGGAGAACCCGCTGCCCCGGGCCAGGTTGGAAAAGCCGAAGGTGACGATGGGGACCCGGTCCAGGCCCAGCTTCTCCAGGGCTTTTTTCAGGACGCTGGCGTAGTTGGAGGCCCGGCAGCCGCCGCCGGTCTGGAACTGGATGAGGGCTACCTCGTCGGGGTCAAACTCCCCGCTGGTGAGGGCGTAGAGCTGCTGGCCCACGGAGCACATGGCGGGGTAGCACATGTCGTTGTGGATGTATCCCAGGGCCAGGTTCAGAACGGACCGTCCGCTGCTGGAGAGGACCTTGACCCGATAGCCGCTGGCCCGAATGGCGGCGGCCAGAAATTCCATGTGGATGGGGAAGAGACCCGGCATCAAAAGGGTGTGCTTCTCCTTTTGAAATTGTGCCTCCATAGGAGGACCCCCTTGTTTGGTGGATTTGTTCCCGTAAAATATACCAAAATATGGGTAAAGTGTCAAGGATTTGTATTCTTCGACGCGGGGGAGCGGAGACTTCCCGCCCCTTGTTTTTTATGCGAAAACCCGATAGAATGGAACCAAGAAACCAATCGAGAAAGGGGAACCTTTGCTATGTACGAACACCTTTCCGCGCCGGGGCGGATCGGCTCCCTGACCATCAAAAACCGCATGGCCATGACGGCGGCCTCGGCCTCTCTGTCCGAGCCTGACGGGACCATGACCGAGGACATGCTGGCCTACTACGAGGCCCGGGCCAAGGGAGGCGTGGGCCTCATCATCACGGAAATGGTCTGTGTGGACGAGGATCGCGGCGTCCTCTTTTACCGGGAGCTGAACGCCGCCCGGGAGGAGAACATCCCCTCCTTCCGGCTGCTGGCCGACCGGGTCCATCCCTATGGCACCAGGATCTTCGCCCAGCTCTTCCATCCCGGGGCCAACGCCGACCCCAAGCTGAATCCCAAGGATCTGATCTCCGCCAGCGCCGCCAAGGGCAAGAAGCAGGGGGGCGCCCGGGCAGTCACCCTGGAGGAGATCCACGATATCGTCCAAAAGTTCGGCCAGGCCGCCCGGCGGGTGAAGGAGGCGGGCTTTGACGGGGTGGAGATCCACGCCGCCCACCATTACCTCCTCCACAGCTTCCTGAGCCCCGTCACCAACCAGCGGACCGATGAATACGGCGGCAGCCTGGAAAACCGCACCCGCATCCTGAGAGAGATCGTGGAGGCCATCCGGGCGGCCTGCGGCCGGGACTTCCCCCTCATGTTCCGGGTGTCCATCGAGGAATACATCGGCCTGCAGGGCTACCACGCCGACACCGGCGTGAAGATCTGCCAGATGCTGGAGAGCTGGGGGGTGGACGCCATCAACGCCAGCGCCTCCGGCACCTCCAGCAAGCTCAGCCAGAGCATGGAGCCCATGCACTACCGCCAGGGCTGGCGCAAGCACCTGGCCAAGGCGGTGAAGGGGGCGGTGTCCATTCCCGTCCTGGCGGTGACCATGATCCGGGAGCCGGCTTATGCGGAAAAGCTCCTGGCGGAAGGGGTTCTGGACTTCGCCGCCTCTGTCCGCTGTCACCTGGCCGACCCCAACTGGACCAACAAGGCCTTCCAAGGCCGGGAGGAGGACATCCTGCCCTGCATTGCCTGCATGGCCTGCCTGGGCAAGTATTATGACGAGGGCCACATCACCTGCGCGGTGAACCCCGAGACCGGCTACGAGGCCCAGCTCCCGCCCCTGAAAACCGACGGGGACGGCCGCTTGGTGGCGGTCCTGGGCGGCGGCCCCGGGGGCATGGAAGCTGCCTGGACGGCGGCCCGCCGGGGCTTCCGGGTGGTTCTCTTTGAGAAGAGCGATTCTCTGGGGGGCCAGTTGAAGCTGGCCGGGAAGCCCCCCCGGAAGGAGCGCATCCAGGATCTGCTGGACAGCCTGATCCGCCGCTGCGCCCGGGCCGGGGTGGAGATCCGGCTGAACTGCGCCCCCACGGTGGAAGAACTGCGGGCGCTGCAGCCCTACGCCATCCTGGACGCCACCGGCGGTCTGCCTGCCGTCCCCGCCTCCATTGCGGGAACCGACAGCCCCATGGTGTGTACTCCCCCGGAGATCATCAGCGGCCGGATCGCCCCGGTGGAGGAGAGCGTCGTGGTGGTTGGCTCCGGCATGACCGGCCTGGAGACCGCCGAGATCCTCTCCCAGCGGGAGAAGGACAACGCCGTCCTGGTGCTGGAGGCGGCCCCCCGGCTGTCCCCCGGGGTTCTCGGCTCCAACCGCAACGCCATGACGGCGGTGCTGGAGCCCAACAACGTGGTCTTTCTGTGCAATCGCACCCTGACCAGAATCGGCACGGACCGCATCTGGTTCGTGGACTCCCGAACCGGGGAGGAGTACGTCTACCCCTGCGACCGGGTGGTCCTGGCCCTGGGGACCCGGCCCGCCAGCCCCTACGGGGAGGAACTGAACCGGGTTTGCGGCAAGGTCCTTCCCATCGGCGACCGCATCCGCGGCGGCCAGATCTGGGACGCCGTCCACACCGGGTACCAGGCGGCCCTGGAGCTGTAAGGGAAAGGAGAACTCGTTATGGCGAGGGGCAGGAGTTCCTGGTGGACACCTGACCATGCTGGACGGCAAGTTCTGCGCCGAGGCCTGGCGCGCCATCAGCCACTATGTGTACGCGGCCCTCCAGGGGGGCTCCATCATGCACGGCTGGACCAACGACGAAACCGTCATGGTCACCTGCTGCAACGACGGCGTCCGCCCGGTGATCTTCAAGATCCAGCGGTTGGAATGAAACGAGGAATTCATATGGGCAAGGAACCTTCCAACGAAGGTTCTTTGCTTTTTGGTGATAAGCTCACTGAAAAACATGGAAATGTAACATATGATAGAAAAAAACGTAACAACTGTTTGTTATCCTGGCTCTCATCAGAAAACAAGAAATAAGACCGCCCCAGTGGGGGGAAGGAGAATACGACATGAAAACTTTGCTGGAAAAGAAGGGGTTCATCTGCGACATGGACGGCGTCATCTATCACGGCAACCGTCTGCTGCCCGGGGTCCACGAGTTTGTGGACTGGCTGTACCGGGAGAAGAAGGAATTTCTCTTTCTGACCAACGGCAGCGGCAAGACCCAGAAGGAGCTCCAGCAGAAGCTGGCCCGGATGGGGCTGGACATTGACGAGAAGCATTTTTACACCAGCGCCCTGGCCACCGCCCGCTTTGTGGCCAGACAGATGCCCGGAGCCCGGGCCTTTGTCATCGGGGAGCCCGGCCTGCTGAATGCCCTCTATGAGCAGGGGATCACCTACGACGAGAACAACCCCGACTACGTCATCGTGGGGGAGTCCAGCAGCTATACCTATGATAAGATCTGCCAGGCGGTCCGCTGCATCCAGAAGGGCGCCCGGCTCATCGGCACCAACACCGACCTGACCGTCTCCTCGGAGACCGGCGAGGTCCCCGCCTGCCGGGCCCTGGTGGCCCCCATCGAGCTGGCCACTGGCAAGGCCGCCTACTACGTGGGCAAGCCCAACCCCCTGATGATGCGCACCGGTCTGAACCTGCTGGGGGTCCGCTCCCAGGACGCCGCCATGATCGGCGACCGGATGGACACTGATATGGTGGCCGGCATTGAGACCGGTCTGGACACCGTCCTGGTCCTTTCCGGCGTCAGCACCCGGGAGACGGTGGAACAGTTCCCCTACCGTCCCCGCCTCATCCTGAGCGGTGTGGGAGACATTGCAGCCGCGGGAAAGGGATAACATGAGCCGAAACGCCCTTGGCCGGGTCTCCCCGGCCAAGGGCGTTTTTTTCTCTCTGCGAACATTTAACATAACTTTGATGGCAGACTTAACGGAGGGAACCTAGAATGGAGGTGGACATAAGAAAGAAGAAAAAGAAACGGGCCCAGAGAGGCCAAGGAGACGATCTATGGAACGATTATTGGAAAAGAAGGGCTTCATCTGCGACATGGATGGGGTCATCTATCACGGCAGCCGCCTGCTGCCCGGGGTCCGGGAGTTTGTGGACTGGCTGTACCGGGAGGGGAAGGAGTTCCTCTTCCTCACCAACAACAGCGGCAAGACCCAGCGGGAGCTCCAGGAGAAGCTCTCCCGGATGGGCCTGGACATTGACGAAAAGCATTTCTACACAAGCGCCCTGGCCACGGCGGAATTTATCGCCAGCCAGATGCCCAGAGCCCGGGCCTTCGTCATCGGGGAACCCGGCCTGCTGAACGCCCTCTATGAGCGAGGGATAACCTTCGATGAGACAGCTCCTGATTATGTCATCGTCGGCGAGTCCAGCAGCTATACCTACGACAACATCTGCCGGGCCGTCAAGTGCGTCCAGAAGGGCGCCCGGCTCATCGGCACCAATTCCGACCTGACCGGTCCCACGGAGCACGGCATCGTGCCTGCCTGCCGGGCTCTGGTTTCCCCCATTGAGCTGGCCACCGGCAAGGCCGCCTACTACGTGGGCAAGCCCAACCCCCTGATGATGCGCACCGGTCTGAACCTGTTGGGGGTCCGCTCCCAGGACGCTGCCATGATTGGCGACCGGATGGACACCGATATGGTGGCCGGCATCGAGACTGGCCTGGACACCGCCCTGGTCCTCTCCGGCGTCACGGATTTGACCATGATCGACCACTTTCCCTACCGGCCCCGGCTGGTGCTGAGCGGCGTAGGGGATATCCCCGCCGCGGCGGAGGAAGCCCGGTACCCCGCCCTGGAGGGGGCGGCCGGCTGACAGACAGAGATAAGAAAGAACACCCGACGAGCCGTCGGGTGTTTTTTCGCCCCGGCAGAGGCCCCCGGCTTGTAACCGGCGGCGTCTGGTGCTATAATTACATCGTTTGTGGATAGAATATTTTTACAGAGGAGGGAATTTTTGTGGAACATCCATTCATTTTGTCCTGTGAATCCACGGTGGATCTGCCCTACGCCTATGTGACCGGGCGGGATATTCCCGTGCTGTTTTACACCTATCAGGTGGAGGGAACCACCTACACCGACGATATGGGACGGGACCCAAAGGCCCTGCCTCATTTTTATGACCTGCTGGCCGGCGGCGCGCTGCCCACCACCTCCCAGATCAACCAGTATCAGTATGAGGAATTTTTCGACGGGCTCCTGAAAAAGGGGGACGTCCTCCATATTAACTTCGGCTCCGGCATGACCGGCTCGGTGAACAACGCCCGGCTGGCGGCGGAGACCCTGCGGGAGAAGTACCCCGGGCGGAGGCTGGAGATCATCGACTCCCTGTGCAGCTCCTCGGGCTACGGGATGCTGGTGGATTACGCCGCCGACCTGCGGGACAAGGGTTGCTCCCTGGAGGAGACCGCCCGGTGGGTCCGGGACCACTGCAAGCGGGTTCACCACCAATTTTTCTCCACTCAGCTGGACTTTTACCGCCGCAGCGGCCGGATGTCCGGGGCCATGGCCACCCTCGCCACCATCCTGAACATCTGCCCCATCATGCGCCTGGACGACGGCGGCCGCATCATCGCCTACGACAAGGTGCGGGGCAAGAAAAACGCCATTCGCCGCACGCTGGACACCATGGAGGCCCACGCAGAGGGGGGCGCGGACTACGCCGGCAAGTGCTTTGTGTGCCACTCCAACTGTCTGGCCGAGGCCCAGGCCACCAAGGCCGCGTTGGAGGAGCGGTTCCCCCACATCGATGGCGACATTCGGATCTGCGACATCGGCACCATCATCGCCTCCCACTGCGGGCCGGGCACTGTGGCGGTGTTTTTCCTGGGGGATGAACGCCAGCCCGACAGAAAGTAAACACAGGCAGCGGCCAGCGGAAAAGCTGGCTGCTGCCTGTGTTTTTATCTCTGATATTCGAAGTCCAGGTTATACAGGCTGACCAGGTCGCCGTCCTTGATGCCCATCTCCTCCAACCGGTCGAAGAGGCCGGCGGAGCGGAGCATCCGGTCGAACCAGTTTCTTGACTCGTAGTTGGAGAAGTTGACGTTGGCCATGATCTTCTGGAGCCAGGGGCCTTCCACGATCCACACATCGTCCTCGTGGCGGATGGTGACCGGCTCGGAAGTGTCCACTTCGGGGGGACGCTCCACGTACTCGGACTCGTAGACGATGACCGGGGGCAGGTGGGCCAGCTCCCCGGCGGCGGCCTTCATCAGTTCCCGCACGCCCATGTGGGCGGCGGCGGACATCTCGAAGAAGGAGAGCCCCAGACCCTCCACGTGGGCCTTGAGCTTCTCCAGTAAGGTGCGGTCCTCCAGGATATCCACCTTGTTGGCGGCCACGATCATCTTGCGGCTGGCCAGCTCGGGGCTGTACTCCTTCAGCTCGGCGCAGATGGCCTCAAAGTCCTCCACCGGGTCCCGGCCCTCGGAGCCGGACACGTCCACCACGTGGATGAGCAGGCGGCAGCGGTCAATGTGGCGGAGGAAGTCGTGGCCCAGACCGGCCCCTTCGGCGGCTCCCTCGATGATGCCGGGGATGTCCGCCATGACGAAGGACACGCCCTCCTCCACGAAGACCACCCCCAGGTTGGGGAAGAGGGTGGTGAAGTGGTAGTTGGCGATCTTGGGCCGGGCCTTGGTGGCCACGGACAGGAGGGTGGACTTGCCCACGTTGGGGAAGCCCACCAGGCCCACGTCGGCCAGGAGCTTCAGCTCCAGCAGGATGTTTCGCTCCTTGCCGGGGAGCCCGGCCTTGGCGAACTGGGGGGTCTGCCGGGTGGCGGTGGCGAAGTGCTTGTTGCCCCAGCCGCCGTTGCCCCCCCGGCAGAGGACGAAGGGCTCGTCGTCGGACATATCCTTGATGATCTCGTTGGTCTCGGCGTCCCGCACCACGGTACCACGGGGGACCTTGATGACCAGGGGCGCGCCGTTCTTGCCGGTGCAGAGCTTACCGGAGCCGTTGCCGCCGTTCTCGGCCACGTATTTGCGCTTGTAGCGGAAGTCCATCAGGGTGGACATGCGGTCATCCACCTGGAGGATCACGTCGCCGCCCCGGCCGCCGTCGCCGCCGTCGGGACCGCCGTTGGCGATATACTTTTCCCGGTGGAAGGCCACCGCGCCGTTGCCGCCCGCGCCGGACTTGACCAGGATACGGGCGGTATCAATGAATGTGTTTGCCATAGGGAACCTCCTTTTCTGAGGAACGTTTCGGGGATCTTGTTTTAAAAAAGCCCCGAACGGGTTGCCGTTCGGGGCTTAGGTTGCTGAAAAAGAGCAGGATTATTCTGCAACAGCCTCCACGATGGAGACCTTCTTGCGGTCCTTACCCATCCGCTCAAACTTGACGCGGCCGTCCTTCAGAGCAAACAGAGTGTCGTCCTTGCCGATGCCCACGTTGGTGCCGGGATGAATGTGGGTACCGCGCTGACGGACCAGGATGTTGCCGGCCAGAACAAACTGACCATCGCCGCGCTTGACGCCCAGGCGCTGAGCCATAGAGTCACGGCCGTTACGGGTGGAGCCAACGCCCTTCTTATGTGCGAAGAACTGAAGTCCGATATGAAGCATAGGTTACACCTCCATGACAGTAATGTTTTCGGGATATTCCTCCTGCAGCTGAACGAAGTAGACCATCAGGGACGCCAGCAGAGTCTGGCAGACCTGGTCGGCCTCTCCCTCCAGGTTGCGGGGGAGCTTTAGGGAAATGGAAGCATCCTTTTCGCTGACCTTCACGGCGGCCTCCAGCCCCAGTACGTCGTTGATGGCGCACTCGGTGAGGCGGACGGCGCTGGTGACGGCGGCGCAGAGGATATCCTCCCCGGATTCGGCCAGGCCGCTGTGTCCCTTCACGGTGAAGGAGACGATGCGGCTGCCGTCAGTTGCAAAGGATGCGGTTGTCATTAAGCGTTGATCTTCTTGATCTCAACCTTGGTGTAGGGCTGACGATGACCCTGACGCAGGCGGTAGCCCTTCTTGGGCTTGTACTTGAAGATGACGACCTTCTTGCCCTTGCCGTTCTTAACAACGGAAGCGTCAACGGAAGCGCCTTCCACCACGGGAGCGCCGAACTTGGGCTCGTCGCCCAGGATAGCCAGGACCTTGTCGAACTTGATCTCATCGCCGGCCTCGTTGTTCAGCTTTTCGATGAACAGGACGTCGCCCTCTGCGACCTTGTACTGCTTACCACCGGTCTCGATGATTGCATGCATGCTGTGTGCACCTCTTTCCTTAATTACGGGCTCGCTGTCGGGGGCGGGACCGGGACTGTTCCTGTCACAGTCCACTTATCACCCATTCAAAGCGGCTCTGAAATTATATCAGCGGACAGGCCAAAAGTCAAGGGTTTTTGGCGGGCCGGAAAAAAGAATTTTGCGGCAGCCCCAATCTCCCATAGATTCGGCATTCCTGTACCGTCACGGACGGGCCAGCCGGCCCAGATACCAGCCGGTGACGCCGTCCTTTTTCACCAGGGCCCCCCGGCTGGTCTGACGGAGGAGGGAGAGGGCGTCTCCGGCCTTCACCGGCAGGCGGTAGTCGGTGATGTCCTGACAGTAGGTCCCCTGGGGGCCTTCCCGCAGAAAATCGGTGGGGATGTCCACCTCCCGGCCGGTTTCCAGATGACGGCAGCGGGAGAATTCCTCTCCCAGCTCCAGAACCTCCAGGCCGCTGTGTCCCCAACGGATGTTCAGGGGGTCCGGGGAGGGGGCCTGATCCTCCAGGGCCACCACCGTGGGGAGGCCGTCGTAGGCCAGCCAGGTGAAGTCCCCGCCGGGCTCCCGGGGGAGGATGAGGGCGTTGAGCTGGCCGTCTTCCTTTAGGGTGCAGCCCCCGTCAATGGAGACGATGTGCCGGTCAGGGAGAATCAGGGGATTGGCGGCGGGGATGTCCGGGTGGTAGAGGGACACCGGCCAGTGACCCACAATGACCCACCGGCGAAAGGCGTGATTCTGACTGAGAAACTCGTCGTTTTTCATGCAGTCCCAGGCCCGGAGGTCCTCCAGGTGATCCTCCCGGGGGACGCCCCCGTGGACGAACAGGTAATTCTCATGGAGGAGGATGGTGGGCATGCGCCGCAGAAAGGCCAGTTCCTCCGGGAAGCGGGCCTCGATGGCCTTCCGGGCGGCGGGATACGCCCGGGGATGGTCCACAGGGACCCCGGCCTGGTGGGCCATGGCCACCCAGGTGGATTTCTCCCCCCAGAAGCCCCCGTACCGGGCGGTTACATCGTCGGGCCACATGCCGCTGAGGAAGCCCAGGGGGGTGGCGTCGCAGTTGCCCTGGACGAAGTAGACGGTGTGGGTTCCGGACAGGTCCATGAGATACCGGAGGGTGTCCAGACTGCCGGTGGATTTTTCCAGAATGTCGCCCAGGACGATGAGGATATCCGAAGAAGAAAAGCCTGCTTTTTTCAGCAGGCCTTTCAGAAAGGGAAGATTTCCGTGGATATCGCTGATGACCAGGACCCGTCTGTCTCTGGACAGGGAGACCGGGCGAACAACAGCTTTCTGATCCATACTCAGCCTGCCTGGGCCGCCAGGGCGATCCAGCCGTTCTTCTCGAACCGCTGAATAACCTTCAGGCCGCTCCGCTCCAGGGCGGCGGCCACCTCGTCCCCCCGCTTATCGATGATGCCCGAGCACAGGAAGGTCCCTCCCTCGGCCAGCAGGGCGGGAACCACGGGGGCCAGGGGGATGATCACGTCGGCCACGATGTTGGCCAGGACCAGGGGAGCCTGGACCTGGGCCAGCTCCTCCACCAGGCCCCGGTCGGCGATGACGTTGCCTGCCAGGAACCGGCAGCGGTCCTTGCCGATGCCGTTGAGGGCGGCGTTTTCGTAGGCTACGTCCACGGCCTTGGGGTCGATGTCCACGCCGGTGGCGTGGGAGGCCCCCAGGCGCAGGGCGGCAATGGCCAGAATGCCGCTGCCGCAGCCCAGATCCAGGACGGGACGGCCGGGGATCACGTACTCCTCCACGCCCTCCAGGCAGAGCTGGGTGGAGGCGTGGGAGCCGGTGCCGAAGGTCAGGCCGGGGTTCATCAGCAGGGTGGTGCAGCCTTCCGGGATCTCGGCGGTGTCCCGCTCCCACTCGGGGACGATGTACAGCTTCTTGCCGATGGCCAGGGGACGGTAGTACTTCTGCCAGCTGTGGGCCCAGTCGTACTCCCGGAGGCGGACGGAGGTATAGGGCAGGTCGATGCCCTGGAGGTATCCCTTTAACTGCTTCTGGCCGTCCTCGTCGTCGGTGACGTAGAACTTGACCCGGGAAACCCCCTTCATCTGCTCCATGAGCTCGTCGTCCACATAGTCCCAATACTGGCGGTTTTCTTCCAAAAAGGTGCGGAACTCCTCTTCCTCCTCCACCGCCAGGCCGGGAACTCCATTGGCGATGAGGGTGGCGCAGAGGTTGTCCAGTTCCTCGGATTTGGCGTTCAGGATGATTTCAAGCCACATGCTGTCCATAGCGTGTGCCTCCTTTGTTTTTATTGCATGGAATTAGACGGATGCCTGCTCCTTGGCCATGATGCGCTGGGCCATGGCCAGGGCGGTGTCCAGGTGGGCGCAGAAGTGATCCAGGCCCAGTTTGTCCACGAAGCCTGCCCGGATCATGGTGCGCATGGGCTGCTCGCCCACGTGGGAGAAGATCAGGTGGATGTCCCGCTGGGCGCAGCGCTCCTGGAGGGACTCCAGGGCATTCATGGCGGTGGCGTCCACGGCGGGGACGCCGCCCATGCGGAGGATCAGGCATTTGGTGGACTGCTTCACGCTGATCTCGGCGATACGGCCGGCAGCGCCGAAGAACAGGGGGCCGGTGATCTCATAGACCCGGACTCCGTCAGGCACGGGCATCAGGCGGTCGTCGTCCTCCCCGTCGTCGGCGTGAATCCAGCCCCGGACCTCGGTCTCGTCGCTCATGCGCTTCATAAACAGCAGGCAGGCCAGCAGCAGGCCCACTTCAATGGCCACCACCAGGTCGAAGATCACGGTGAGGGCAAAGGACAGCACCAGCACCATCACGTCGCTGCGGGGGGCGGTGCGGACCAGATGGACGAAGGGACGCCACTGACACATATTGTAAGCCACCTGGAAAAGGATGGCGGCGATGGTGGGCATGGGGATGAGGGAGGCGTAGGGCATCAGCACCACCAGGATGAGCAGCAGGACCACCGCGTGGACCATGCCGGAGACGGGGGTTTTGCCGCCGCTCTTGATGTTGGCGGCGGTGCGGGCGATGGCGCCGGTGGCGGGGATGCCGCCCAGGAGGGCGGAGCCGATGTTGCCCATGCCCTGGGCCATCAGCTCGGTGTTGGAGCGGTGCTTGGTGTTGGTCATGCCGTCGGCCACCACGCAGGAGAGCAGAGACTCAATGGCGGCCAGAATGGCGATGGTAAAGGCGTCGGGGGCCAGCTTGGCCACCAGATGGAAGCTGAAGTCAGGCAGATGGGGGGTGGGGAGCTGGTTGCTCACCTCGTAGAGATCGCCGATGGTGTTCACGGGCAGGTTCAGAACCTGGACCATGGCGATGCCCACCAGGACGGCGATGAGGGAGCCGGGAATCCGGGCGCTGACCTTGGGCCAGAGGATGAGGATGGCCAGACAGACCACGCCCACCAGCACGGCATACAGGTTGATGGTGCCGAAGCTGACGATGACGGCCTCCAGCTTCTCCATGGTCTCCACGGGGGCCAGACCCTCGGCGTAGGTCAGGCCGAAGAAGTCCTTCAGCTGACCGATGAGGATGGTTACGGCAATGCCGGCGGTGAAGCCGGTGGTAATGGTATAAGGAATAAATTTGATGAGGTTACCGAACCGGCACAGGCCCATGATGATGAGGATCACGCCGGCCATGAGGGTGGCCAGGGCCAGGCCGGACATACCGTTCTCCACCACGATACCCGCCACGATGGTGGCAAAGGCCGCCGTGGGGCCGGAGATCTGCACGGTGCTGCCGCCCAGGAAGGAGATCAGGAAGCCCGCCGCGATGGCGGTGTACAGGCCCTCCTCGGGGCCCACGCCGGAGGCCAGGGCCAGGGCGATGGACAGGGGCAGGGCGATGATGGCCACAATGACGCCGGCCACAAGGTCTTTCAGAAATTGCTCCTTGCTGTAGCCGCGGAGGCAGGAGAAGAGCATCGGTTTGAACTGGTTCATGGTTCGGTTCCACATTCTTTCTTTTTATTATAGTTAAGGCATGCCCTGTAAGTATATCAGCAAAGCGGGAGAAAAACAATTTGTCAACCCTCTCATTTCTGCTGGAAAGAAACGGGCCTGCGTTGACCAGTTGCATAAAAGGAAAGGAGAGAATGGAAAATATTAGAAACCCCTGGGAAACAGTGGAAGACCCGGGGGAAGAAAACACCGGCATTGCGATGCAATGCCGGTGTTGCGCTGCTTGATGGAATCGTGGGCTGAGATTAGATGTCTCTGGTCCACAGGGAAGCCATAGCGGGGCCGCCGCCGACGCACAGGGAAGCGCCGCCGATGGTGGTGCCCTGACGCTGCATCTCGTGGATCATGGAGACGATGATACGCAGGCCGGTGCAGCCGATGGGGTGACCCAGGGAGATACCGGAGCCGTTCAGGTTGGTCTTAGCCAGGTCGACGGTCCAGCCCTGCTCTTCCTTCAGCTTGCGGCCGACACCCAGGAACTGAGCGGCGAAGGCCTCGTTGATTTCCCAGTAGTCCACGTCGTTGAAGGACAGGCCGGTGCCCTTGAAGCACTTGGGGATGGCGTATGCGGGGCCGATGCCCATGTACTTGGGCTCCACGCCTGCGGAGCAGGAGTTGATCAGCTTGACCATGGGGGTGCAGCCCAGCTCCTTAGCCTTCTCGGGGGTCATGACGATGACAGCAGCGGCTGCGTCGTTGATGCCGGAGGCGTTGGCTGCGGTGGTGACACCGTCGGGGGTGAAGACAGCCTTCATCTTGGACAGGGTCTCGATGCTGCAGTTGCGGATGGGGTGCTCGTCGGTGTCGATGATGATGTCGCCCTTCTTCTTGTTGTGGATGACGTAGGGGACGATCTCTTCCTTGAACTTGCCGGCGTCAATGGCGGCGCAGGCGCGGTTGTGGCTGATGACGGCCAGCTCGTCGCACTCCTGACGGGAGACGTTGCACAGCTTCGCCACGTTGTCGGCGGTAACGCCCATGTGGCCGGGAACCAGAGCGTCATACAGTGCGTCGTGGATCAGGGAGTCGAACAGCTCGGCGCCGCCCTCGGTGGGGATGCCGCCCATACGGTAACCCATACGTGCCTTAGGCAGCATGAAGGGAGCCTGGGTCATGTTCTCCACGCCGACGACCAGACCGATGTCGGTCTTGCCCAGCATGACGTTGTGGCAAGCGATCTCCAGAGCGCGCATACCGGAAGCGCAGTTCTGGTTGACGGTAACAGCGGAGCTTTCGATGGGCAGGCCGATGCGCATGGAGACCTGACGTGCGGGCAGGGAACCCTGCATGCCGGGATAGCACTCGCCCATCACGATCTCGTCGATCAGGTTGATGTCGATGCCGGAACGGCGGATGGCTTCCTTACCAGCGTGGATAGCCAGCTCGCGAGCGGAAACATCCTTGAACTGGCCCTGGAACTTACCGATAGCAGTACGGCAAGCACTGACGATAACGACTTCTCTCATTTGAGATATCCTCCTGTCAAAACATGTATTTGTTCATTTTATACTAAAATGTACTGATTCAAATCTTGCAATGCCTCTATTATACACCTAAAACATGGTCTGTCAAGATGAAGTCGAAAAAGTGCACAAAAAATTTCTGGTACTTTTGTGGGAGACGCACTTGCGGTTTTCATACAAACTATGTATAATGAAAAAATGACACACAGAAGAAAAAAAGAAGGCAACGATGCGGAAAAGGAGGCTTGCGATGAGTAAAGTTCCGGAAAAATGGCACGACGCCGTCATGGAGTTTTCCCTGGGACTGGCCAAGGACAACGAGAATTTCCCCAAAAAGGTTCTTTCCCTCTTTGACAAACACTTCGGCTACCGGCGCAGTATCTTTTTTACCCACGGGATGCCGCCCTTTTCGGGGGTCTCGCCCCGGCGGATGGGCGCCATGAACAATTACATTACCTACGGTATTCGCTACGGCCCCATGTATGACTACAGGGAGCGGGTGTATAAGCATGATATCTTCCGCTACGCCAACCTGCCCGCCCACCTGAAGGGCAGACGGCTCCTCTTTACCGACGACGTGATGTCCTTCGAGGAGTACGAGCGCACCCCCTACGGCGTCCACATGATCGGGGAGGATCTCTATTACCAGGCGGTTATCTTCTTTTACCAGGGGGAGCGCATCATCGGCTCCATGGCCCTTTTCCGGTCCAGGGAGCAGGAAAAGTTCGGAGAGGAAGACCGGTCCCTGCTGGAATACCTGGGGAGCCTGGTGGAGGCCAGCTATCAGAACTACCTCCGCCACAGCGGCGAGGGCCGGTTCCAGGACAACTTCCAGATCTTCTTCCAGGATGTGAAGCAGGGGGCGGTTCTGCTGAACCAGGACATGACGGTGATCCAGTGCAACGCCGCCGCCAAGGAGATCAGCCAGATCTTCTGGGAGCAGTACCGACACAACCAGGGCCACTTCCTTCGGAGCAACTACCAGGGAGACCCCCAGTTCCGGGAGGTCCAGACCATGATCAACGAGGTAGGGGAGCGGCTCAGCGCCCAGGGCAGCAGCAGCCAGACCATCACCTCCCTGGCCCGGGACATCACCTTTTACCACACGGCCTTCCTGTCCGCCACCCCGGCGGGCCTTGCCCAGACCTGGCACCTGATGCTCATCACCTGCCAGACCAAGGAAATCCCCAAGAACATGGATCACCCCTACAACAGCCTCACCCAGCAGGAGCGGCGGATCGTCTACTACCTGGCCTCGGGCATGAAGAACGAGCAGATCGCCGAGGAGCTCCATATCAGCATCTACACCGTCCGCACCCACATCGCCAACATCTATAAAAAGTTCGAGGTCAACAGCAAGGTGGATCTGCTCATGCACCTGCAGCCCATTTTGAAGGACCAGAGCAAACCATAAACAAAAAAGCCGCCTGCAGGCGGCTTTTTTTATGGGGCGGCGGGAGGATCAGGCCCGCAGGTGATATCCGTCCTCCTGTTCCACCACCAGTTCCTTCTCTTTCAGGTAGGCCAGGGCGGTCTGGACCTCCCGGGGGGTCAGGCCCAGGGCTTCGGCCAGGTCGGCCGACCTGGCGGAGACCTGCTCCGTGAGATACTCGGCGATGAGCTGCCGGGTGAGATCCTCCGGGGAGAACTCCCGCCGGGGCAGGGGCAGGGACAGGCTGGTGACTCCGGCCTTGAAGGCCTCGGAGAGCACCGGGGCGCTCCACCCCTGCTGGGCCCACAGGTGATAGATCCCCTTCAGGCCCTTGCCTGCCCCGGAGCCCAGCTTCACCAGGGAGAAGAGCCGGGTGAGGACCACGTTTCGGGGGTCGGCGGCCCCGCCGGCCTTGGCCTGGTCGGGGGAGACCCGGAGGAGGCCCCCGTTGGTGACCTGGAGTTCAGCGTCCGTCCGCTGGATGGTCAGCCCGCCGCCGCCGAAGTAGTCGGCGTGGAGGATGGCGTTGAGCACCGCTTCCTTCATGGCGGCCGCCAGATCGGCCTGGGCGGCGGACCCCTCCGCCAGCAGGGCGGACACGGCGGTAAGCCGCCGGGAGACGGCGGTGTAGAAGGAGAAGAGGTTCTCCGGGCATCCGGGCTGGTTGGTGGCCAGGGAGAACCCGGTGTCGGTCTCCCGGTAGGTGAGCTTGCACTGGGGGAAGACCTCCTTTAAGGGGCCTCTCCGGCCCAGCAGGAGCAGGCCCGCCAGGGTGGGATGGAGGGTGGTCCCGTCCTTGCCATAGCCCAGGATGCCTGCGGTGGGGAGAAATTCCTGGTCGGGCAGGTAGTTCCAGGGGTGGTCCGGCCGGCGCATGGCCATCAGCAGCCGGAACTGGCGGAGGGTGTCCCGGGAGAGATCCTCCGGGGTCCGGGCCTCCAGCACCGCCAGGTCGGCCGGGGCGTCGTCCCGGTCCCGGAGCATGGCCCGGACCTCCTCGGCGGAGCAGTGGTAGTCCCCCTCGCCGTCCCGCCGGTAGGAGCCGGTGAAGGGGCTGTCCCCGATGTACACCGGCCGCTGGCGGCGGCCCGCCCGGGGAACGGAGATCACCAGGACCTCCTTGCCGTCGATGGTGTGGACGGCCACGTCCTCCGGGGCGAGGATATTGGCGCTGACCTTGGCCGGGTCGTTCACCGTCTGCCAGATCACGTCCATGTAGCCCCGGGCGTCGGGGACCCCGGTGACCCGCAGCTCCTTGGCCCGGGACTCCTCCACCCCCAGCAGGATAAGCCCGCCGATGGTGTTGGCAAAGGCGGAGTAGGTCTCCCACAGGCTGTGGGGAAAGCCGCCGGCGGCCTTCTTGGCCTCGATGCGGTTGTTCTCGTGGTAGCGCATGATGTTGTTCAGGTCGATCATGGGGAGCCCTCCTGCCTGCATTTCTTACCTTATATTATAAAAGCAGCCTGTCCCCTTGTCAATTTTCCGGCGGGAGGGGAGAAATGGAGAAAAAATAAAATTTTTGTGAAAAAGTTGTTGACAAACGGAAGGATATCGTGTATGATACAAATCGTTCCGCAGGGAACGGAAACAACAGAACACGGACGATTAGCTCAGCTGGTATGAGCATCCGCTTGACGTGCGGGAGGTCACAGGTTCAAGTCCTGTATCGTCCACCATAACCGGACACCAGTTTTGATACAATGCGTATCGAAGCGGGTGTCCGGTTTCTTTTTGTAAAAGCCCCTATTTGCAAGGGTTTTCCAGTACCTTTTAACGATAACAGGCTCTACGGTGATTCTGAACTGGTCACCGTAGAGCCTGTTTGCTTTTCTCTGTATATACTTTTTAACGAAAGGTCTGTGGGGTGTGCATTTTGTGCCAAGGGGTGTGCATCTTTTAATGATTTCCTTTTAATCCTGGTGTGCATTTTCGTACGCTTTCCGTACATCCTCCGGCAATCCGTCAGGAATCATGCTCTGCACTTGATCTTCACTGCCATCCCGCGTTGCCTGCTCATAGTACCAGCACTTGAATTTCAGCATATCCAACACTTTATTCATGTGGATAAGTTCTGCCTCAAGTCTCTCCCTTTGCTTTTCAAAGAGTGCTTTTCTCTGAGGATAGGTGGATGCACCCTCTACGCACCAATCCATGAATTGTTTAATATCCTTGATTTCCAGGCCGGATTTCTTCAAGCATTCGATGACCCGCAAGGCTTCAATTTCGGTATCGCTAAATTTACGGATGCCGGATACCCGCTCCATGTTCGGGAACAGTCCCTGTTTGTCATAATAGCGCAGTGTAGAGATGGGCAAG
>JAEDLP010000015.1 GCA_016295225.1 Oscillospiraceae bacterium | reverse complement strand
TCAGGAACATCTTCATCTGCTCCCGGGAGGTGTTCTGGGCCTCGTCCAGGATGATAAAGGAGTCATCCAGGGTGCGGCCGCGCATGTAGGCCAGGGGGGCCACCTCGATGTTGCCCCGCTCCACATACTTGGCGTAGCTCTCGGCTCCCAGCATCTCAAAGAGGGCGTCGTACAGGGGCCGCAGGTAGGGGTCCACCTTGCTCTGGAGGTCGCCGGGCAGGAAGCCCAGGTGCTCGCCGGCCTCCACCGCGGGTCGGGTGAGGATGATCCGATTGACCTTCTTGGCCCGGAAGTCGGCCACGGCGGCGGCCACGGCCAGGTAGGTCTTGCCGGTACCGGCCGGACCCACACCCAGGGTGATGGTGTTCTTCTGGATGGCCTCGATATACTTCTTCTGGCCCACGGTCTTGGCCTTGATGGGCTTGCCCTTGGCGGTGACGCAGAGCACGTCGGCAGCCAGCGTCTGGATCTTGTCTTCGTTGCCCGACTTCACCAGCTGGATGAGATAGCGGATGGTCTGCTCGTTGATGGCTTCTCCCCGGCCGGACAGGCCGATGAGGGACTCGATGACCTTGGTCCCGTACATCACCGCCTCAGCTTCGCCGGAGATCTTTAATTGGTCGTCCCGTCCCACCACGCGGACCCCCAGCTCCTTCTCGATGAGGCGGATGTTCTCATCAAAGGAACCGAAAACGGCGATGGCTTCCTCCATCCGTTCAATGCTGACTGTCTGTTCGATCATGGGCTTTGCTCCTTTGTGTTCGTCTCGTCCTGTCCGTAGGTTCCCTTGTCCGGATGAAGGGGGCCGGGCACGGTCTCCTGGGTGTCCATCTCCTCCATGCGGCCGATCTGCTCGTCGCACTGGGCCCGGAGGGTCACCCGGAGAACCTCACCCGTCTGTTCCGTAGAAAAGTCGGTCTGGAGGATCTCCCCCTGATCCATGCAGGCCTCCAGGGCCTCCAGCAGCTTCTGCCGCAGCAGCTCCTCCGCCCGGACCGCATCCAGCCGGACGGCAGCGTCGGTGTATTCCCGGCAGGTCTCCTTCCCCCAAATCACCGGCAGGGTTTTGCCCTCAGCCGGGGTCCAGGACTTTAATTGAGATATTATATCATATTTCTCATAGGGGATTCCACTGTTTTTGTAAAAATTAATCCGGCGTCCCATGACAGAGAGAAACCGGTGGGTGACCTTCTCCCCGGTGTAGTCCTTGCCCGGGGCGGTCAGGGAGATCTCCGCCGTCATGGTCCGCTGGGTGCGGGCCAGCACTTTGCCGTCGGCGTGGACCAAAGCAGTGCCCAGCTCGCTCTCCACGTTGGGGGGCGGGTCCAGACGGATGCGCCCCGAAATGAGGATATCCCCCTTTTGGACCGTGTCCCCCTCTACGTACTGGGCGTCTCCTCGCCAGGGCTCCAGGTGGGTGATGACCCCGTCGGCAGCAGACACAATGTTGGTGGGGACCTTCTCCTCCTTCAGCTTGGGGGCCGGGTCCCTCTCCCGGACGATGACCTCCGCCTTGGTCCCTTTCAGGTTCAGCGAGAAAAAGGCCAGGTCGTCCATGGCCCGCATCACCCGGTTCTCCACCGCCCGGATGGGAACCGAGGGGCCCCAGGTTCCCGTGCTCACGCCGCACAGCCGAAGCTGACTGATGATGACCTCATCGGGGATGGTCTCGTTGCCAGAGACCTCCACCGTCAGGATCACCTGTCCCCCCACCAGGCCCAGGACCAGACACAGGACCAGCCCCGCCAGCAGGGCATACCGCCGGCGAAAGCCCAGCAGGAAAAAGGGCAGGCCCCGGCGCTTGGGGGCCTGGACCGCGCACTGGCAGGCCTCCGCCAGCCGGCACATCCGGGGGTACTCCCGGCCGGTGACCTGAACCTCCAAGGTGAAGGGGTCCAGGCGGTCCATACGCCAGAGGATGAGGTTTTCCCTGATGCAGAGGTTGAGGAAATCCTCCGGCTGGGCCCCCACCACCCGGGCGGTCACGGCGCCGAACAGCCAAGACACCAGCTTTTTCACGACCTCTTCTCCCCTTTCATACCAGCTCCAGGCTGTGAACCCAGCCGAAGAGCCGCAGTTCCCTCTCCCGCATGGCCTTGATCTCCAGATCCTGGCCGGTGAGCCGCAGCATCCACTGGCCGCCGTCCACGCAGATCTCCTCCTTGCTGTAGGAGAGGATCTCCTTGTAGTTTTCCAGGTAGAGCTCCCGGTCCCCCGTCAGCTCCAGCCGGGGCATTCCCGCCACCACCTCCCCGGGCAGGGCCAGGGTCCGGGAGGTCTTCTCCCGCAGGGTCTCCTTTCGGAGCTTCTTTCCGGTTTCCTCCATGGGGATCCTCCTCCCAGTCCGCAAGATTTCGTATCCAAGTGTATGAGAAAGTCCAGCCGGCCTTGCCTGTCCCATCGTTTTTCCCGCAGAACGCAAAAACACCTCCGGCAAAAAGCCAGAGGTGTTCTGTTCCGTTAACCGTCCTTCGACAGGGGCAGGTTATCGCCGATCTGCTCATAAATGTAGTTCATCAGGAGATTCGCGTTTAAAACCCTGGCGGCCAGGCCGCTGTAGTCCTGATCTCCCACCCAGCCGGCCGTCGCCCCGGACGTCTCCCAGGAGCCCAGATAGGCCACCCGATAGGTATCTTCCGTTCGGAAGTGGACCTCCATACGGGGCCGGGTCTCCAGGATCTCCCTGGCCGGACGGAGGGTTGGCCGCTCCCGGCAGTCTCCCATGTAGTCCACGATAGCTCGGGCGATCTGCTTGTCCACCATGGACTGGGGATGCCAGGTCACGCACTCGTTTCGGGAGAGGTAGACCGTCACATAGAGCAGCTCCGTCTGGACCGGGTCCTTCACCAGAGGGGCAGACGTCGTAAGCCACGCGGCAAACAGCAACGCCGCCGAGACCACAACCATGGTCAGCGTCCCGGCAACGGTCTGCCGGATCATGGGGTGCATTTTGGGGGGCTGGGTCTGCTGCTCCATATTCCATCCTTTCCTTCTTTCTCGCGTTTGTCATTCCCGCGGCCGGATCACCGCTTCATATTCCGCCTGCCGAATGCGCCGGCGAACCCGCTCCACTACCCACCGGGCAGTCAGCACCAGGGCCAGCTCCCACAGGCAGGGGAAGAGCCACATGGCTGCCTGGGCCGCGTCGCCCATCCAGTAGCTCACCAGGTCGCCTACGTTCATGCTGCCCCAATCCAGCCACCGCCAACGGAGCATATCCACCAGGGCATACACAGGAAAATAGAGAACCATGGCTGCCGCCGTGGTCATCCCGATCTTTTTCATGGCATGGCCCAGCGGTTTCTTCCAGGTGAAGAAAAGCGTCAGCACAGGAACCAGATACAGCGTCACAACAACGGCAAAGGTCTCATTCATGGCGGCTCCTCCTTTTCCCGGGCGTCTTTCAGCTTTTTCAGCTTTCATGTCTATCGTAACTATAGCATATCTTCCCAGTAGGTTCCATTTCGAAGGTATTAAAAACTTCTTAAGATTTTATTACATTTCTCCCCGGCAGGGCCGGTGAAATCCCCTTTACTATATAGACGCACGAGAGGGCCAAAATGTGACACCATTTCTTTCTTTTTTTATTTTTTCACGAAAAAATGGACGCGAACATCGGTTCGCGCCCATTGGGCTTTTGAGATTATCTCATGTAGAAGTTGTCGGTGGACCGGTTCTCGATGGGTTCGTAGTGAACCTTCTTCACCACGGCCCGGTAAGCGGGACGCATGATGCGGTTGCCGGTGAGAACCTCCTCGATGCGGTTGGCGCACCAACCGGCGATACGGGCGGAGGCAAAGATGGGGGTAAACACATCCTGGGGGATGCCCAGCATGGCATAGACCATGCCGGAGTACATATCCACGTTGGCACACATGGGAGTGCCGTCCTTCCGCCGTTCCTGGATCATGGGGATACCCAGTTCCTCGATCTTCTGCAGGAGCTGGAAATCGTCTCCATAGCCCTTCATTTCCGCCACGTGCTGGGCGTACTTTTTGATCAGAACCGCACGGGGATCGGAGATGGTATAGACCGCGTGGCCCAGGCCATAGAGCTTGCCGGACCGGTCGCCGGCCTCCTTGTTCAGAAGCTTGTTCAGATAATCCTTGATGGAGCCGTCATCCTTGGGGTCCACGTTCTCCTTCACGTAGTGGAACATCTCCATAACCTTGGCGTTGGCGCCGCCGTGGAGGGGACCCTTCAGGGAGCCCACGGCGCCGGCGATGGCGCTGTAGGTATCGGTGCCGCTGGAGGACAGGGCGCGGCAGACAAAGGTGGAGTTGTTACCACCGCCGTGCTCGGCGTGGATCATCAGCATGATGTCCAGCAGATGGGCCTCCTCTTCGGTGTAATTCTTGTGGTTGCGGACCATCCGCAGGAAGTTCTCCGCCGTGGAGAGGTTCTCCTTGGGATAGTGAATATGTAAGGAACGGCCCTCAAAGTAGTGGCGCTTGACCATGTAGGCGTTGGCCACGATGGAGGGGAAGGCGCCGATCAGACGGATGGACTGGAGCAGCAGATTCTCCACCGAGGTGTCGTCGGGGTTATCGTCATAGGAGTAGAGAGACAGCACGCTGCGGGCCAGCTTGTTCATGATGTCCTTACTGGGACTTTTCATGATCATGTCTTCCGTGAAGTTCTTGGGCAACATCTTGGCTTGGTTCATAATATCGGTGAACCGGGCCATCTCCGTCCGGGAGGGCAGATGGCCCATGAGCAGCAGGAAGGCCACCTCTTCAAAGCCAAAGGTGTTGGCCTTCCGGTGGGCCTCCACGATCTCGTTGAGCTCGATGCCACGGTAGTAAAGCTGTCCGGGCACAGGAACCCGGATGCCGTCCTCGATCATATAGCCCATAACCGAGCCCACCTTGGTCACGCCAATGGGAACGCCGGTGCCGTCGCTGTTTCGCAGTCCGCGCTTGATATCGCCCCGGTAGTATTCCTTCTCGATGGAATATTCCTGCTGGATGTGTTGTCCCAGGGAACCTGTATATCGTTCAAGGATCCCGGTGTCATTTTTCGTCATTGGTTTGGTTCCCCTTTCCATCAGGTTAATGGGCGCCCGACAAAGGCCCGAACTGCCCGATAATTTTCATACGCAAGTTTATTATACCCCTCTTTCACGAGTTTTGCAAGAAAAAATTCCTCTCCGCCATTTCTTTTGGGAAAACTCCACCGATGTTCTGCATTTTTCCTTTCGTTTTAGGTCACCCTGCAAGAAGTTTCAAACTTCATTCTTTTTGCTTTGCTTCTTTGCAGGTTTATGATATACTTATCATCGTATAAGGAACGGAAAAACAGAATGAGAAAATTTTCCCAGAAAGGGTGTCGATACATATGATTACATTGCATTCCGGCGGTGTTTTTTTGCAGAAGGGCGCGCCTGTCCCTGCCTCCGTCGCTTCCCCCGCCGACCGAGAGAAGACCATGGCCTACCAGATCTTCCGCCGTCACAACCTGCGGGAGGAATCCGGCCACCTCCATCTGAAATTTGACAGTCTCATCTCCCACGACATCACCTACGTGGGCATCATCCAGACCGCCAAGGCCAGCGGCCTCACTGAGTTCCCCGTGCCCTATGTCATGACCAACTGCCACAACAGCCTGTGCGCCGTGGGCGGCACCATCAACGAGGACGACCACGTCTTCGGCCTGTCCGCCGCCATGAAGTACGGCGGCAACTTCGTTCCCGCCAACCAGGCCGTCATCCACCAGTATGCCCGGGAGATGATGTCCGGCTGCGGCAAGATGATCCTGGGTTCCGACAGCCACACCCGCTACGGCGCCCTTGGCACCATGGGCGTGGGCGAAGGTGGTCCTGAGATCGTCAAGCAGTTATTGAAGAACACCTACGACATCGCCGCCCCCCAGGTGGTGCTGGTCTACCTCACCGGCGAGCCCGCCCAGGGCGTGGGTCCCCACGACGTGGCCATCGCCCTCTGCGGTGAAGTCTACAAGAACGGTTTTGTGAAGAACAAGGTCCTGGAGTTCGCCGGCCCCGGCATCAAGAACCTCCCCATGGACTACCGCATCGGCATCGACGTGATGACCACCGAGACCGCCTGCCTGTCCTCCATCTGGGAGACCGACGGCGCGGTGGAGGAGTACCTGGCCATCCACGGCCGTCCCGACCAGTACGAATCCCTGCACCCCTATGAGGGCGCTTACTACGACAGCATGATCACCATCGACCTGTCCAAGGTGGAGCCCATGGCCGCCCTGCCCTTCCATCCCTCCGAGGCCTACCCCATCCGGGAGCTCATGGAAAACCCCGGCGACATCCTCCGGGAGGTGGAGAAGCAGGCCGCCGACCAGTTCGGCGACAAGGTCAACCTAAACCTCACCGACAAATTAGTCAATGGCAAGATCGTGGTGGATCAGGGCGTCATCGCCGGCTGCGCCGGCGGCATGTATGACAACATCGCCGAGGCCGCCGCCATCCTGGAGGGTCACGACGTGGGCAGCGGCTACTTCTCCCTGTCCATCTATCCCCCCTCCGTCCCCGTGAATCTGGAGCTTATCCAGAACGGGGTCCAGCAGTCTCTGCTGGAGGCCGGCGCTCTGTTCAAGCCCTGCTTCTGCGGTCCCTGCTTCGGTGCCGGCGACGTACCCGCCAACAACGGCCTGTCCATCCGCCACACCACCCGCAACTTCCCCAACCGGGAGGGCTCCAAGCCCGGCGACGGCCAGCTGGCTGGGGTGGTCCTCATGGACGCCCGCTCCATCGCCGCCACCGCCCGGAACCACGGTGTGCTGACCCCCGCCACCGAGGTCTCCTACACCCAGCCCAAGCAGGGCAAGCGCACCTTCGACTCCCGGGTCTATGACCGCCGGGTGTACTTCGGCTTCGGCAAGCCCCAGGCGGACTATGACCTGAAGTTCGGCCCCAACATCGCCGAGTGGCCCAAGATTCCCGCCCTGGCCGACAACATGCTCATGCAGGTGGCCTCCGTCCTCCGGGACCCCGTCACCACCACCGACGAGCTGATCCCCTCCGGCGAGACCTCCTCCTACCGCTCCAACCCCATGAAGCTGGCCTCCTTCGCCCTGTCCCGCCGGGACCCCGACTACGTCCCCCGTGCCCTGGCCACCCAGGAGATGGAAACCGCCCGTCAGTCCGGTTCCTCCGCTCCCGCAGTAAAGGACGCCCTGGCCAAGCTGGGTCTGGGCGACGACGCGCTGGCCTCCATGCAGATCGGCTCGGTCATTTTCGCCAACAAGCCCGGCGACGGCTCCGCCCGGGAGCAGGCCGCCTCCTGCCAGCGGGTCCTGGGCGGCTGCGCCAATATCTGCTACGAGTTTGCTACCAAGCGCTACCGCTCCAACTGCGTCAACTGGGGCATGCTCCCCTTCACCCTGGCCGAAGGTGATGAATTTATTTGCCAGCCCGGCGACTTCATCTACGTCCCCCACGTGAAGGCCAAGGTGGAACAGGGCGACGACGTCTTCCCCGCCAAGGCGGTCACCGCTGAGGGCGTGAAGGACCTGACCCTGTATCTCAAGAACACCACCGACGAGGAGCGGGAACTGCTGCTCACCGGCTGCCTGATGAATCACTACGCCGCGCAAAACACATAAGGGGGAGGAACCATGGAAAAAATCAAAATGCCCAACCCCATCGTGGAGATTGACGGCGACGAGATGACCCGCATCCTGTGGGCCATGATCAAGGACGAGCTGATTAAACCCTTCGTGGAGCTGAACACCGAGTACTACGACCTCTGCCTGCCCAACCGGGACGCCACCGGTGACCAGGTGACCGTCCAGGCGGCGGAGGCCATCAAGCGCCTCCACGTGGGCGTCAAGTGCGCCACCATCACCCCCAACCTTCAGCGGATGGAGGAGTACAACCTGAAGCAGATGTGGAAATCCCCCAACGCCACCATCCGCGCCGCTCTGGACGGCACGGTCTTCCGGGCTCCCATCCTGATCTCCAAGGTCAAGCCCGTGGTCTCCTGCTGGAAGAAGCCCATCACCATCGCCCGCCACGCCTACGGCGATATCTACAAGGCCGTAGAGTACCGGGTCCCCGGCCCGGGCAAGGCGGAGCTGGTCTTTACCGACGAGAACGGCGTGGAAACTTCCCGCCAGACCATTTTCGACTTCAAGGGCTCCGGAGTCATCCAGGGCATGCACAACCGGGACGACTCCATCCTGTCCTTCGCCCGGAGCTGCTTCACCTACGCCCTGGAGGTGGGTCAGGATGTGTGGTTCTCCACCAAGGACACCATTTCCAAGGACTACGACCAGACCTTTAAGCTCCTGTTCCAGAAGGTCTTCGACGAGGAATACAAGGAGAAGTTCGAAAAGGCCGGCCTCACCTACCGCTACGCCCTCATCGACGACGTGGCCGCCAAAGTGATCCGCTCCCAGGGCGGCATGATCTGGGCCTGCAAGAACTACGACGGCGACGTGATGAGCGACCTCATCGCCGCCGCCGCCGGTTCCCTGCCCATGATGACCAGCGTCCTGGTAAGCCCCGACGGCAACTTCGAGTACGAGGCCGCCCACGGCACCATCACCGACCACTACCGCCGCTATCAGAAGGGCGAGGCCCTGTCCTCCAACCCCCTGGCCACCATGGCCGCCTGGTCCGGCGCCCTGAAAAAGCGAGGCGAGCTGGACAGTAACCCCGACCTGGTTCGCTTCGCCGACTGCCTGTTCCAGGCCGGCCTGGACGTCTTCGAAGAGGGTTACTTCTCCGAAGATCTGGCCATGCTGTGCGACCCCTCCGAGTACAAGGAGATGCCCGAGAACGGCAAGCTTATGAAGCTCATCCGCGCCCGGCTGGAGGAGCTGCTCAGCGCATAAGTTCACAGAGACACAAAAAAGAGACGCTCGAGGGCGTCTCTTTTTTGTGTCTCTGTGTCAGTAGAGAACGGTCACCTTCTGGGCCGCTGTCAGGTTCACGGTAGTGGAATCGGTCCGCCTTGTCTCCGAACAAATCTTGTGATACAATGGGGCGAAAGAACCAGCAACGGAGGAAGCAGCTATGTCTCAGGACTTCACCCATTTCGACAAGGCAGGCAGAGCCATCATGGTAGACGTCTCCGAAAAGGAGATCACCCATCGCACCGCCGTGGCCCAAGGGGTCATTCTGGCAGGCCGGGAGGTCCTGGCCGCCGTCACCGGCAAAACCGCCAAAAAGGGCGATGTTCTGGGCGTGGCCCGGGTGGCGGGGATCATGGCCGTGAAGCAGACCGCCTCACTGATCCCCCTGTGCCACAGTCTCCTCCTCACCCGTTCAGCCGTGGATTTCACCCTGGAGGAAGACAGAATCACCGCCCGCTGCACCGTGGAGTGCGATGGCAAGACCGGCGTGGAGATGGAAGCCCTCACTGGGGTCTCCGTGGCCCTGCTGACCATTTATGACATGTGCAAGGCGATCAGCAAAGAAATGGTCATCACCGACGTGCATCTTGTCACCAAGACCGGGGGCAAGAGCGGCGATTTTACCTTTGGAGGACAGCGGGATGGTTGACGGACTGGGACGAAACATCGACTACATTCGGGTCTCGGTCACGGACCGCTGTCAGCTTCGGTGCGTCTACTGTATGCCCGAGGAAGGGGTCCCGTCCCTGACCCATCAGGAGATTCTGCGATTTGACGAGATCACCCGCCTGTGCGCCCTCTTCGCCCAGATGGGCGTCCGCAAGGTGAAGGTCACAGGGGGTGAACCTCTCTGCCGCAAGGGGCTGCCCCACTTGATCCAACAGCTCAAAGCCATCCCCGGGATCGACCAGGTCACCCTGACCACCAACGGCGTAGAGCTGGCCCGTTCCTGGGACGCCCTATGTCAGGCCGGGCTGGACGGCGTGAACATCAGCCTGGACACCCTGGACCGGGATCTGTACACCAGACTTACCCGCCGGGACCGGCTCAGCGACGCCCTGGAAGGCATTCGTCTGGCTGCGGCCAGCGGTCAAATACCCGTGAAGGTCAACTGCGTCCCCATGACCCGGGAGCAGCTCCTCTGGGATGTGGCGGAGCTGGCCCGGGATCTGCCCGTCCACGTGCGGTTCATCGAGATGATGCCTGTGGGCCTCGGAAGGGACTTCCTATCTATTCCCGCAGCGAAAACCAGGGCCGTGCTGGAGGAGCATTTCGGCCCCCTCTCTCCGGCTGAGGGACCCACGGGGAACGGGCCGGCGGAATACTGCCTCCTGCCCGGCTTCCGGGGACGGATCGGCTTCATCAGCGCCCTGAGCCACAAGTTCTGCCAGGATTGCAACCGGGTCCGCCTGACCGCCACCGGCTTTCTGAAAACCTGCCTGCAGTTCTCCCACGGTGCGGATCTGCGGGAACCCCTTCGCGCAGGGGCCACAGACCAGGATCTTCTGGCCCGCATGGCAGCAGCCATCCGCGCCAAGCCCAGCGCCCACCACTTCGACGGTCCCTTCACTCAAGAGGACGAGCGACGAAACATGAGTCAAATCGGAGGATAACACCATGGGAAAAGTAATTGCAGTCTGCATCAGCCCGGAAAAGGGGACCCCAAAACAAGATGTGGGTTCCGCAGCCTTCCTTGAGGATTGGGGGCTGGAGCAGGACGCCCACGCCGGAAAATGGCACCGCCAGGTCAGCCTTTTGAGCTATGAAAAATTCCAGGCCTTCCAGGCCAAAGGCGCGGACGTGATCCCCGGCGCCTTTGGGGAGAACCTCCTGGTAGCGGGCTTCGATTTCCGGTCCCTGCCGGTAGGAACCAGGCTTCGCTGCGGGGATGTGCTCCTTGAAGTGACCCAAATCGGGAAACAATGTCACCACGGCTGTGAGATCTTCCATCGTATGGGAGAGTGCATCATGCCCACGGAGGGGGTCTTCGCCCGTGTGCTTCACGGCGGCGTCATCTCCGCAGGGGATGAAATGGTCTTGACCCAGGAATAAGGAGGCGCGTTTATGAGCAACCACAAGCGAGTGGCCGTCATCGTATCCAGCGACAGCGGCTTCCGGGGAGAGCGGGAGGACCTGAGCGGCCCGGAGATCCGGCGAATCATGGAGGCCAACGGATATACCATCGTCTCCGCCACCATCCTGCCCGACGAGCGGGAGCTGCTGGCCCAGGCCATGGCGGACATCGCCGACCAGGGGCTGGCGGATCTGATCCTAACTTCCGGAGGCACCGGCTTCTCTCCCCGAGACTGCATGCCTGAGGCCACCAATGACGTGATCCAGCGGGCGGTCCCGGGCATTCCCGAGGCCATGCGCGCCTACTCCATGCAGGTGACCAAGCGGGCCATGCTCACCCGGGCGGCGGCGGGCATCCGAAACCGGACCCTAATCATCAACCTGCCCGGCAGCCCCAAGGCGGTGCGGGAATGCCTGGAATACATCGTCGAGCCCCTGGGGCACGGGTTGGAGATCCTCGCCGGGGAATCCTCCAACTGTGCCAGAACCTAAGCTGACTGCAAAAAACCTTGGAACCCATAAGTTCCAAGGTTTTTTGCTATTTTCAGTGGGAGATCAGCAGTAGTGATCTCTGCGGGCTTTAATCTGCCCCTCCAGCGGCATGATGGCGTGGTGGGGAGCCTGGTGCGCCTGGATACAGGCCTTTGCGGCCTCCAGCTCTGCCGGCTCGATGAGCAGAGACATGCCGCAGGACAACTCCCCCTGGATCGCCCGGGGTGCAGGGGCGATCCGGTTCTTGATCCCTTCCTTTAACAGGAGATCCCGCAGGGCAAGCCCCTGCTCATAGTTGGCAAAGAGGATGTACCAGCGAAGATCATTCTTAGCCATTGAGCATCTCAAGAAAGGCGCCGATGCGAGTGCGCAGCTGCTCGGCGTCGGTGTCGGCGTAGTCGGTCTCCAGACTCAGAATGGGCACGCCGGCCTCCTTCAGGGCGCGGCTGACGGAATACTTCTCCGTGTCGTAGAGGCAGCAGAACTTCAGGTTGCAGTCGATGACGCCATCCACCTTGTATTCCTTCACCAAACGCAGAATGTCGTCGATGCGGCCGGTGTTGGGGGTGAAGCAGGCGCAGTTGGTCTTCATGTAGCGCTCGGACAGGGCCATGAACTGCTCGTCCAGGGTGGTCTTGGTCTCGTCCACCAGGTTTTCGAAGTACCGGGTGCCGGTGCACATCTCCTCGCAGACCACAGCGCCGCCGCTGGTCTCGATGATGTTGTGGAGCTTCCAGTTGGGCACGGCCAGGGGGGTGCCGGTGACCAGGATTCGCTTGGTGCCGGCGGGAACCACCGAGACGCCGTCCTTGATGCGCTGTTCCAGCTCGTCGGCCAGCTTGTTGCACATCTGGGCGCAGCGGACGGGATCGTCAAAGAAGGAGATCTGCATCATCAGCAGAGCGTCCCGGCCGGAGATGGGCAGACACTCGGACTTGCGGCACTCGTACACACGGGCCAGGGCCTTCCGGCGCTCGTTGATCACGTGGATGGCTTCTCCCAGCTTCTCAGGGGTGAGCTTGTTGCCGGTGAACTCCTCCACGGTTTTGGCAAATTCGGCGATCTCTTCCTTCCACTTCAGGATGTCCTTCTCCCGCTTCATCTGGGGAACATCCATGACGTACATGGGCACATCCTCGCCCAGGATCTCATAGGCCTTTTTCTTACCGTCACAGGTGGTCTCGCCCACATATATATCCGCAATGCGGAAGAAAGGGCAGGTTTTGCCCAGGCGAGCGCCCACAGAGGCCTTGATGAGGGGGCAGGTACTCTTGGGCAGCACGGCCTCACCGCCGGGAACCCAGAACTGAGAGCCGCCGCAGAGCCCGGTGACGATACCGTCAGCGGCGATGACCACTTCATCAGGAACATACACGCAGAAGGTGCCAAAGACCTTCTTGCCCTCCTTCTGGGCCTGGATCAGCTCGGCAGGGCGGATTCCGTGCACCTCAGAGATCACCAGATCCCAAAAGTCCATGCCCTGGGGACGGTTTTCCTGAGACAGGAAAACATCCCCCACAGCGGTGGGGAGCACCTGACACAGCAAATCGTGGGTATCCAGGTCCATCCCTAGGTCTTTCCACATCTGAACATAATCTGCCATACTCGTTTCTCCTTATTGTTTCCATATTGTCTTCTTATCCTGATTGGCAGCGCGGGAGGGCGTCCCGCGCGGACCCTATGGGTTATTCTGCCAGTTCCCGGACCGCCTGGATGGCGGCGTCCACCTCTTCCCGGGTGGTGAACCAGGAGGCGCTGAACCGCACTGCCCCCTGCTCGGTGGTGCCAAGGGCCCGGTGCATCCGCGGGGCGCAGTGGGCCCCCGGGCGGGTGGCGATATCATAGGCCTGGCTGAGCTCGTCGGACACCTCGCCGGAATCGTAGTCCCGGATGTTCAGCGCCACCACCGCCGTCCGTGCGTCGGAAGAAAAGTCGCCGTAGACGGTGACCCCTTCGATCCCCCTGACCCCCTCGTAGAACCGGGTCATCATGGCCCGCTCATGGGCAGCAATGGTCTCAAGCCCGATCTCCTGAATGAAATCCAGGGCGGCGGAAAGGCCCATGAGCCCGTGGCTGTTGAGGGTCCCGGCTTCCAGTCGGGTGGGGTATTCCTCGGGCTGCTCCTTGCGGTAGGACTGGACCCCGCTGCCCCCCACCTTGAAGGGTCGGATCTCAATTCCCTCCCGGATGCAGAGCCCGCCGGTCCCCTGGGGGCCCATGATCCCCTTGTGGCCGGTGAAGCAGAGGACGTCCACCCCCATATCCTCCATGTGGATGGGAACGCAGCCGGCCGTCTGGGACGCGTCCACAATGAACAGCAGGCCCCGCTCCTTGGCCAGCGCACCCACCCGGGCAATGTCGATCATCTGGCCGGTGAGGTTGGAGGCATGGGTGCAGACGATGGCCCGGGTCTCCGGACGAATGAGGGCGGCGAAATCGTCGTAATTCACCTGTCCCCGCTGGTCCGCCGGAACGAAGCTGAGGGAAATGGTTCCCTCCTCCTCCAGCCGATAGAGGGGACGGAGGACGGAGTTGTGTTCCAGATCCGTGGTGATCACGTGATCGCCGTCGTTCAGCGTGCCGCTGATGGCGATATTCAGGGCCTCGGTGGAGTTGCAAGTGAACACTACATGGTCCGGCCGGGTACAGCCAAACAGGCGGGCGATCTTACAGCGGGTCTCATAGACCGCCCGGGAGGCCTCCAGGGCGCTGTCGTGGGCGCCCCGAGATGCGTTGCCCATGGTGGTCATGGCCTTCACCACGGCGTCGATCACCGGTTGGGGCTTCCGCCGGGTGGTGGCGGCGTTGTCCAGATAGATCATGTGACCTCCTCTCCCTTCCGCTTCTCTACCTTCCTGGCCTGGAGGGCTGCGCCGATGGCCCCGGCATAGCAGCCCTCCGGGTCTGCCTGAACCTCCACCCCCAGGGCTTTGGACAGGCTTTTTCGCAGATAATCAAACTCGCACAGGCCGCCGGTGAGACAGACGGTCTCCCCCAGCTTCAGCCGTCCCGCCTGAGAGACCACCTTTTTCACGATGGAATCCACCACAGCGAAGGCGATGTTCTCCTTGGTCTCTCCCCTGCCGATGAGACTGATGACCTCGGACTCGGCAAAGACCGTACACATGGAGTTGATGGAGACGCCGCCCCCCTGAGCCGCCAGACGGCACAGCTCCTCCGGGGCCAGGGCCAGGGTGTTGGCCATGACCTCCAGGAACCGCCCGGTGCCGGCGGAGCATTTGTCGTTCATAATAAAATCCTGGACCATGCCGTTGTCCACGGAGATAAGTTTGGTGTCCTGGCCACCGATGTCGATGACGGTGAGGAGACGGTCTCCGTGGATATAGCAGGCCCCCCGGCCGTGACAGGTGATCTCCGTCACCTGCTTATCTGCGTAGGGGACGGAGACTCTGCCGTAGCCTGTGGCCACCACAGGACTTTCGGACAGGTCCACCCCCAGATCTTCCAGGTTCTTACGGATGGTCCGGGCCGTGTCCACGCTGCTCCAGCCGGTGGGTTGGAGCAGACGGTATAAAACGCGCGCTTCTTCGTTCATAACAATGGTTTTCGCGCAGGTGGAACCAATGTCGATGCCAATATAATGCTTCATAATTGGATCAGCCCCACAGTTCAATGGTTTTCATGGCCTCCCAGCGAATGCCGGCCTCTTCCAGAATCTGGACAAAGCGGGCGTCCTCCCCAGGCAGGGTCTTCCAGGCCAGGCCGCAGCCGGCGGTGATCTCACGGGGAATGGGGATCAGCCGGCCAGGCAGATTCCGGGCCTGACAATAGATTTCCATGGCCATGGCGTCAGTGGTGGCGGAAAAGGTAATGATGAGGGCGGGCTTTCTCTGTCGCATTCAGGGCTTCACCACCAGGTCGGCCCCCAGGAGTTTTTCCGCGATGGTGTACATGTTGGTCACTTCTCCCACCCGGAGCTTGTCCGTAAGGCCGTAGTAATTCAGGCAAGTGCCGCAGGTCAGGATCTCCACCCCCAGAGCCTCCAGGCTCTTCAGATCTTCCAGAGAGGCAGAGCCCTCGGTGGTCAGGGTGGCGCCGCCGTTGTAAAACAGGATGGTGGTGGGCAGGGTGTCCTGCTGGGTGAGTGCGAAGAGGAAACCCTTGATGAGCACAGCGCCCAGCTCCTCATTGCCCGCGCCCATCCAGGGTGCGGTGACGGCAACCACCACGTTCTTTTTCCCGCCGGGGGTGACCAGGCAGGTCTCGGGGGCGTCGTCATCGGCCTGCTGGGCGGCCCCCTCTCCCACCTCCATGATGACCTGGAACTGGTTCTCGGCCAGCTTCTCCGACCGGACGCCGTAGCCCTTTTGGTTGGCCATCTTGGTCAGGTTCTGGACGGAAATCTCGTTGTCCACCAAAATCTCCACGACGCCGCCCTGGTCGCCCAGCTCCTTGATTACGTTCTTTGTCTTGACCACAGGGACGGGACAGGTGTCGCCCATGGCGTTTACATGTTTAATCATGTTCCAATACCTCCAGGTTTTCCGTTTCGTTTCCATCCATGGTAACGGTAATTTCAATCTCTTCCCGCTGGGTCAACTCCCCTACGATCCGGGCGGGCAGGCCCACGTCCCGCAAATCTGCCAACAGCTTGGGGGCCTCCTCCGGGGACAGGGCAATCAACAGACCGCCGGCGGTCTGGGGGTCGAACAGGACCTCCTCCATGGCGAAGGGGACGCCCTGGAACTCCAGGAAAGGGCTCACATGGTTGCGGTTGCGCTGTCCGGCGGCGGTGAGGAGGAACTCTTCGGCGTAGTCCAGGGCCTCCGGAATCACCGGTATTTGCCCGGCGTGGACATGGCAGGAGAGTTTTCCGTCCAGCATCTCGTGAAGGTGGCCCAAAAAGCCAAACCCCGTCACGTCCGTGCAGGCGTGGATGGGATAGTTTTGGCAGCACTCGGCTGCATATTTATTCAAGGTGGTCATCCACCGGACAGCCGTATCCATGGCCTCCTGAGATGCCTCCTCCACCCGGTCAGCGGTGCAGATGATGCCCACCCCCAGCGGCTTTGTCAGGATGAGCAGGTCCCCCGCCCGGCCGCCGTTGTTGGGGTAAATGCGCCCGGGATGGACCACGCCGGTGACCGACAGGCCGTACTTCACATCGGCGTCAGCGATGGAGTGTCCCCCGGCCAGGATTCCCCCGGCCTCCAGGACCTTTTCCGCTCCCCCCCGCATGATCTCCCCCAGGATATTCAGATCCATGGACTCGGGGAAACAGACAATGTTCAGGGCGGTCTTCACTGTGCCTCCCATGGCGTAGACGTCACTGAGGGCGTTGGTGGCCGCGATCTTTCCAAAGATATACGGGTCTTTCACCATCGGCGGAAAAAAATCCAAGGTCTGGACAATGGCAGTATCCTCCGTGAGCTGGTAGACCGCGGCGTCGTCCTTGCTGTCGTAGCCGATGAGCAGGCCGGGATCCTTCGGGCCTTTGGGCAGACGGGAGAGGACCCGGTCCAACACACCAGCCCCCAGCTTCGCGGTGCAGCCGCCGCCTTTGCAGAATACAATCTTTTTTTCCATGGTATTCCCCCAAAAAGCAGAAAATTTTCAATCATGATATAGCGCTATATTTTCCAAAGCATAACACGTTTTTCACAAAAGGACAACCGCTTCCCCTGTTTTTTGCACAACAAAGGGACGCCATACCGAGGATGGCGTCCCAAAAAGTACAGTATTATGAAAAATCCTCCAGTTTACCCAAGGATTTTGCTGCGCTGAGCCCGCACCTGGATCATCTGGGCGGCGATAGAGATGGCGATCTCCTCGGGGGTCTCCGCGTCGATGGAGAGGCCGATGGGCGTGGTCACCTGATCCAGCTCCTCCTCTGTCAGACCGTGGATCTCAGCCAGGGCCTTTCTGACTCCGGCGGCCTTCTTCTTGCTGCCGATGACCCCCACATAGCAGGGATGCCGCCGCAGGACCTGGGCCTGAACCTCCGTGTCATGGGTGTGTCCCCGGGTCATAACGCAGACATAGTCCTCCTGGCCGATGCTCACCGATTCGGCAATGTTCCGAAGGTCGATGCACTTGACCTCCTCCGCCGTGGGAAAGAGCTCCCAGTCGGCAAACTCAGGCCGGTCATCCAGCATCACGCAGCGGAATCCCACGCGGGTGAGCACCGGCTCCAGCTGCTGGGATACGTGTCCGCAGCCGAAGATATACACCCGGCCCGGGCTGTTGATCTGCTCCACGCAGTAGTCTTCCCCGTCCTGCTGGATGTGCTTGGGCTGCCGGGTAAGCTTGGTCTTGATCCAGTCGGGGCAGGGCCGTCCAAGAAAGCCCTCCCGTTCCGTGTACAGGCTGAGAGCTCCCCCATGGCCGATATCCGACAGCAGCCACAGGGCCTCTCCCCCTGCAAAGAGCCGCTCGGCCTCCCGGGCCAGAGAAAGCGTCTCCCGATCCCCTGCCGGGATATAGTGGAAAAACACGTCCACGGCGCCGCCGCAGATCATGCCCAGGTTCTCCACATCGTCACGCGTCAGGGAAAAGCCATGCCGGTCCGAGGTCTTCTCTTCTAAGGCCCGAAGGGCCATCTGCTCCGCCCGGTATTCCACCGCTCCGCCGCCGATGGTACCGCAGATCCGGCCGGCTCTGCCCACCAGCATCCGCGCCCCCACGCCCCGGGGGGTAGCCCCGGTGGAGGCGGTGATCGTGACTAAGACCAAGTCCTCTCCCGCCAGCAGCCGCTCTTCCATGGTTTTGAACATCTGTCTCATTTCACGTTTTCCTTTCCCCTGTGTTTTCCTGTTATCCTGCGTGCGGCAGCCGCCGCACCAACAAACCGCAAAGAGGTTTGTTCCGCAGATAGTATTCTATCACCGGACAGAGGCCGATGGCAAGTCGTTTTCCGTCAATACCGTCCAAAGGTACAGTTGGGCCAGTGGCAAGACCGGCACATCTGGCACAGGCCGCCTTCCTCCAGACGGATCAGGTCTTCCCTGGTCAGCTTCTCCCCGGCAAAAACCTGGGGCAGCAGCACGTCGAAAACCGTGGTGGGCAGACTGATGGCCGCGCCGGGAACCCCCAGGATGGGGGTCTCCCCCAGGTAAGCCACCAGCGTCATGTTGCCGGGCTGGGCCGGGACGCCATAGGTGACGATCTCCGCCCCCAGCTTTCCAATGGCCGTGGGAGTCAGATCATCCGGGTCCACGGACATCCCGCCGGTGAAGATCAGAAAATCCGCGCCCTTGGCCAGATGTTCCCTGGCCGCCGCTACGATCATATCCAGGTCGTCGTCGCAAATGGTGACCCCCACGATCTGACTGGGATAGGCCTTCAGCTTTTCCCGGAGGACAGGCTCGAACTTGTCTTGGATGCGCCCGGTGTAGACCTCGGACCCGGTGATGACCACCCCCACTTTTTTCTGGCGGTAGGGCAGCAGATCCAGGAGTTTTCGGCCTACGCAAAGGGTTTCAGCCTCTATGATCTGCGCCTCCTTGGTCACCAGGGGGACGATCCGCATGGAGGCCAGCCGGGCCCCTTCCTCCACCGGGTAATGGTCAGGCAGGGTGGCGATGGTGATGTCCCCGATGGAATTGAGCTGGTGCAGCAGCTCCCGGTCCACCCGGAACATGCCCCGCTGCTGGGCCATCAGCAACACCTTTCCCTCAGCGGGTTCGGTGTAACCGGCTCCTTCTACCGGGGCCATGGCCGCCAGACGGCGGGCGCAGTCCTCCTCGTGGATCTCCCCAGCCTGGGCTTCCCAGACAAAGACCGTCCGCTTGCCCAGGTCCAGCAGCTTGGGAATATCCTCTTCCGTGATGATGTGGCCCCGCCGGAAGGCGGCTCCCTTAAACCCGTCTTTCATGGCGGTGATATCGTGGCAGAGTTCCAGGCCCACGGCCTTCTCCACACTGACCTTTTTCAATCCAATCATTCCTTTCCTCATGCGTCCCGCAAGGGCAAGATCGCCTCGGGCGGCAGGTTGAGCCGGATCTCCTGCCCGCGCTCAGCCCTCCAACGCTCCTTATCTGTCTCAAACACAATGGGGGACGCCGCCCCCTCAGGCCTTGCTATCACAAGGCAGGAGAAGGGATTCTCAATTTCCTCCTCCACGCGGCAAAGGAGGAGGTTCTCCCCCTCCCCCTGCCGTACATCATGGGCGCGGACGCCCACGGCGGTCACGCCCTCCGCAGGCCGGGCCAGTTTCAGGGTGAGCCCCCAATCCAACGCCCTGACGCGGTATTGATCCACAGGCTCCGCCCGGGAAATGTTCTTGCAGCCGGTGAGGATGGCTCCGCTCCGGGTGCCGGGGGCCCGGAAGACCTCCTGCTTGGGCCCCAGGGTCTCCACACGCCCGTCGTTCATAATGGCAATGCTGTCCGCCATGCGAAAGACCTCGTCCCGGTCGTGGGACACCAGCAGCACCGTTTTGCCGAACCGGCGGATCACTTCCCGCACCTCCTGCTCCAGACGGAAGCGGAGGTGACTGTCCAGGGCAGAGAAGGGTTCGTCCAGAAGCAAAATATGCGGGGCGGAGACCAGGATGCGGGCCAGGGCCACACGCTGCTGCTGTCCGCCGGAGAGCTGGGCAGGGTGGTGGTTCAGCAGGTCTTTGAGCCCAAAGTTGTCCACGACAGCTTCCACCGCGGCCCGCCGCTTCCCTTTGTCCGATTCCCGATTGGCCCCGGCACGGATGTTTTCCAGCACCGTCATATGGGGAAAGAGGGCGTAGCTTTGAAACATCAGGCCGGTTCGGCGGGCCTGGGGGGGGAGATCGATCTTTTTTTCGGAGTCGAAGAGCACCCTGTCGTCCAGGACGATCCGACCTCTGTCCGGCCGCTCGATGCCGGCAATACACTTGAGGGTCAGGCTCTTGCCGCAGCCGGAGGCCCCCAGAAGGGCCAGAGTCTCGTCCCCCGCCTTCAGCTTTACGTTCAGGTGAAACCCGCCAAGCTCCTTTTCCACATCAACATAGAGGGACACTCAGCTCCCTCCCTTCTTTGGAACAGAAAGGTGCTTCTTCTCCAGCATATTCACCGCCAGCAGCACCACGAAGGAGATGGCCAGGTTGACCAGCACCCACCGGACCGCCAGTCCGTCGTCATTGGTCCGCCAGAGCTGGTAGACCGTGGTGGATATGGTGGCGGTCCGTCCGGGGGTGTAGCCGCAGAGCATACTGGTGGCGCCGTATTCTCCCAACGCCCGGGCAAAGGAAAGCACCGCCCCGGCCAGGATTCCCTGCCGGCAGCAGGGCATACGGATGCGCCAGAAGATATAGCGATTGGAAAGGCCCAGAGTTTTGGCCGAGTAGGCCAGGGTCTCGTCGAAGGACTCAAAGGCCCCCCGGGCCGTGCGGTACATGAGCGGGAAAATCACCACCGCCGTGGCGAAGATGCCCGCCCACCAGGTCATGGTCAGTTTCAGTCCGAACAGATCCAGAAACCACTGGCCCACGGGCCGCTTCGGTCCCAGGACCCGCAGCAGAAGGTAGCCCACCACGGTGGGGGGCAGCACCAGAGGGAGGGTCAGGATCACGTCCATCACGCCCTTCACCACCCTGGGCGTCCTGGCGATATAATAAGCGGAGAAGATCCCCAAAAAGAAAATGAGAGCGGTGCTGATGGCCGCGATGCGGATGGAATTATAGAGCGGAAACCAGTCCATGGCTCATCAGCCCCTTTCTGCGTTCTCAGGCAATGGGTGTGAAGCCTACGGCTTCAAAGACGGCGTCTGCCTCGTCTCCCATGAGATAGTCCAGGAAGGCCTTGGCTTCCTCGGGGTGGGCCGAACCCTTGATGACCGCAGCGGGATAGATGACCCGCCCGCACATCTCGTCGGTGGCGGTGTCCACCACGGTAAGGCCGGCGGAGAAGGCGTCGGTCTGATAGATGACGCCGCAGTCCACAGCGGCCTCGCCCACCTGGGTGGTGACCTCCTTCACGTTGGAGCCGTAGGTGATGCAGCCGGCCCGGGTCAGGTCTTCCTCAACCAGCCCATAACAGGCCAGGATCTTCTGGGTATACTGGCCCACAGGAACGTCGGCGTTGCCCATGGCCATCAAAATGGTCCCATTGGTCAGGCCGGTCTTTACATCCTCATAGGAGTGAATGTCGGCAGGGTTTCCCTCGGGGACAGCCAAGGCCACCTTGTTCTCCAGGATATCGAAGCGGGTCCCCTCCAGAACCAGGTCCAGACCCTCGGTGTTCTCGTCGCCGCCGTCACGTCGGTCCATCTGGTCCATCTGCTTCTGTCCGGCAGAAATGAAAACGTCACAGGCGGCCCCTTCCTGGATGTGGGTCTTCAGAGTGCCGGAGGAGTCAAAGTTGAACACAAGGGTCACGCCGGGG
>JAEDLP010000125.1 GCA_016295225.1 Oscillospiraceae bacterium | reverse complement strand
GTACTGACCCTTCTAGGGGCTGAGCAAACCACTAGTTCACTAGTGGTTTTGATTCAAAATACGTTGGAAAAGGTCTCCGGGCACAGTTCCTGAATCTTGGCCTGGAGACGTTTCAAGTCCACAAAGGTCTCCGGCCGTTTGTTGGGGTCTCGTAGCAGGGCGGAGGGGTGATACAGGGCCATGATCTGAATTCCGGCACGCTCAAACCACTGGCCGTGCTGGCGGGTGATGCGGAAATCCTTGTCGATGATCCGCATGGCTGCCACGCGCCCCAGACAGACGATGATCTTGGGCTTGAGCAGGGCGGTCTGGGTCCGCAGATAGCCGATGCAGGCGTCCTGCTCGATGTTCAGGGGATCGCGGTTTCTGGGCGGGCGGCACTTGACGATGTTGGCAATGTAGACGTTGCTACGGTGTAGGTCGATGACCGACAGCATCACGTCCAAAAACTGTCCGGCAGGCCCCACGAAAGGTTCCCCCTGGAGGTCCTCCTGCTCGCCGGGGCCTTCGCCGATGAATAGCACGTCGGCCTGGCGGTTGCCCACGCCGAAGACTACGTTGGTCCGGGTGTCCGCCAGGGCGCAGTTTTGGCAGTGCAGGCAGCGGCTTTCCAGTTCTTCCCATGTTATCATCGGCGTTTCCTCCTCCGGCTCTTTTTGGAAATATTATAGCAGGCCGAAGAGGAAAAGACAACGGGTTACGGCTTCGGCTTGGACTTAAAGAGGACTGCCACCACCGACCCGAAGAAGACCGCTGCGGTGATGCCTCCGGCGGTGGAGGTGATGCCCCCCATGAGCGCCCCCAGGAAGCCGCTTTCCGCCACGCCCTTGGAAACGCCTGTGGCCAAGTTATAGCCAAAGCCCGTCAGGGGAACGGTGGCGCCGGCCCCGCAGAGGTCCACCAGAGGACGGTACAGCCCGGTAGCCCCCAGGACCACCCCTGCCACCACATAGAGGACCAGAATGCGGGCGGGGGTCAGCTTGGTTTTGTCGATGAGGATCTGCCCGATGAGGCAGAGGATGCCGCCGCAGAGGAAAGCGGCCAGGTAGGTTCCGGGGCTGCTCATTTGCCCCCTCCTTTCTTCTCTGTGGTGATGGCGACGGCGTGGCAGATGCCGGGGATGCTCTCCCCCTGCATGGTGGAGGTGGGGGAGTGAAGGGCTCCCGTGCCGCAGAAGAGCAAATGTTTGAGCTTTCCCTCCTGCATCTGCCGGAGCAGGTATCCAGTGAGGACCACGGCGCTGCAGCCGCAGCCGGACCCGCCCGCGTGGACGTCCTGGGCGTCGGCGTTGAAGAGGAGACAGCCGCAGTCGTCGTAGTTTTTGGTCAGGTCCACGCCGTCCCGCCGGAAGAAGTCGATGACGATCTCCTTGCCCAGACTGCCCAGGTCGCCGGTGACGATGCAGTCGTAAAAGCCGGGCTTGCGGCCGGTGTCCTGGAAGTGGGCCTGGAGGGTGGAGTAGGCCGCTGGGGCCATGGCGGCCCCCATGTTGTTGGCGTCGGTGATCCCCTTATCCGTGACTTTGCCGGTGGTCACATGGGTGATATAGGGTCCTTTGCCTGACTTGGCCAGGATGATCGCGCCGGACCCGGTGGCCGTCCACTGGGCGGTGGGCGGTTTCTGGCTGCCGTATTCCAGGGGGTTCCGATACTGACGCTCCGCCGAGCAGAAATGGGAGGAGGTCAGGGCGGCCACGTAATTGCCAAAGCCTCCGTCCAGGAGCATGGCCCCCAGAGACAGGCTCTCCGCCATGGTGGAGCAGGCCCCGTACAGCCCGAAGAACGGAACGTCCTGGGCCCGGAGGGAGTAGGACGTGGCGATACACTGGTTGAGCAGGTCCCCGGCGAAAATGTAGTCCAGCTCCTTGGGGGTGACCCCGGCCTTTTCCAGCGCGTAGTTCAGGGCTTTTTTCTGCATGGCGGTCTCGGCCTTTTCCCAGCTTTTTTCCCCAAACGTATCGTCTTTCCCGACGCAGTCAAAGTAGGAGGCCAGAGGCCCCTGGCCTTCCTTCTTGCCCACCGCGTTGCCGAAGCCGGCGATGGAAGGCGGCGAGGCGAAGCAGACGGTCTGCTGTCCGATTTTTTTCGTGTCCAAAGCATTCTCTCCCTTGGTTGGATTGCTTTGCTAGTTTGCGCCGCCCTTGCTGGGATTATTCCGGGACAAGGCCTTGTTTGAAAGCAGAAAGCGCTGGACTTTCCTTTCTGGCCTGTATTATAATAGAAGCATACTATCCCAGAAAGGAAGACCATGCTCTATGGCAAACGCATCCCTGATCACCCAGAAAGTACAGGAAATCCACCTGATCAATAAATTGGAGAAGCCCGGCCAGGTTCAGTTGGACAGCGCCTTCTCCCTGAACGTCAGCTTCACCCCCGACGGCAGCCGCTGCATCGGCAAGCTCCAGCAGACCCTGCGGGACAAGGAGTTCGCCGGCGGAAAGCTCACCATGTCCGTGGAACTGGTGGGCGTGTTCAACTGCTCCGGGGCCTTTGATGATGACGTGAAGCGTCAGATCCACGGGGAGGTCTACGATCAGCTCTTCCCCTATATGCAGGTCCAGTGCGCCAACCTGGCTGCGGCCTCCGGCATCCCCGGTCTGATGCTGAAAAAGGCCGTTATCAACCCCAACACCATCTCGGTTAACAAGCGCGGCCCCGGCGGCTCCGACCGGAACCCCGACGGCGGCCCCAAGCTGACTCTGCTGTAACATGACTTACGCGATCTTTGAAGACCTCTGGCGGGGGAAAGAGAACTGCCTGGACCGACCTGCCCTTCGCTGCGGGGAGCATGCCCTGACCTTTGGTCAGTTCTTTGAGATGATCCTACGGGCGGAGGCCGGCCTGCGGGCCTTGGGTGTCCGGCCGGGGGAGTTCGTCACCCTCCTCTCCATGAACACACCGGAGACCATTGCTGCCTTTTACGCCATCGACCGGATCGGCGCGGTGGCCAACTGGGTGGACATGAAGCTGAGCCCTTCCGAGGTGGAGGGCTATTTCACCCGGGCCAAGACCCGGGTGGTTCTGGCCCTGGAGGTGGCATTCCGAAAGGTATACGAGAATCGGGGCAGTTCTCCCGCGGAGCATTTCGTCTGCCTGCCTCTGGGGCCTTATGTGTCCTCCGAGCTGGGGGAGAAGCTCCGGGTGGGCAGTTGGGAGGACTGCCGGGGAGAGGGCTGTCTGTCCTGGGAGGAATTCCTTCGGGAACCGTGCGGCCACCTCCCGGACACTGCCCGGTGGGAGGAGCCTGCGGTCATCACCTACACCGGCGGCACCACCGGTCCCGCCAAGGGGGTCATGCTCTCCCGGCGGGCGTTCCGCGCCTCCCTGGTGCAGTATACGGAATCGGGGACCGAGCACGGAAGCGGGGCGAATCTGACTCTGCTGCCCCCCTTCGCGGCCTTCGGCCTGTGCCAGTGCATCCACGTTCCCCTGTGCCTGGGGATGGAGGTCATCCTGGTCCCCATGTTCCGGCCCGATCAGTTGGGGGATCTGCTCCTGCGCTACCGGCCAGAGCAGGTCAGCGGCACGACTTCCTACTGGCAGCTGCTGCTGACCAGTCCCGCAGTGCAGGATGCCGATTTGTCTTTTCTGAAAAATCCCCGCAACGGGGGCGACGCCATGTCCGCAGAAATGGAGAAGCGGGTGAACGCGTTCCTGGCCCGGAGGGGCTGCCCGGCCAAGCTCATCAAGGAGTATGGCATGTCCGAAGTGTGCGGCATCATCTGCCTGAACTACGGCCCCTGGCAAAAGGAGGGCAATGTAGGGCGTCCGCTACCCGGCTGCCGGATCACAGCGGTGGACCCGGACACGGGCGAGAAACTTCCCCCGGGGAAACAGGGAGAGATTCTCATTGACAGCGATACCGTTATGAACGGTTACTACGACATGCCCGAGGCGGACGGTCAGGTTTGGAAGCCCGGCCCGGAGGGGAAACGCTGGATCTGGACCAAGGACGTCGGTTACCTGGAGGAAGACGGCAGCGTGGTCATCACCGGCCGAACAAAGCGGATGATTTCCCGGAACGGATTTAAGATCTTCCCCAATGTGATCGAGGACTGCCTGCTCCAAAGCCCGCTGGTGGAAGGCTGCGCCGTGGTGGGCGGACAAAGTCCCAAGGGGGAGACCCTGCCCGTGGCCCATGTGGTGGCCAGAGGGGGGGAGAACCTCAAGGCGGTGGAACAGGCCCTCCGGGCCCACTGCAAAAAGAATCTCAACACGTATCTCAATCCGGCGGCCTATTTCTTTCGTCCGGCCCTGCCCCTCACCGAGCGGGGGAAGCTGGACTACCGCACCCTGGAGCTGGAGACCCAG
>JAEDLP010000014.1 GCA_016295225.1 Oscillospiraceae bacterium | reverse complement strand
GCAGCTTCTTCTTTCGGGTGATGTCGCCGCCGTAGCACTTGGCCAGCACGTCCTTCCGCATGGCCTTCACGGTCTCCCGGGCGATGATCTTGCCGCCGATGGCCGCCTGGACGGGGATCTCGAAGAGCTGGCGGGGGATGTTCTCCTTCAGCTTTTCGCAAATCTTACGGGCCCGGCCGTAGGCCTTCTCCCGGTGGGCAATGAAGGAGAGGGCGTCCACCTGGTCGCCGTTGAGGAGCATGTCCACCTTCACCAGATCGGACTCCCGGTCCTCCAGGAACTCGTAGTCCAGGGAGGCGTAGCCCTTGGTGCGGGCCTTCAAGGCGTCGAAGAAGTCATAAATGATCTCGTTCAGGGGCATATTGTAGTGGATCTCCACCAAGTTGGCGTCCAGGTACTGCATGTCCCGGAACTCACCCCGGCGGTCCTGGCACATGGGCATGATGTTGCCCACGTAGTCCGGGGGGGAGATGATGGAGACCTTCACGAAGGGTTCCTTCTGAACCACGATATGGGCGGGGTCCGGGTAGTTATGGGGGTTGTCCACCCGGATCACCGTGCCGTCGGTCTTTTCCACCTCGTAGATAACGTTGGGCAGGGTGGTGATCAGGTCCAGGTCGAACTCCCGCTCCAGCCGCTCCTGGATGATCTCCATGTGGAGCATGCCCAGGAAGCCGCAGCGGAAACCGAAGCCCAGGGCGGCGGAGGTCTCCGGCTCGAAGGACAGGGAGGCGTCGTTGAGCTGGAGCTTTTCCAGGGCGTCCCGCAGGTCGGGATATTTGGAACCGTCCTCGGTGTAGATGCCGCAGTAGACCATGCTCCGGGCGGGGCGGTAGCCGGGCAGGGGCTCGGCAGCGGGGTTGGACACGGTGGTGATGGTGTCGCCCACCTGGGTGTCCTTCACGTTCTTGATGGAGGCGGTGAGGTAGCCCACCTCTCCAGCGGAGAGGACTTTGCAGGGCTCCAGCTTGGTGGGCAGCAGGTGGCCGATCTCCACCAGGCCGTACTCGGCCCCGGAGGCCATCATGCGGACGGTGTCCTCCAGGCGGAGGGTGCCCTCCATGACACGGAAGTAGACCACCACGCCCCGGTAGGCGTCATACTGGCTGTCGAAGATCAGGGCCTTGAAGGGGGCCTTGGGGTCCCCGGTGGGGGCGGGGACGTGGTGGACCACATCCTCCAGGACGGCCTGGATGTTGATGCCCATCTTGGCGGAGATCTCCGGGGCGTCGGCGGCCTCCAGGCCGATGACGTTCTCCACCTCCTCCTTCACCCGCTTGGGGTCGGCGGCGGGCAGATCGATCTTGTTCAGCACCGGACGGATCTCCAGGTCGTGCTCCATGGCCAGGTAGGTGTTGGCCAGGGTCTGGGCCTCCACTCCCTGGGAGGCGTCCACCACCAGCACGGCCCCCTCGCAGGCCGCCAGAGAGCGGGAGACCTCATAGTTGAAGTCTACATGGCCGGGGGTGTCGATGAGGTTCAGGGTGTAGGTCTCCCCGTCCAGGGCGTTGTACTGGACGGTGACGGCACGGGCCTTGATGGTGATGCCGCGCTCACGCTCCAGGTCCATGTTGTCCAAAATCTGGCTCTCCATCTCCCGCTCACTGACGGCGTTGCACAGCTCCAGCAGTCGGTCAGCCAGGGTAGATTTGCCATGATCGATGTGAGCGATGATGGAAAAGTTGCGAATTTTTGTCTGGTCGGTCATAGTTGCTTTCCTCCTTTGGGGAAATTTATGCAGACGATCCCCGCCAAGTCGGACGGCCGGGACCGCAGGGTGTGCTTGGGGTCAATCCGCCTTGGTGCGGGCCTTGCCCAGATTCTTGTTCAGCTGGGAGGCCAGGCGGCGGAACATCAGGCCCAGGTCGGGCTCCTTCCGGCACAGATCCACGCAGACCTGGCTCAGGACATCCGCCGTGCGCATGAGGGAGGCCGGGTCTGTCTGGTCTCCGCCTCCCGCCGGTCCCGCAGGCCCGGAGCGGTCGCTGGTCCGGCCCAGCAGGTAGTCAGCGGAGACCTGGTAGTAGTCGCAGGCCTTCACCACAAAGGCCAGACCGGGCTCCCGGATGCCGTTTTCATAGTGGGACAGCAGGGCCTGGGAGACCCCCAGCTCCTGGGCGGCCAGCCGCTGACTGATCCCCTTCTCATGGCGCAGGTGGGACAGCGTCTGGGAGAACATGACATTCATTGGATCACTCCTCTTGCCGCCGGTCTTCCTGGGGCGGCATTACTCTCGTTGTCTCTCTGTCTTTTTAACAAGCTGTATTATTATATCTTGCGAAATACCCCCTGTAAAGGGCTCACGAAAGAATTTTTTTGACCGCCTCGACAGCCTTCCTCCCAAAGGGTACCAAGGAGGCAAAATGTCCCAAAAGCAACCTCTTGACGGAGTTCCCGCCTCCGTCGTATCCTTTTTCTGTCACCAGTTTGTAACCCTTTTGTTTCTTTTTACCCACACTACAGAAAGGAGCGTTCCCTTTGAACCATCATACCACATCCCGGTTTTCCACCGGACCGGGCTGGCAGGAGGACTTGTCCGCCCCGGAGGAATTTTTTTGCCAGCTGGCCGATTTGGAGCAGGAGTCCAAGGAGAGGCGGAGACCAGTCACCAAACGCATGGTGATCGCGGCGGCCCTTCTGGGACTCACCGGACTCACCGCCGCTGGAGCGGTGGTGGCCTCCACCTGCACCCTGTGCTACGCAGTCTCCGCCGACGGGGACCCGCCCCTGGCCTTTGTTCGCCAGGAGGAGACCTACGCCCAGGCGGTCTCCCAGGTGGAGGAGCAGGTCTCGGCCATCCTAAAGACCGACTACGACTACGACAATCGGACCCAGGTGTCCCTGACCATTGCCCCCAAGGAGAGCATCCAGACCCCGGACCAGCTCACCGCCAGTCTCATGGAGACGGTGGAGCAGGTCAAGGAGGCCTACGTCCTCACGGTGGACGGCATAGCCGCGGGCGCCTGCGAGAGCGAAGAGGACATCGCCGAAGCCCTGGCTCTGGCAAAGACCCGCTATACCACGGAAAACACCCGCTCAGTCTCTCTGGCGAGCAGCCTGGATATCTCTCTGGACTACCTCCCCGCAGACACCGAGCTCCTCTCCGCCGAGGCCTTGGCGGAGGTCCTCCTCCGGCCCGCCGATGAGGGCGAGGAGGCCGTGGCCGTCTTCGCCCCCCTGGACGAGGGCGGGGAGGGGTCCGCCGTCCCGGACGAGACTCCGCCCCCCCTGCTCCTGGTGGAGACCGTGGAGGAGGTCACCTACACCCAGGCCATCCCCTCTCCCATCCAGGAGCAGGAGACCGGCGACCTCATTCTGGGCCAGACCGCCACCCTGGAGGAGGGGACCGAGGGCCAGGAGGAGCGCACCGACCGGGTCACCTACCGCTGCGGCGTGGAAGTGGGCCGGGAGACCCTCTCCTCCCAGACCATCACCGAGGCCACCCCCACCATCGTGGGCGTGGGTACCGCCCAGGGGGTGGACGCCGCCCACGGCCGATTCGCCTGGCCCACCACGGGACAGATCACCTCTCCCTTTGGCGCCCGGTACATCTTCGGTTCCACCAGTTTCCACAGCGGCACGGACATTGCCAACGCCGCCGGTACCCCACTCTATGCCGCCGCCAGCGGCACGGTCACCTTCTCGGGGGTCAAGGGAACCTATGGCAACCTGGTGAAGGTGGACCACGGCAACGGCTTCGTCACCTACTACGCCCACTGCTCCCAGCTTCTGGCCAACCAGGGGGACTGGGTGGAACAGGGCCAGACCATCGCCCTTATGGGTTCCACCGGCCGGTCCACCGGCCCCCACTGCCACTTCGAGATCCGCTGGCAGGATGAACCCATCGACCCGGAACTTTGCTTACCCTGATTCCCGGGAACCTCCTTTATCTCCGGACGGCCCTCCGTTTGCCGCCCGGTCTTTTTTTGCATAAACGCAGGTATCTTCTTGCGGAATTCCCCGGAATCCTGGGGCTTTTCCATTTCCACCGCGAATAATCTCTTTCATATCTGATTTTATCTATATTTTTACTTTCTGTATTTTAACTTTTGTTTCTCTGTATATGAGGAAAGATTCCAAAGAATTTGTATATTCACAATAGATTGACCTTTTATAACAAATCCGGTATGTTTTGGGCTAATTGATGCCTGGGCGGCCGGCTTCACCGCAGCCAAGCCCGGATTCCGGTTTCATTGTTTTTCCATCCACACTGTATTACTTTCATCATTTTTAGGAGGTTCCTATGCTCCCTGTAAATCCTGAAGCAATCGGCGTTTTTGGACTGTTCGCAACGGTCATCTGTTTTGGTTTAGAGCAGGTCGGCGTCGGCGTCAAGGGCGCCGACCACACCAAGCTCACCCGGTCTCTGGGCTACATCGCCATCGTGTTTGGCGGTATTTGCCAGCTCTTCACCGCCCTGAGCATGTATCTGTTCAGCACCGGCGGCGACCACAGCAAATACCTGGGTACTGTCTTTGGCTTCTTCGGCCTGTTCTGGATCCTGGTGGGTCTCTTCTTCCTGAAGGGCGGCGATAAGAAGGTCATGGCACACTTCTTCGCCTGCGGCCTGGTTCTGGTCATCCTGTTCACCCTCCGGGCCTTCGCAGACGGCCTGGTCTGGCCCCTGGGCATCGACCTGGTGGTCATCGACGTGCTGCTCATCACCCTGGTCTTCGGCTGGTACACCGAAAATCCCAAGCTGAGCAAGCTGGCCGGGGTGTGCAACCTGGCCATCGGCTTTATCTCCTTCTTCCTGCTGTATCCCCACGTGCTGGGCTGATCCCTTTTAACCATTGATATTGAAACCGGCTCAAGATTCCCGGCCGGGCAGCCCTCTGCCCGGACCGGGTTTTTTTCGCAAAAACGGCGGCCTGACGGCCGCCGTTTCGGGTTCCATTTTCACTTCTTCTCCGGGAAAAGCCCCTCCTCCCGGAGCTTGGCGGAGATGTAGGCATAGCTCTCCCCGCCGTTGTGGGGGAGCAGGCAGTAGGAGCAGTCCTTCACCCCGTCGCGCATGACGAAGCCGCCGCCGCAGTTGGGGGCGCGGTACAGGGGACAGTAGCAGAAGAGACAGTTGAACTCCTCCTCCAGCACATCCTTGTGGCAGGGGAAGTACTCGCACGCCCGGTTCTGAAACCAGGTGTAATGTCTTCCGGTGAGATCCATAGCCATAACGGGTTCCTCCTTCGATTCACTCGATCTCGTATTTTTCTTTCCAGGCCGCCAGAGCGACGCGGCCCTCCCGGGTGACGGGCATGAGCCACTTCCAGGACCGGAAGTGGCGGATACACAGCCAGGTCTTCAGGTAGTCCTCGGAGACCAGCATCAGGGCATAGACCACCGGGAAGGGCAGCTTGACCACGTAGGCCGCCAGGAAGGTCACGGGGATGGACAGGAACCACAGGCAGCCCATGTCGTACTTCACCCCGGTGAAGGTGTCTCCTCCCGCCCGGTAGATGCCCACGATGGTGATATAGGGGATGTTGCGGATGAGCATGTGGATGCTGTAGATGACCAGAATGTAGACGGCGCTGACATAGGTGAGTTCCGACAACGCCCCGCCGGTGTTGAACAGGTGGAGGAGGGGCTTCCGGGCGGCGATAAGAACCAGGCCCAGGCCGCCGGCCGCCAGAGGCTCCATCACCGCAAACCGCCGGGACTGTTCCACCCCCTGGTCAATATCCCCCGCACCCACCGAATTACCCACCATGATAGCGCAGGCCGAGCACAGGCCGATGAGCAGGGCGAAGGCCAGGTTCTCAAAGGTGCGGACGATGGTCACCGCCGCGTAGTATTCATAGCCCAGGTTGGAGTAGATGAGGTTCAGAACCACGGTACCCAGGCCCCAGGCCACCTCGTTGATCACCACCGGGTTGGCCTTTTGGAAATACTCGGCCAGCATTTGCCGGTCGAAGGCAAAAAATTCCCGGAGAGGGCCGATGAGGATGTTCTTCTGGACAGCGGACACCACTGCCAGAAAGACCAGGCCCACCCAGGCGGAGATCGTGGTAGCCCAGGCCGCCCCGGCGATGCCCAGGGCCGGGAACCCCAGCTTGCCAAAGATCATGGCGTAGTCTAGGATCACGTTGAGGGCGGTGGTCAGGCAGGCAGTGACCATGGGGAGTTTTACCCGGCCGGTGGACCGGAGGAGGGCGCCGATCATGCTCACGGCCATCTGGCCCAGGTAGGACCACCCGGCGATCCGCAGATAGGCCGCCCCCTGGGCCACCACCTCGGGGGTTCGGTTGAAGAGGGACATGGCCCACTCTGGCGCCCCCGCGCAGACGGCAGTAAAGGCCAGGGAGAGAACGGTCACCAGGGACATGGCAATCCCGAAGACCCGGTGGATACCCTTCACATCCTTCACGCCCCAGTACTGGGCGTAAAACAGGGTGGCCCCCGAGCAGAAGCCAAACTGGCAGATATTCAAAAACCAGGCCCACTGGGTGGCCATGCCGATGGCCGACAGGGGGACATCCCCCAGCTGGCCCACCATGAGGGTGTCCACCAGGGCAAAGGAGCTGACGAGCAGGTTCTGGATGGCCACCGGCAAAGTCAGGCGCAGTGCGGTGGCCCAGAAGACCGGGTCCCGCCAGCGGGGTTTGGGCAGCGCCATAGGCGAATTCCTCCTTCCATGGGGGTGAAAGTATTTCTCGTGGGCCCTTGCCTCCCCTGCAAGGGGAGGGGGACCGCGAAGTGGGGGAGGGGTGCTATCCTGACAGTTCATCCGTCATACCGGTGCGACGAAATATCCCGACGATAACACCTCTCAGTCAGCCTTCGGCTGCCAGCTCCCCTCACAGGGGAGCCTTTTGCATTGGTGACACAACCCGACGCTCTCGCATCGGCGCACACGAAAGCAATCCCCCGCCGGGACAGGCGGGGGATCACGTCATTTCATGCTTCGGCTGGCCGCTGCTTCCAGCACCTTCCGGTCTGCCCGGTGATGTTCAATGGGCTTCCACTGGACCTTGGTGAACAGGGCGTTCACGGAAATGGGGATGTAGGTCAGCATAAACAGAGGGAAGGTAAAGGTATACAGGATCTTTTTGGCGGTCGTGGTATGAATATTGTCCCACTCGGTTACCGTAGTAAACAGGCCGATGATGTACAGGGTCAGATACATGCCAAACACCGTCCGGGCGATGTAGGTCAGGCAGGGCCAGAAGGGGATGCCGTCCACGGCGGTGACTGTGGCCATCACCAGATAGGTGACGATGAGGCCCACCGTCAGGACGAAGGCCGGCATGACGGTCATGCTCATGTCGTAGCAGGAGAAGCTCCCCCGGCCCACGCCCTTCACCAGACCGAAGCCGTATTTCCGGAAAACCTGGAGGAAGCCTCTGGCCCAGCGCAGGCGCTGCCGCCAGGACTGGCGGAAGGTCACCGGCTGCTCATCGTAGAGGATGGCATCGGCGCAGAAGCCGATCTTCCGGCCCTTGAGGATGTGGTGGACGGAGAACTCGATGTCCTCGGTGAGCAGGTGGAACTTCCAGCCGCCGGTGCTCTCCATGACCTCCCGGCTGAAGAAGAATCCGGTGCCGGAGACGGCGCAGCTGGTGTTCATCAGCATGCGGGCGTTGTTCAGGTAGCGGGACTCCCGGATGAACCACAGGGCATAGCCCGCGGAGATCCAGTTGTCACCGTAGTTCTTGGAGTTGCGGAAGCTGGTGAGAACCTCGTAACCATCGCAGAAGGACTGGTTCATGGCCTCGATGAAATGGCAGTCCAGAATGTTGTCCGCGTCGAAGACGAAGAAGCCGTCGAAGGTCTTGGGATAGTCCTCTTCAATGTGGTTGATGAGTTTCTCCAGGGCGTAGCCCTTGCCCACCAGTTCCTTGTTGAACCGGGTGTACACCACCGCGCCCTCTTCCCGGGCAATCTCCGCCGTCCGGTCGGTGCAGTTGTCTGCCATGACGAAGGTGGTGATGAGGCTCTGGTCATAGGTTTGGTGCCGGATGCTTTGCAGCAGGTCGGCAATAACGGCCTCCTCATTCCGCGCGCAGATGAGAACGGCGAAACGGTGAGGAACCACGGCCTTATGGGGTTTTTCCTTCTTCACGAAGGGCACCGCCATATAAAACATCTGATAGGCGTAGCAGGCGAGAAACAGCACGGCTACGACAGCATTCACAGTCAATAGAATTTCCATAACATTCCTTACCCTCTTGATAGTAACAGATGACAGCGTGCTTTGCTCCGCTTTTTCATGCCAATGTCCGGTAAAGTCTGCGGAGGGCTTTCGCCCTTTCTCGAGGGGCTTCTCATGGATTCCCAGACTTTCCCTCATTGTACAGTCCCTCCATTGTACAACTTCTTTTTGAAAAGTCAATTAAATTTTTCTTAATTTTACGCCCTTCTGGGCGGTTTCCGGCAGAGGCATCCCCCGGAAACCAGGAAGCGGGCCCTTGACAAGGGAGGGAATCTATGGTAAGCTCCCTTTAGTTAGCTCACGCTAACCAAAGGACTCCCCTCTGGGGAAAGATTCTTTTGATAACGTATATACTAACGTCACCCACGTTTCATGCAGCGTCCTGCGGGACGCTGCAATGCACCTCGGCAGTTAGTTTTAGCTAACCAAAAAAAGAAAGGAGCCTCTGCCATGAGTGTTGTAATCCTGGGCGGAAACGAGTGCATGGTCCGCCAGTACAAAGATCTGTGCCGGGAATACCGGTGTTCCGCCAAAGTCATCCCCAAGATGGGGGGCACCCTGAAAAATCGGCTGGGCAGCCCCGACCTGCTGGTGATGTTCACCGACACCCTCTCCCACAAGATGATGCGCTGCGCCCTCAGCGAGACCAGGGGGCAGAAACTGACCATTGCCCGGTCCAAGTCCAGCTCCATGGCCGCCCTGCGGAGCATTCTGGAGACCCATGCCACCTGAGAGGAGGATCCATGTCCGTAAACTATATCATCCGCCACGCCGCCCCCACCCTGGCGGGGCTGAAGACCGGCAGTCTATTCCCCTGCACCATTGAGAACCGGGCTGACTTTTTGAAGACCCTCCAGGAGGCCAACCGGGTTCTGGTCCCCCGAGGTCTGCGGCTGCTCCCCCTACGGCTGGAGGAGGACAAGGCCCTCCTCTATCTCTTCCGAACCAGCAGTCTCTCCCGGGATCTGGCCCAGGAGCAGGCCCGGGAGATCCTCTGCCGGGCAGGCTACGAGAAGCCCGGCTTCCGTCCCTGCCTGCGGGAGCTCACCCGCCGCCTGCGGAATGGGGACGAGTTCCCCCACGAGATCGGCCTCTTTCTGGGGTATCCCCCAGAGGACGTCCAGGGGTTCATCCGGCATCGGGGCCGGGAGGCCAAGGCCTGCGGCTGCTGGAAGGTCTACGGGGACGAGGAGGCCGCCCGGCAGCGTTTTGACGCCTACAAGACCTGCACCGCCCGCTACTGCCGGCTCCGGGAGCAGGGGGCCACCCTGGAACATTTAACCGTGGAAAGCTGAAAATCCCCCATCTCCCTCAGGAGGTGGGGTTTTTATTATCCGGCGGAGACAATCCCCCTGCTAAAACTTTTTTCTCCCACCCCCTTGACAATCCAAAATTTTGTGCTATTGTATTAATCAGCTAGTACAATAACACAAGGAGGGATGAGGATGCCCTGGGAATTTCGAACCGACGTCCCCATTTACACCCAGCTCATCGCTCAGATCCAGCAGCAGATTGTCACCGGCCAGCTCACGCCGGGGGACCGCCTGCCCTCGGTCCGGGACCTGGCCACCCAGGCGGGGGTCAACCCCAACACCATGCAGCGGGCCTTGACCGAGCTGGAGCGACTGGGGCTGGTCCGCAGCCAGCGGACAGCGGGCCGCTTCGTCACAGAGGACGAGACCGTCATCCGGGCGCTGAAGGAGGACCTGGCCCGGACCCAGATCCGGGATTTCCTGGCCGGGATGGCCCAGCTTGGATTCCCGCTGGAGGAGATCGTGAGCCTGATCCAAAAGGAAGGAGAGAATCTATGAGTATTTTGGAATGCCGCGGGCTGGTGAAGCGCTTCGGCGCCACCCCCGCCCTGGCCGGGGTGGACTTAACCATCGAGCCCGGCCGCATCGTGGGCCTGCTGGGGCCCAACGGCAGCGGCAAGACCACCCTGATCAAGCTGGCCAACGGCCTGCTGGTCCCCACCGCCGGAGAGATCCTGGTGGACGGCAAGGCCCCCGGCCGGGAGAGCCACGCCATCGTGTCCTACCTGCCCGAGCGCAACAGCCTGCCCCTGTGGATGACCATCCAGCAGCTCCAGGACTTTTACGCCGACTTCTACGCCGATTTCCAACGGGACCGCAGCGAGGAAATGTTGGACCGGCTGGAGCTCCACCCCACCCATAAGCTGAAGCAGCTGTCCAAGGGCAACCGGGAAAAGGTCCAGCTCATCCTGGCCATGAGCCGCCAGGCCAAGCTCTACCTGCTGGACGAACCCATCGGGGGCGTGGACCCCGCCGCCCGGGACTACATCCTGGACACCATCATCCGCAACTACAACCCCGAAGCTTCCGTTATCATTTCCACCCACCTCATCGCCGACGTGGAGAAGGTTCTGGACGAGGTCGTCTTCATCGACCGGGGCCAGATCTTCTTCCAGTCCTCCGTGGACCAGATCCGGGAGGAGAAGGGCAAGAGCGTGGACGCTCTGTTCCGGGAGGTATACCGATGCTGAGAAAACTGATGAAACACGAGCTCCGGGCCACGGCCCGTCTGATGCTCCCCCTGTACCTGGTGGTTCTGCTGCTGTCGGTGGGCGCCCGTTTCTCCACCGCCTGGCTGGACACCACCCCCACCCTCTCTCCCGTCCTGGAGAAGCTCCTGAACCTGGTAAGTATCCTGGTGGTCATGGGCTTTGTTGTGGGTCTCATCGCCGTCTTTGCGGTGGCCCTGGTGCTGATGATCCAGCGGTTCCGCTCCAACCTGCTGGGAGATGAGGGCTATGTGATGTTCACCCTCCCCGTTTCCCCCCACCAGCTGGTCTGGTCCAAGCTGCTGATCTCCACCCTCTGGTTCGCCGGCGCAGCCATCGTGGATATCCTGGCCCTGCTGCTCCTGGTGGTAAACCAGTCCTTCTTATCGGACCTGCAGGAGCTCCTTCCCCGGCTGATGGAACGCTTCAACAGCTACTACGCCGCCCACAGCGTCCTGGTGGCGGCGGAGGTCATCCTCCTGTGCGTGGTTGTTGCCATCAACCTGTGCCTGGAGTTCTACGCTCCCCTGTCCATCGGCCACAGCTTTGACCGGCACAAGATGCTCCTGTCGGTGGTCTTCTTCTTCGTGATCCAGATCGCCAGCCAGATGGTGGGCGGCATCCTGCTCTTTGCCAGTACGCCCACCCTGGACGCGGCCAATCACTTCATGAACACTCAGCCCCCGGAGATGGTCCTCCACGCCGCTCTGTGGTTCAGCATCCTGGTCAGCTTGGTCTACAGCGCGGTGCTGTACGTCATCAATCATGTTATGCTGAGCAAAAAACTGAATCTGGAATAACCCCTTGAAAGGCTCCCTCCGGGGAGCCTTTTGGCGTCGGTGATCCCTCCCCCCGTTGACAAGTTCGGACAAATTTGGTACAGTCGTTTCTTGACATCTCCCCCGGAAAAGAGGGTTTCCCATGACCATCCTGACTGTATTTATTCAAATGTTGTCCCTGCTGGTGATGATTGCCGCCGGGTGGATCGCCGCCCGGACCAAAATGCTGGACACCCACACCAACTCCCACATGTCCCAGCTCATCGTGAACATCTTCAACCCCCTGCTGGTTCTGTCCAGCGCGGCGGGTTCCGTGGGCCAGGTCCCCCTGTCCCGGCTGCTGACGGTCTTTCTCATCGCCATCGGCATGTTCCTGTTCTTTATCCTGGCGGGCTCCATCCTGTCTCCCTTCTTTGACAAGGACCCCTTCCAGCGAAAGATCTTTCAGCTCATGTTCGTCTTCTCCAACCTGGGCTTCATCGGCATCCCCGTGGTGTCCAGCGTCCTGGGCGCGGAGTACGTGGTCTACGTGTCCGAGTTCCTTCTCATCTATAACCTGGTGTTCTACACCTACGGGGTCTCCCTCATGCGGGGCCGGTTCACCCTGGGCTCCCTGCGGGCTCTGATAAACCCCGGCAACGCCGCCTGCATCCTGGCCATGATCCTGGTGCTGGCCAACCTTCCCCTGCCCGGCTTCCTCCGCACCGCCGTGGACTATCTGGGGGGCGCGGCCTCCCCCCTGGCCCTCATGGCCGTGGGCTTCACCCTGTCCAACGCCAACCGGAAGGAGATTTTTGGGGACAAGCGGCTGTACCTCTTCGTGTTCCTCAAGCTGCTGGCTCTGCCCTGCCTGATGCTCCCCATCCTCCGTCTGCTGCCCATCGACGCCGCCCTGGTCTCAGTCTGCATGGTGATGTTCGGCATGCCCGTGGGGAGTATGCCCCTGATGCTCATTACCCAGCAGGGGCTGGACGGCAAGGTATGCACCGCCTCCGTCCTCCTGTCCACCATCCTCTGCGTGGTTACCGTGCCCATTCTGATGGCCCTGGTATGACAAAAGGGGGCTGTTGCAAAATGAAATTGCATGAGCGATTCCCACAAAGAAATCCTGAGAAAAGCGAAAACCGGCATCCTTTTAGGCTTGAATCACCTGAAAAGGATGCCGATTTTTTTGCATTATTTTTTCACCGGGCTATTTTGCAACAGCCCCTTATTTTTTGCGGCTCAGCGGCCTTCCGACAAGGCCGCCGCCAGTTCTGTCACGGTCTGTTTCAGAATGGGATGCCGTTTGTTGGGGGCGATCTCCTCTAAGGGTTTCAGCACAAATTCCCGCTTGTGCATCTCCATATGGGGCAGGATCAGGTCGTCGGTCTCCATGACCAGATCGTCATACAGCAGGATATCCAGGTCAAGGGTTCTCGGGCCCCACCGCACAGTCCGCTCCCGGTGGGCCTCTGCCTCGATCTCATGGAGGCGCTCCAGCAGCTCTTGGGGAGTCAGCAAGGTGTCCAGGGCCAGACATCCATTGAGGAAATCATCCTGCTCCACGCCGCCGTAAGGGGCGGTGACATGATAGGAGGAGACCTTTTCCACCCGGCAGCCCGGCGTCTTGTTCAGGGCCTCCACCGCCTGATCCAGATAGGCCTTTTTATCCCCCAGATTGGAGCCCAGGCCCAGGTAGGCCCTGTGCCAGAAGCGGGTGATCTTCACCGCAACGGTCTCCATGGGCAGTCCGATGGGGGCCCAGGGCTTTTTGATCTCCAGGGTGACCCCTTTCAGGAGGGGATACCGGAGCAGCACGGCCTCTGCCAACTGTTCCGCCGCCGCTTCGATCAGCTTGCAGGGATGGGTTTTGGTGAATTCCGTCATAAACTTGGACACCCAGCCATAATGGGTGGAGTCCTCCAGATTGTCCGTTTTCCCCGCCTTTCGGGTGTCTGTGTACATGGTGAGGGACAGGAGGAACTTCTGCCCCAGGGCCGTCTCCTCCGGCAGTACGCCGTGGTTGGCAAAGACCTCCAGATTTTTAATGTGGATCTCGTCGTACATCACTTACCCTCCCTTACGATGGCCTGGGCCATGCGCATGGCCCGGTAGTTCTCCTTCACATCATGGACGCGGAAAAACGCCGCCCCCTTCAGCACGCCAACCACCGTGGTGGCCACCGTGGCCTCCACCCGCTGGTCCGCAGGCAGATCCAGCACATAGCCCAGGGTGGACTTCCGGGAAGTCCCCAGAAGGACCGGGAATCCCAGGGCTTTGAGGCGATCCAGCCGGTGAATGGCGGTGAGGTTTTGCTCGTGGTTCTTGGCAAATCCCACGCCGGGGTCCAGGATCATGTTCTCGTCTCTGACCCCGGCCTCCCGGCCGATGGCAACGCTGGCCTCCATATCCCGGAGCAGATCGGTCATAAAGTCCCCATAGTCCCTGTTTTCGCGGTTGTGCATGAGGCAACAGGGCACGTCGTAGGCCGCCGCCAGCTGGGCCACCCTCCGGTCATACTGAAAGCCCCAGATATCATTGATCATATCCGCGCCGGCCTTCAGGGCGGCTTCCACCACCTCGCTCTTGTAGCTGTCCACAGACACAGGGATATCGTAGTTCTTTTTCACCAGTTCGATGATGGGTGCCACCCGGTCGATCTCCTCCTGGGCGCTGATCTGCACATGGCCGGGACGGGTGGATTCCCCGCCGATGTCAATGATGGCCGCCCCTTCCTCGATCATCTCGCCCACATGCCGGAGGGCCCGGTCCCGGTCGTTCCACCGGCCGCCATCCGAAAAGGAATCCGGCGTATAGTTGAGAATTCCCATAATATAGCAATCATGGTCCACGTCAAACAGACGCTCTCCAATTTTCATCATAGCTCACTCTCTCCCATCAGTTTACTCCCCCGCGCCATTTCAGCATCTGAAAGAAATGCTCCCGCAGGGCCGGGTCCTCCTGAAAAACACCTCTGGCGGCCGATGTGACCGTCTTGGTTCCGGGCTTTTTGATCCCCCGCATGGTCATGCACATATGTTCGGCCTCCACCAGGACCATAACCCCCTGGGGCTTCAGGGCCTCCATGAACGCGTCGGCCACCTGGGCGGTGAGCCGCTCCTGGAGCTGCAGCCGCCGGGCATAGACCTCCACAACCCGGGCAATCTTGCTCAGCCCCGCCACCTCTCCGTTGGGAATATAGGCCACGGCCACCGTGCCGTAAAAGGGCAGCATATGATGCTCGCAGAGAGAGTAAAACCGGATCTCCTTCTCCATGACCATATCGCCGCGGGGCGCGGGGAAGGTCTTGCTCAAGTGCTCTGCGGGGCTGCCGGCATATCCGGCGGCCAGTTCTTCATACATTCTGGCAACACGATCCGGCGTTTCCACCAGCCCTTCCCGGCCGGGGTCCTCGCCGATCCCTTCCAATATCAGGCGCACGCCTGCTTTGATTTTTTCTTTATCCACGGGCCACCTCTTCCAGCACACACTGCTCCGCGCCGCTCAGAAACGACAAAGAGCCGAAGATTACAATGACGTCATCCCTGCCCGCCATCTGACAGGCCTTCTGCACCGCTTCCCGGATGGAATCCGCCGCTTCCACCGCAGGGTTCACAGCCGCCACGACAGCTTTCAGCTCCTGGGCAGACATGGCTCTGGGGTTGTCCGGGGTCTCGATGGTGATGATATGATGGGCCAGCGGTGCCGTCAGATCGATCACCTTTTGATATTCCTTGTCTTTCAGCATCCCAAAAATATAATAGAGTTTTTTGCCGCTGAAGTAGAGCTCCAGAGAATTTCGCAGCTCTCTGGCGCCCCCCTCGTTGTGGGCGCCGTCCAGAATCACAACGGGCTCTCTGGCAATGGGCGTAAACCTGCCCTTCCAAACCGTCCTGCGCATCCCCGCGTAGACCTGCTCGTCGGTAATCTGGAATCCCAGCTTCCGCAGGGCAAGGATGCTCTCCAGGGCCACGGCGGCGTTTTTCAGCTGACAGGTCCCGGCCAGCCCGACCTTAACCTGCTTCCAGTCTTTATAGTCGAAGCTCTGCTCCTCCAGCTGGCAGGAGACGGGGATCACCTGTTCGCTGTTCACCGTGTCAAGGCTGCAGCGCCGGGCCCGGCAAACCTCGGCCAGCACGCCGGCTGCCTCCGGCTCCTGGGGGGCGGAGACCACCATGGTATCCGGCTTAATGATCCCCGCTTTTTCTCCGGCGATCTTCTCCAGGGTGTCGCCCAGATAATCCATGTGGTCTCTGCTGATGGAGGTGATCACCTCCAGAACGGTGGTATCCACCACGTTGGTGGCGTCCAGGGTGCCCCCGAGGCCCGTTTCCAGCACCACGATATCGCACTTCCGCTCCCGGAAATACAGCAGGGCCACCGCCGTGCCCACTTCAAAGTAGGTGGGATGGGCCATCCCGGCCGCCGCCATTTCTTCCGCCACCGCGGCTGCCGCAGTGAGATGGCGGACAAAATCCTCCCGGGAGATCAGCTCTCCATCCACCTGGTATCGTTCCCGAACGGAACACAGATGGGGGGACAGATAACGGCCTGTGCGATACCCAGCCTGGGTCAGGACCGTGGAAAGGTAGGCCAGCACCGACCCCTTTCCGTTTGTACCGGCGATGTGGATAAATTTCAGATCCCGCTGCGGATCGCCGAGACGCTTCAGCAGCTCTCTCATACTCTCCAGGCCGAGTACACTTCCGTACTTGGACAGCTCGTCCAAATATAACCTTGCCTCTTGGTAATTCATGTTTCGCTCCAATCTGAGATGCGGACTTATCTCTCTGTAGTATACTTCGAATCCAAATTCATAGTCCTATACGAGAATACAACATTTCCCGGAAATGTCAACCAGTTCTGTCCCCCGGCCGCAAGATAAAGGGCCGCCGCAGAGGGAAACACTCTGCGGCGGCCTGTTTTCGGTTCTTATGGGAATCAAAACACCACGATGAGTCCCTTTTCCATGGCGTAAAAGGTGGTGAGGCCCCGGCAGCCATAGAGGTCCACCGACTTCACCGGCAGGGTCTGGAGGATCTGCTCCTTCAGCTTTCTGGCCCCCTCCAGGTTCTTGCAGTGGGAGATGATGACCTCCGCCCCGGCGCAGTCCTTGAACTTCTCCATGTGGCTGAGCATGTTTCGGAGGGTGCGCTTCTCCCCCCGGGCCTTGTCGATGACCCGGATGGTCCCCTCCGGGGAGGAGTCGGCGATGACGTGGATGCCCAGGGTGTGCAGGAGGGTCCCCAGCAGGGGCTTCATGCGGCCGTTCTTCACCAGATTGTCGAAGTTCTCCAGGGTGAAGATGGTGTACTGCTTGTCCACGCAGGCCTGGAGCTGGCGGCAGATGTCGTCAAAGTCCTCGTTGCCGGAGGCGATGAGCTCCTGGGCCTTCCGGGCCAGCAGGACCAGAGAGCCGGAGGTGGAGCAGGAGTCCAGAACGAAAATCTTCTTCTCCGGGTGGTTCTCCAGGACCATGTCCCGGGCGGTGACCGCAGAGGCGTAGGTGCCGGAGAGGTTCCCGGAAATGGTGAAGCACAGGGAGCAATCCGCGTCCTCGAAGGCCTCGGCAAAGGCGGCGGGAGAGGGGCAGGCGGTGCTGGAGGGTCCGGTCTCCCGGGCCATGGCCTGGAGAAGCTCCTCCACGTCCAGAGTATCGTCGTCCACGTAGCTCCGGTCCCCCACCAGCAAGGTCAGGGGGACCACCTTCCGGTCCAGCTTTCCGGGGATCAGTTGGGCGGGGGGCAGCTCACCGCTGCTGTCGCACACGATGTTCCATTTCATATCATCAATCCTCATTTCGAAAACTCTATTTCGTAATACGAGATACAAGATGTTCTAATACGAGTATATTATACCACCCAAAACCATCTGTCAACTCCCGATTCCCATCTTTTCCGAAAAAGATATCCGCGCCCCTTCTCTCTCCGATTGACAAACGGCCGTGGGTAGGCTAGAATAGAGTTCTGCATTTACATACGCCCCAGTAGCTCAGCTGTATAGAGCGGCCGCCTCCTAAGCGGCAGGTCGGAGGTTAGAGTCCTCTCTGGGGTGCCACCCCCCACCGCTGCAGGCCCGGTTCCGGGATCAACGGTGGGGTTTTTCTTTCCCAGTGGGGAAACTTACAGGTGACAGACGCCGCCATTTGCGGTATACTGCTCTTAATGCCATTCTATGGAGGGAACGCCCATGCTCACCATCAATGATTTCCAGGCGGCGGCCGACCGTCTGAAAAACGTCATCCACAGGATTCCCCTGTCCTCCTCCAAGACTTTTTCAGAGATGTCCGGAGCCGAGGTCTATTTAAAATATGAGAACCAGCAGAAAACCGGCTCCTTCAAGGTCCGGGGCGCTTACAATAAAATTATGAAGCGGTACGAGGAGGGCGGACTCCAGGCCGTGGTAGCCTCCTCCGCCGGCAACCACGCCCAGGGCGTGGCCTTCGCCGCCTCCCGCATCGGCGTGCCGGCCACCATCGTCATGCCCCGCTCCACCCCTATCGCCAAGGTCTCCGCCACCAAGGGCTACGGGGCCAAGGTGGTCCTCCACGGGGCCATCTACGACGAGGCCTACGCCAAGGCCTGCGAGATCGTGGAGGCCGAGGGGGCCGAGCTCATCCACCCCTTCGACGACGAGGAGGTCATCGCCGGCCAGGGTACCATCGCCCTGGAGATTTTGTCCGACCTGCCCTTTGTGGACATGGTCCTGGTCCCCGCCGGGGGCGGCGGACTGGTGGCGGGCATTGCCGCCTGCATCAAGCAGATCAACCCCCGCATCCAGGTCATCGGCGTTCAGGCCGCCGGCGCGCCGGCCATCGTCCACTCCTTCGGCAAGGAGACCATCCAGCCCTCGGCCTCCGTCCACACCATCGCCGACGGCATCGCCGTGAAGAACCCCGGCCAGACCACCATGCGGTACATCAATCAGTACGTGGATCAGATGGTCACCGTCACCGACGCAGAGATCGCCGAGGCCATCCTCCTGCTGCTGGAGCGCACCAAACAGGTGGTGGAGCCCGCCGGGGCCACCCCCCTGGCCGCCGTTCTCCACAACAAGGTGGACATTCGGGGCAAAAAGGTCTGCTGCGTCCTCTCCGGGGGCAACATCGACGTGTCCTTCATCCACAAGGTGGTGGAAAAGGGCCTCATCACCCGCTGCCGTCAGCTTAAAATCTCCACCGTCATGCCGGACATCCCCGGCGCCCTGGAGCGCTTCGCCCATCTGGTGGCCGCCGAGAACGCCAACATCATCCTGGTCCAGCACGACCGCATCAAGGCCGACCTGGACATCGGCGACGCCATCCTCCACGTGGTCTGTGAGGTCAGCGGCAAGGAGCACGGCCAGCGTCTGCTGGACACCCTCCGCCGGGAAGGGTATCAAATCTTGGACTAAGAGTACGAAAACGCTGTCAGTTCCCTGACAGCGTTTTTTGTTTGCCCTCGCGGCAGATCTATAAAAATAAATTTCTTCTTGCATTTCGGCGCGGCTCTGGTATAATAGAACTACAATTATAAACCAGAAAGGACGTGCAGCCATGAAATTCGGAAAGATTCTCGTGACCGGCCTGCTGACGGCCGCCCTGCTGGTCCCCACCGCGGGGGCGGCCCGCTCCCACAGCCACGGCCCGGAAACGCCCCCCACCTTCGAGGCCTCCGCCTGGGCGCAGCCCGAGCTGCAAAAAGCCCATAGCCTGGGTCTTCTCTGGGACGGCTTGGCGGAGAATTACCGGGATCGCATTACCCGGGCGGACTTCTGCCGGATGATGCTCAACTACCTAGCCATCCAGCTCAACACCGACCCGGACGACCTGGTGGCCATGGCCAACCTCTACCTGAAAAAGACCGACGAGGCCATGTTCTCCGACTGCGCCGATCCCAACGTGGCCGATCGGGTCACTGCCGCCTACCGGCTGGGTCTGGTCCAGGGCAAGGCCCCCGGGATCTTTGACCCCAACGGACCTCTCACCCGGGAGGAGGCTGCGGTGATGCTCACCCGGGCCCAGGAGATCCTGGGCTGCGACCTGCCCGAAGCCGCCGCCCCGGACTACGCCGACAGTCAGTACATCGCCCGTTGGGCTGCTGACAGCGTAGCCATCCTGGCGGACTGGGACGTGATGCACGGCATGGCCTATGGCCGCTTCAATCCCCGGAACGATCTGACTGTTCAGGAGTGCGCCGCCGTCTGCCTGCGGCTCCACCAGAAGGCCCCCGTGGGCGTTGAGAAGGGCAACGTGACCCCCTGTTTCACCTACGACCAGGCCATGGACTTCCTCCGGCGCATGGAGGACCAGGCCCACGCCTGCGGCACGGGCTTCTTCCAGACCCTGGAGGTGACAGGCTCTGAGGCCACCATGGTCCGCATGGACTGGGCCGGCTCCATGCACGGCGCCTCCCGGCTGTACTTCGCCTGCCGGGACGGCGGTCTGGCCACCTTTGAGATCGGCCTGTGCCTGCGGTTCAACGCCCTGACCCCCGACCTCCCCCTGGAGAACCCCCGGTTTTCAGAGGACGGCAAAACCTTCCTGTGTGAGGTCCGGCTGACGGAGGACTCCCGGGACGGCTTTGCCAATGTGACCACCCATCAGAAGGGGCTCTACCACGTGACCGTGGACGTGGCCACCTGCCAGGTCACCCTGGACCGGGAGGACCTGCCCGCCTGAACCACAGGGTTGGCATCCAACAAGACACGTTCGATACGCACAAAGGGCGAGGCAACAGAAGCCCCGCCCTTTGTGTCTATATTTTTTCCTCTGTTTTCCCCAGCTTTCCCGGCAGGATATGCCACAGGAGCTCGATGCCCACCCCCATGAGCTTCAGAAAGGCCCACACCACCCCGGCGATGATGGCGCCCAAAAGGGCGCAGTAGAGAAGATATCCGATTTTATTGCTTGGATGCCTGGTCATGTCCGTTCCCCTCACCGCAGCTTTTTGGCTTTCTCCGCCAACTCTCGCAGCTCCTCCTGGGAGAGTTCGGGCAGCCGCTCCAGTTCATCCAGGAATCGGAGCTTGGCGTCCTCATACTGGACCTGAATGGCCTGGTTATAAAAGGTCACCACCACGCCGGTGAAGATGGCCAGGGCAAAGATAGCGTAGCAGGACAGAAGGATGGAGCAGAGCTTCCCCAGGAAGGTGGTGGCCACAAAATCCCCGAAGCCGGTGGTGAAGATCACGGCGCAGCAGTACCAGACGGCATCCCGATAGGTGGCCATTCCCGGCTCCACCGCCCACAGAACGGCAGCGACCACCAGAAAGAACACCACGAAAGACAGCAGGGGCCGGTCGACACGGGTCCGTTTCAGGACCTGCTTCATCACATGTAACTTTTTCACGGGCGGAAGTCCCCCTTTGACGTTGGAATGGATTTATTGTAAAAAACAGGGACGGGATTGTCAACGAGGGCAGCAGGTTTTCCCCCTTGTCCCCCCCTGCATTGTCAGAAAATCGTCAGAGTTTCTCTGTTGACACCGTCCCTGTCCATGGGGGATAATGGACTTACCATAAAATAATAAGGAGGACCCTACCATGACGACACGAAAGTTTCTGCCCCTTCTGGCCGCCCTGCTGGCCCTCTGCCTGGCAGCCGCGGGCTGCGGCGCGGTCCCCGCTGCCAGCATCCCCGACGACCTGGAATCCACGGTCACCCAGATCCTGCTGGACCAGACCAGCAGCGGCTACCTGGAGGGCGAGTGCGCCGCCGAAGGCCACATCATCCTGGACACCGTTCCGGAGGGCGACCAGACGCAGGTTTACCTGCTGGCCAGCGTGGGCCAGTACGGCTTCTGCTCCGGCCACTTTGAAAAAATCTCCGGCTCCGGGGCCATCCCCACCCGGATCACTCTGGCTCAGGACGAGAACGGCGGCTACACTCTGGCCGGCTACTGGGTCCCTGAGGACGGCAGCTACTACACCGACTCCATCAAGGAAACCTTTCCCGCCGCTCTCCGGTACCAGGCCCTGCACGCCCACGACCGCTACAGTAAGCTGGCTGCCCAGGAGCAGGTCTACGCCCAGGCCTATCTGGATTCCATCGGCCGGGAGGCCCCCATCGGAGAGTACGGAGACTTCGACCACCCCCTGGCCACCGACCAGGGCATGTCCGTAGAGGTCTCCAACGACCTGATGGCCCTTCGCTGGGACTTCCCCTACTTCCTGGGCAACGTGGAGCGGGTCGAGGACGGCGTCCGCTATGTCTACGAGACCGCCTGGGATTCCGACGGCAGCGGAACCGGCACGGCGACCTTCACCAAGTATGAGTACGACACCAACAAGGTTGTACAGAAGTATATTTATCAAGTAGAGGGGGATACATACCGGGAGGTCCAGCCCCAGGGCCCCGGCCCCAACCCAGAATGACGTAACTCTCGCAAGGACCGCCGTTTCCCCCGAAACGGCGGTCCTTTTCTGTCATTTTGCTCCATTTGTGCAAAGTTCCCCTCAGTTTTCCCCCGATCCCGGACAAAATCCATCTTGCAAACCGCCATGGGACCGCGTATAATGTATAATTCGGTAAGAAGCTGATTTCATTGAATTTACATAGATATGAGGTGCAAACCTGTGCGAAATGAATCCTTAAGAAATGTCGCCATCATCGCCCACGTCGACCACGGCAAGACCACCCTGGTGGACGAAATGCTCAAGCAGGGCGGTGCCTTCCGGGAAAACCAGGAGGTCAAGGACCGGGTCATGGACTCCGGCGACCTGGAGCGGGAGCGCGGCATCACCATCCTGGCCAAGAACACCGCCATTCAGTACGGCGACGTGAAGATCAACATCGTGGACACCCCCGGCCACGCCGACTTCGGCGGCGAGGTGGAGCGC
>JAEDLP010000124.1 GCA_016295225.1 Oscillospiraceae bacterium | reverse complement strand
GAACTGGGACACCTGGAGATGATCGCTGCGATTGTTCATCAGCTGACCCGGAATCTGACCGACGAGCAGATTGAAAACAACCCCAACTTTGCCGCCTATTTCGTGGATCACACCACAGGTATCTATCCCACGGCCGCTTCCGGCTTCCCCTGGAACGCAGCTTCCATGGCGGTGAAGGGAGATCCCATCTGCGACCTCACGGAGGATATGGCTGCCGAGCAGAAAGCCAGGGTGACTTACGATAATATCCTCCGCCTGGCCAAAGACGACCCCGATGTGACCGACGTCATCCGCTTCCTTCGTGAGCGGGAGGTGGTTCACTTCCAGCGGTTCGGCAGCGCCCTCCAAATGGTGCGGGATCAGTTGGACCAGAAAAATGTCTATTACACCAACCCCGCCTTCGATAAATAAGGACAAAAGACCTCGAGACGCATGCATGCCGTCTCGAGGTCTTTTGCAGTTAGCCTTCGTACTTCGGACATTGGTAGCGGGGCTTCCCCTTGCTCTTGCGGCCATACTCAATGGCCTCCTTGGGGCAGCCGCAGATGCAAGCCATACAGTGGGTGCAGTCCTTACCCCACAGAGGCTGCTTCTCATCCATGACGATGTTGTTCATCGGACAGGCCTTTTCACATACGCCGCAGCCATTGCATGCATCAGTGGCCCGAAAAGCCTTGGCTTTTACAAACATGGGATAAAATACGCCGTTCAGGACGCCGCTTTTCAGCCGGTCCAGGGGGCCGGGATTCCGCGCCGGGAAGGGTTCCTCCCGGCGGATCACCTCCGCGCCCGCTTCCAGGACAGGGCGTGCATCCCGGATGATGCCGGCCGCCTCATCCGCAGCAGGCACAGAGAACATGGCGATATAGTTTTCGGGCATCACCACGCCTAAAACGCCTTGGTAAACCAACCCTTTCACCCGGCACAGTTCACGCAGCGTCTTCTCCGGTTTGCCGATATCCTGCCCGCAGGTCATGACAAAGTAGACCTTCCGGTTTCCGTCAAAGATGCCGTTTCGGATGTAGGACTCAAACACCCGAGGCAGCTGCCAGGCATAGGTAGGTGACACAAAAACCCAGGGTTTCTCGGAATAGAAGTCCGCCTTCTTTCCCTCCTTCATTCCCTGGCCGGCGTCCACCAGGTCATCCCCCAGCTTGTCTGCCAGCAAAGCCGCGGCATAGCGGCTGTTGCCGGTGCCGGAAAAATAAACGATCACGGTAATTCCTCCTTTGAGGTACAAGATTTGCTATTCCCTTCCCCCGCGTCTCCTGGCTCAATGGCCACTTTAATCACGTGGTCCCGTCGGTTTTCAAAGAGATCATAGGCCGCCTGAATATCCTTCAGCGGATAGGTGTGGGTTATCAGGGCGGTGGTGTCCAATCTTCCCTGGGCGATCAGCTCCAGGATCTCCTGGCAGTCGCAGCCGTCCACGCCGCCGGTCTTGAAGGTCAGGTTCTTGCCGTACATCTCCGGCAGCGGCAGGACCTGGGGCTGGTCATAAAGGGCCACGATAGCAACAACGGCGTTGGGACGGGCGCACTGCCACGCCAGGCGGAAGGTATCCTCGCCGCCCGCCGCCTCTATCACCACGTCAGCGCCGCCGTGGCTGCTGTGGGTCTGGACAAACTCCAGGACCCGGTCCGGTCCCACCGTCAGAACGTCGGGATGGTGTTCACGGACGAACCGGAGCCGAGCGGGGTCCTTCTCGCAGAGGATGACCCGCTTAGGCTCTTTCAGCAGCACGCACTGCAGGGTGCAGAGCCCCGTGGGACCGGCGCCCAGGATCATCACGGTATCCTCCCGGGTGATCTCCGAAATTCGGGCCGCCCAGAATCCGGTGGCCAAGATATCCCCCACAAATAGGGCCTGTCGGTCGGTCACGCCGTCGGGGATCTTGTTCAGGCCCTGGTCCGCATAGGGCACCCGGACGTACTCCGCCTGACCGCCGTCGATGCGGCAGCCCAAGGCCCAGCCACCGTTGGAATCGGTGCAGTTGTTGACATATCCCTTGCGGCAGAAGAAGCAGTCGCCGCAGAAGGTCTCCACGTTGACCGTGACCCGGTCGCCGGGCTTTACCCTGGCAACCTGGCTACCCACTTCCTCCACCACGCCCACCATCTCATGGCCCACGGTGATGCCGGGGACCGCCCGGGGAACCGAGCCGTGCTTGATATGCAGGTCGCTGGTGCAGATGCTGGCCAGCGTCACCTTCACGATGGCGTCCCGAGGTCCCTCCAGCACCGGTTTTGGTTTTTCTTTCAGCGCAAAGCTGCCTTGCTCCACATAGGTATAGGCCAGCATCCAAATTCCCCCCTTGGGTCAGCTGTTCTTTCCCAGCTCCGCCTTTCGGTCATACGTCCGCAGCCGGGCCAGAATCTCTTTATCCGCCGGACAAAAGGCCAACTGGTCCATTTCCCGGACGGTTACCCAGCGGATATCATGGTGCTCCAGCTTCTGGGGTTCCCCTTCCAAGATCTCCGCGTGGAAGAGCGTCAGCCGGATGGTCAGGTCGGGATAGGTGTGGACCACTTCCATAAAGGGGGCTCCCACCTTCAGGGTGACGCCCAGTTCTTCCCGGCACTCCCGCCGGAGGGCTTCCTCCTTGGTCTCCCCCGGCTCCACCTTTCCTCCTACAAACTCCCACAGCAGACCTCTTGCCTTGTGGGCAGGCCGCTGGCAGGCCAAAAACCGCTCTCCCTCCCAAATGAGCGCGGCTACTACTTCCGTCATAAGACTCCCTTCCTTTCCCGTGGATCGAAACGCAAACCGATTGGATCAAAGAGAAAGCCAGACCTCCCGTGGGCCGCGAGGTCTGACTCTTGCTCCCAAGAGACCGTCTCCTTCCCCAAGTCAGTTCCGGTAAGAGGTCAGCAGGCGCAGATTTTTCTGATCCAGGCTGGAGAAATTCAGCGCGCTGGCCTCCCGGGTAACGCCGTGGTACCAGGCCTGTCCCTCAAACATGCACTGAAGACTGTCGGTCTCAAAGATATAGCCATTCTTTGCATAGATGGTATTGATGAGCAGCTGGATATCGTAGTCCGAAAGGTTTCTCACATAGCCAGATGTGAGCTCGCTATCCACCGCGCGGCGGGTCCACATCCAGCCCAACCCGGAGGTATTTCCGGATTGGGCGTCCCGATAGCTCACCAGCAGGTTCAGATTGCTTCGATCCACCGAGGACATTTGCAGCCGGGAGGCGTCGCCAGACACAGGAACATACCAAGGCATGCGGCTGAAATAGTTCTGGATCTCCGTGTTGCGGAAAACATAGCCATTCTTTGCATAGATCTGGTTGATAATAAACTGGATCTGCTCTCCGTCCATGCCGGCCACTTCGGTCTCGGACAGATAATAGGTGGGGTAAACGGAGGCCGCGTTGGTCTCCTCCACATAGCTCACGTAATCGGTTTCCGATTGGCTCCGTGGCTCCTTGGCAGCTTCTCCCTGGCCTACGATCACCTCCACATGGCAGGAAATGTCGCTGTAGGCCTTCGACGCAATGGTGATGGTGCAGGAACCCTTCCCCACAGCGGAGACCTTTCCACTCTCGTCCACCACGGCAACCTCCCGGTTGCTGCTGGCCCAGAGCAGGTCCTGCTTTTCCGCATCGGAGGGGGTCAGGACCACCTGGATGGTCTCGGTGCCGCCTTCGGTGAGGTTGATGGTTTCGGGATATGCCGCAATGGATTCCAACTCAGATGCGCCGATGTCAGAAACCGCGCCGCATCCCGCCAACAAGAGAATGGCCGCCGCGGCAAGGAAGACAAGCTTTTTCATAGGCTGTTTCCTCCTGATATAATCTGATTGTACTGATGATGGCATTATACTGCATTTTGCATATCAATGCAAGAAAAGCCCCAAAAGGAATCTTTATTCTTCCAGCGCAAACCGCTGGCCGTTGTAAAGGACGGCGTGTATCCGCCCCCGATACCCCTCGCTACGGGGATCAGAGGTCAGTTTTTTGGTGATCCAGAACTCCTCCCAACTGTGCATGGGAAAGGCCGCCCGGATATCCACATGGTTCATGATCCAGTCAAAGCCCAGCCAATAGTCTCCCTCCTGCCGGGGGTCCAGCACCAGGAAGGCCACGTCGATGGTTCTGTCCTCCAGCTTGCGGATCTCCCGCTTAAAGTCCCGCTCCATGTCCCGGTTCCATGAGTCGGGTTCCCCCTCCCAATGCCACCAATGGAGGTCCCCCGCGTGATAGATGATCTTCCCATCCGTCTCGATCAGGAAGGCAACGCCGGAATCCGTGGAGTGGAGGGTCGTGATATGCAGGCCGCCCAAGGTCAGCTCCCTGCCGCCGCCCAGACGGAACACCCGTTCCTCATCAATGCCCAGAGCGGCCTTCCGCTTGGCCGACAGCCGAATGCAGCTGCCCAGGATGTACCAGGTGTTCTCCATCCCCAGGGTAAAGATCTCCGGGGAATAGTGGTCCCCA
>JAEDLP010000123.1 GCA_016295225.1 Oscillospiraceae bacterium | reverse complement strand
CGGGTCACCGGTTTTCAAGACCGGCTCCTTAAACCACTCGGACATCTCTCCGTATCCCTCGGTTAGATGCGAGAGTTATATTAACATATTCTTCTGGCGTTGTCAACCGAAATCCACGAAAAGATTGGAAGAAATTTATTTGGAGATCAGGTCAAGATAACGTTAGAATTTCTGATTTTAGGTGGGAAAACACATAGGAAAATCTGGAATCCCCGTCGGAAAACAGATTTTACCCAGGAAAAAGAAAAAATCGTTCGACATTATCAGGAGTGGATAACAGAGAGATAAAGAGTATTTCTGGTACCTTTGGGTGGATTATATAGAAACTCGCTGAAATCTGTCGAGAGAAAATCCTTTTCAAAAACGTTGTTTATCGTTACAATAAAACTGCAAAAGGTTACAAAATGAAACTTATTGGAGGGGAGCCTATGAAACGGCAGATTTTGCTTGGCGAGTCTGACTTGACGGAGTTGGCAGTCCGACCAATTACTTGTCAGTACTATCTCTTGATTCGGACGCTTCTGCCACCATTGAATTATGAAAGCTACGGAATAGGAATTGTGATCTCTCAAACAGGAGAGAGGGAAGAGATCTGGGATATTACCACCCGTTCAGAGCGGATCGAAGAACTGGCGAATCGCTTGATTTGCGGCGGTGTGACGCCCTGTGCATTGCGGGATGTGGTGGAAGAATGGCTATGATGTGGGGTTTCGGTATCCCTTGTGACCGGAGGGAAGAAGAGCGCATAAGCTGAATTGAACGAAATTTCATGGTGGGAGGACAGCTTATGACGGACTTAACACATCGTGTTCAATTTTTCCTGGGGGCTAACTCTGCGGAAGGGTTTTCGTCCTTGTACGATCAGTGGGTGGATCAAAGAAACATACAGGCGTTTTATGTAATCAAGGGGGGCGCGGGCTGTGGGAAATCCACTCTCATGGGGCGCGTCGCGCAAGACATGGAGGCGGAAGGATATGCTGTGGAGTACATCCGCTGTTCCGGAGATCCTGATTCGTTGGACGGCATTTTCATCCCCCGGAAGGGAGCAGCCATGGTTGACGGCACGGCTCCACACGTGATGGACCCGGCGTTCACGGGAGCCACAGGACATTACATCGATCTGGGAGAGGGTTACGACCGAAAGGCCCTTTTCCTCATGCGGGAGGAGATTATCGAAGCGGCGCAGGCCTATCGGGCTTGCTATCCGCAGGCCCATCGCTGTATCCGTGGGGCGGAGGAGAGCTGGAGACGAGGCCGCCTGCCGCTGCACACGGAAGAAACCTTGGCTAAAGCCGAGAAACGGGCAGCCGGTATCCTTTCGCGAGAGCGAAAAGGACGCCGGACGGGAACTGGAAGACGAATCCGACGGTTCCTTGGCGGCGTGACCTGCCAAGGGCGTATCTTACTGGAAGACACCGTTTCGGCGCTGTGCGAGCGCGGGTATGAGATTCGGGATGAGTGCGGTTTGGCTGGGGTATTTCTGCAGCGTTTGGAAGAGGGATTCCTGGAGAGCGGATATGATGTAATTGCCTGCTCCGACCCTGTGAATCCGAACCGTCTGGCCCATCTGCTGATCCCGGAGCGGTCCCTGGCGTTTGTGTGCGGTCCGGTGAAGCGGGAGGACTTCCGAACCGTCCGCACAGAGAGCTTGGTGGAGAAAGAGGCTTGGCAGGAGGGAAGAAGCTTCCTCCGCCTGTCCAATCGAGTGGCGGAGGAATTGCTGGCAGAAGGGGTCGAACACTTGGCCCAAGCCAAGGCCCATCACGACACCTTGGAGGAGCTCTATCACCCTCATGTTGATTTCGCCCGATCCCAGGAAATGGCGGTACGGACGGCGGAAGAGATTCTGTCCCTGCCGTCTGTGACATCCTGAGAAATGCTTGCCCGGCTCTCGTTCCCGTGTTAAAATATCTTCACTGATTTTTACAAAGAGAAAGGGGGCGGCAGGATGAATCCATTGTCTGCGGCAGAGCTTGGGATCCTGGATTGGATCGCAGCCCATTGCCAAAGTGCCTGGATGGATGTCCTCATGCCGGCCATCACTCGGCTGGGTGACAGCGGCATGATTTGGATTCTTTTGGGTTTTGCCATTCTCCTGTTCAGCAGGAAAGAGCGAGCCACAGGTTTTCAGGTGCTGACGGCTCTGCTGCTGAGCCTGATCGTCTGTAATCTGCTTTTGAAACATGCTGTGGGCCGGATTCGGCCCTGTGATTTGAATACGGCGGTGGAACTGCTGATTCACCGTCCCGGGGATCCGTCTTTTCCGTCCGGGCATACCTCGGCCTCTTTTGCGGCGGCGATGGTCTTGGTGTTGACCAAGTGGCGGGGCAGGTGGGCAGCCCTGGCATTGGCTGCTTTGATTGCCTTTTCTCGGCTGTACCTCTATGTACACTTCCCCACTGACGTTTTGGGCGGAGCTCTGGTGGGTACTGTCTGCGCTTTGCTGGCAGTGACCATCTGGCGGAAGTGGCTGGACAAAACAGCATTTGGAAGAATATTGACCAGAAGCAAAGAAGAAAACGCACCGTGAGTACACTCACGGTGCGTCAGTCTGTCGAGAAACCCGGTTGCACGTTATGCGGCAACCCCGTCCTCGGTCTCCCCCATCCAGTCACCTCCCCACAGCATCCGAATGCCCGGTCTCTGCTGCCGGTTCCGCCTTTTGTGGTGTCACGCGCCCCACGCCGCGGAACAGCTCATTGAGATATGTCTCTTTGAGCCACACGGCCAGCCGCTCCCGCGCTTCCTTGTCCAGCTTCTTTGTGCTGATCAGCCCTTCTCCTGTATGCACATAGCTTTCCACTTGAAGTTCCCCTTCCAGACAAATCACCTCCTCAGTATCTCTATGCCTTTCCCACGCTCTTCTTGCCTGGTTTTCCGCCGCATAGAGTAAGGAAAAAGGAGGGATTACCATGGAACGAATCTGTGCCGCCTGCTATATTCGGGTCTCCACCGAAGATCAGACCGAGTATTCTCCGGAAGCCCAGCGGCACGCGTTGGACCGTTACGCTCAGCAGCACAACATGACGATCCTCCCGGAGCATGTCTACATTGACGCCGGGATCTCCGGCCGCCGGGCAGAAACGCGGCCCGCCTTCATGTCTATGATCGCCGCCGCCAAACTGAAACCGCCGCCCTTTTCCGCGATTCTGGTTCACAAATTTGACCGGTTTGCACGAAACCGGGAGGACAGCATCGTCTACAAATCCATGCTCCGCCGCCAGTGCGGCGTCCAGGTCATCAGCATCACGGAACACCTAGAGGATGACCGCATGAGCCTGATCCTGGAGGCCATGCTGGAGGCCATGGCAGAGTACTACTCCATCAATCTGGGGGACGAGGTGCGCAAGGGGATGACCGAGAAGGCCCGGCGGGGCGAGCTTCAGACCGTTCCCCCCTTTGGCTACCGGGTTCGCGACAACACGCTGGTTCCCATCCCCCAGGAAGCCGCCGCCGTCCAGGAGATCTTCCGTCAGTTTCTGGCCGGCGTCTCCATGGTTGCCATCGCCCGCTGGACCCAAAGGCTCGGTATCCTCACCCACCGGGGAAATCCCATGGACACCCGCCAAATCAAGTATATCCTGGGAAATCCCGTGTACATCGGTATGCTCCGATGGCGGCCAGCCAAGGGGGAGCCCGACGCCCCGCCCCTTATTGTGCCAAGCGGCCACCCCCCGCTGATCTCTCAAGAAACCTTTGACGCGGCCGGGCTCCTCCTGCAAACCAACGCCGACCGCCACGGTAAACACGCTCGACCCGCCGGAGAGCGAAAGCACTGGCTGGCAGGTCTGGTTCGCTGCGCGCAGTGCGGCGGCGGGTTGATTTTTTCCCAGCCCCACTATTTAAAATGCGGACGATATGCAAAGGGACGCTGTACCGTCTCCCAACACACCCCGGCCAAGCGCTTGGAAGAGGCTATCCTCGCCCAACTCCAGTCTGACGCCGCCTGCCAATGCGACTTCTCCATTGATGTTTCTCCCAGCGTTTCCTCCCCATCCCAAGCCGCCCTCTCCCAGGAACTGGCCGCCACGGAGAAGAAACTCCAGCGGCTGCGGGAGGCGTTCCTCTGCGGCGCGGAAAGCCTTGAGGAGTACAAGGCGGCAAAGCTGGCATTGATCGAACAGGCCGATTGCCTGCGGCACGCTATCCAGTCGGGGAAGGAACCAGCGGACAAGGACACGGAGCTGCTTCGGGCCCGCATCCAGCACGCCCTGCTTTCTCTGCGCGATCCCGAATCCGGAACGGAGGAAAAATACCGCGCCGCCTCATGTGTGCTGGAGAGGTGCACCTGGTCCAAAGGGGACAAACGGATCACCATCCTCTATCGCCTGGCGCTATAGTCCTTTTTCTCCCTACGATTGTACCTTGTTACACTTCGGCGGACCTGACGGAGAGTTGGGGGCCTCCCTGCGCTACCTGTCCCAGCGGTACGCCATGCCCTACTCCCGCGTCCAGGGTCTGCTGACCGATATTGGTACAGAAGAA
>JAEDLP010000013.1 GCA_016295225.1 Oscillospiraceae bacterium | reverse complement strand
GGATGTGGGGCATACCGAAGTAGCCCAGGCCCCAGGCCAGGGTGGAGACGATGCTCAGGCCGCTGTAGGTGGAGGCCACTCCCTCGGCCATGTTGTGGCCCTGGGTGAGATTCAGGTAGCCGGGCAGGGCCTGGGCATTGGACACCACAGCGTCCCAGCCGCCGGCCTGGTTGATGCCGAAGCAGACGATGATGACCAGAGCCACGGACATAACGATGCTCTGGATCAGGTCGTTGTTGGCCACGGCCAGGAAGCCGCCTAGCACGGTGTAGATGATGATGACCACCGCGCCGAAGATCATGGCCGCCTGATAGTCCACGCCGAAGAGGCTGGAGAACAGGGTGCCGATGGCCTTAAAGCCGGAGGCAGTGTAGGGGATGAAGAAAATGAGCACCACCAGGGCGGCGATGCAGGCCAGCACGTTCCGCTGGTCATGGTAGCGGCGGGAGAAGAAGCTGGGGATGGTGACAGCTTTGACGGTCAGGGTATAGTTCCGCAGACGCTTGGCCACGATGAGCCAGTTCAGATAGGTACCCACAGCCAGGCCGATGGCGGTCCAGCCGGGCTCGGCGATGCCGGAGATGTAGGCCAGGCCGGGCAGACCCATGAGCAGCCAGCTGCTCATGTCCGAGGCCTCGGCGCTCATGGCGGTGACAAGGGGGCCTAATTTCCGGCCGCCCAGATAGAACTCGTGGGAAGATCCCCCGGCGTTCTTCTTGCCGAAGTGTACCCCGACAAAGATCATCAGGCACAGATAGGCCACGATGGTCACCAGGATACAGATTTTCGCGGTGGTCATGGTTGAAACACTCCTAAATCTTTAATTTCGTTTCTCTCTCAAAAAACGTATTCCATGTCGTAACCTATCATACCACGACGGAACATAGAACGCAATACAGAACGCAGTATAGACTATAGTCTATACTGCGTTTCCAAAATTTAATAAAAAATCTTTTAAAATCAAAGATTTTCTTCTGTACGATTTTTAGGATAAGACACAGGATAAAAGCTGCTTAAAAAATTGGGCAGCACCTGGGCGGCATATTGGCGCAGGGAGTACTCCCCGCCCCGCAGGCACCAGTCATACATGAGGGCCCGCTCGCACAGGGCATAGAGCCTCACCATCTCGCTGACGCTCTGCCGGTCAGACAGCTCTCCCGCCTCCTGGCCCTGGGCGATGATCTTCCGCAGGAGCCGGTAATAGGTCCGCTTGTGGTTGAGCAGATGCTTTTCCCCGCTGGTCACCAGCTGGGTGGACAGGAGCCGGGCCAGCAGATCCATGGAGACCGAGTTTTCGATCATGCGGAAGAGCTCCCCGTTGAGAAAGAGCAGCTTCTCCATGGCTGGCATAGCCGGATCCATGGTCTCCTGGAGGGCCTCGTACTTCTCATCAAAGAGGTCGCTGAGGGTGGAGAGCAGAGCGTCCTTCCCGTCAAAGTAGTGATAGAAGGACCCCTTGGAGGTCTGGGAGGTCTCGATGATCTCCTCCACGGTGGTGTCCTCATAGCCCTGCTCATAGAAGAGCTGCCAGGCCGCGGAGACGATCTTGCCCCGCGTATTTCGGAGATTCTTTTTCGCCATAGGAATCCTCCTCTCTGGGGGTTATGCGAAATAGGCCTCGATCTGCTCCCGGGTGGCGGTAACCGAGCCCTGAATCATGGTGGGCTGACCGCCGCCCTTGCCGCCCAGGGCCTGGTGGATGTCCTTGGACTGGGCCCGGAGATCCACGGTCTTGCTGCCCATCACGTGGCGGTACTGGCCGTCCTTGCCCACAAAGACCGCGCAGATGCCGCCGCAGCGCTCCATACCGGTGTTCGCCAGGGTGCGCATGCTCTGGCTGTCCAGGTCGTCCTCGAAGAGGAGGATATTGCCCTCGGTCTCGGGCAGAGCCTTGCACTTCTCGGCAGCCAGGGCGATCTTGGTCTCTTTCAGCGCCAGATAGGCAGCTTCCAGTTCAGCCTTCATGCGGGCCACTCCCTGGGCGGTCTCGTGCTGCTTCACCGACAGGGCAGCGGAGATGGCGGCCACGTTGGCCTGCTTGGTGCGATAGTCCTTCCAGGCCAGCTCGCCGGCGGCCATCCAGATGCGGATTCCCCCCCGGTGGCGCATGTTGGACAGGAGCTTCACCATGCCGATCTCGCCGGTGAAGTTCACGTGGGGGGCGCAGCAGGCGCAGACGTCGCAGTCGGGGATGGTGACGATGCGGACGTTCTCCGTCAGGTCCAGCTTGCTGCGGTAGTCCAGATCCTTGAGGACTTCGGGGGCGGGATACTCCGCGGTGACGGGGCGATTGCTCCAGATGATGCGGTTGGCGGTCTCCTCGATGGTGTCAATCTGTTCCTGGGTCAGCTCCTTGTCGAAGTCCAGGATGACCTCGTTCTCCCCCATGTGGAAGCCCACGTTGGTGCAGCCAAAGAGGTTATGGGCCACGCCGGAGATCACGTGTTCCCCGGAATGACACTGCATCCGGCGGAAGCGCAGGGGCCAGTCCAGTCTTCCGGTGACAGTTCCGCCCACCTCCAACGGCGCGTCGATAGTGTGGAAGATGCCCTCGGGGGTCTCCTGGACGTCCAGGACGTTGGCCTGATCCAGAGTCCCCTGATCGGGAAGCTGACCGCCGCCCTCGGGAAAGAAGGCGGTCTGGTCCAGGAGGACAGCCCAGCGGCCCTCCCCGGTGGGGGTACAGGCCAGAACCTGGGCGGTGAAAACGGACAGATGGCTGTCCAGATCGTAAAGTTTCTTGGTCATGGTTGGGTTCCCTTCTTATGGATTCTTTTTCTCTTCCTTGATAATAACGCTGCGATAGTCTGATATTAGCATATCCTGGAGGAAATGCAAGTGGCTAAAACAAAAGCCTCCCTCGTCGGAGGAAGACCTTTGCACTTTATTCCCATATACAGACGAAGGACCAGACCACCTGGTCGCCCTCGGACACCGTCTGAACGGCCGCGCTCTCCATGATGGTCTCCCCGTTGACGGTATAGGTCCAGCCGGACACATCCCCCGCATCGCCGTTGGCCAAATCGCCGACGCGCTCCACAAAGGCGGGGGTGCCGGAGGTGACCACAGCAAAATCTGCCTCCTGGGCGGCCCACTGGAGGGTCTCCAGCACAGTGGTTCCCTCTGGGACGGTCAGCTCCGTCTCACGGATCATCCAGCCGTCTTCCGGCAGCAGGTCCAGGGTGGCCTGCTCCACCAGGTCGGTGTTTTCCCACACGGTCTGGCAGGAGACTGCCACGGTGCAGGTAATCTGCGGGGCTTCGGTAGAGGCCCCCGTCTGGGCGTCCTCCCCGGTGACGGCAGACTTGATGCTCCCCCAGAAGGGCTCCACCAGCAGGATCACCAGCAGCACCAGGGCGATGATCAGATTTCTTGTTTTCTTGTTCATGCCTTTGTCTTCTCCAGTTTTCCCACGGCGGCCTTGGCAGCGGCCTGCTCGGCTTCCTTCTTGCTTCTGCCCTCTCCGGCACCGATAGGCTGGCCGTTGAGCAGAACCTCCATGGAAAAGCACTTGGCGTGGTCAGGGCCGCTCTCCCCCACCAGCCGGTAGGACAGCACCTGGCCGCTCTCCCGCTGGACCAGCTCCTGAAGGGCAGTCTTGAAGTCCCGGCCGTTGGCGATCTTCTCCCGCTCCTGGTTCAGAATCAGGTTGTGGATCAGCTTGCGGGCCTGGCCGATGCCGCCGTCCAGATACACAGCGGCCAGCATGGCCTCCACCGCGTCCGCCTGGATGGAAGGACGCTTACGGCCACCGCCGCTCTCCTCGCCCCGGCCCAGCTTCAGATAGCTGCCCAGATCCAGGGACTTGGCCACCTCCACCAAGCTCCCCTCGCAGACCAGGGCCGCCCGGATGCGGGTCAGATCCCCCTCGGGCAGGTCGGGCTGGTTGCGGTACAGGTGGTCGGCCACCACCAGTCCTAAGATCGAGTCGCCCAAAAACTCCAGCCGCTCGTTGCTTGGCATGCCCTTGTCCCGGTGCTCGTTGGCATAGGAGCTGTGGGTCAGGGCGTTCTCCAGCAGGGTGCGGTCCCGGAAGGTATATCCAATTTTCTCCTCCAGGGTCTTCATTGTGTTTGACACTCCTTTTCACGCACTCCACAACGCAACCCCCGGCCAAAGGGACGGGGGTTGTCAGGGATGTTCATCGTTACAAATCAAGCTTGTTTGCCAGGTAGTTGACCAGGTCTTCCACGGTCTTGATACCCTCGATTTCGTCATCGGGGATCTCTACGCCGAACTCATCTTCCAGGCTCATGATGATCTCCACCACGTCCAGGGAGTCCATCTCCAAATCCTCCAGGAAGTCAGCCTGCAGGGTGATACGGTCCTGTTCCACACAGAGTTCTTCGGCAATAATCTTCTGAATCTTCTCAAAAATCATGACTAACGGCTCCTTTGGAATAGCTGTATTCGCAACCATTACTATAGGGAGATTTTTCCGCTCTGTCAATAGGCAAATTGAAAAATCATTCCTCGGCTGTCTTTCCGCCCGAAATGCGCATGTGCTCAATATTGGCGGTAATATCCTGAATCAGGTCGGACTCTGCCATCTCCTTGGCCCGGCAGATGGCATTGTAGATGGCGTACCCGTTGGACGAGCCGTGGGCCTTGATGACTGGCTTGGAGATGCCCACCATGGCGGTGCCGCCGATTTCGTTGGGATTGAAAATCTTTTTAAAGTCTTCCACCTGGCCCTTCACGGTCAGGTAACCCAGCTTGGTGGAGAGGCTGGACTTGAACATGGTCTTCATAAAGTCGGAGAACATGAGCAGGCCGCCCTCGTAGGTTTTCATAAAGATGTTTCCGGTAAAGCCGTCGGTAACCAGCACGTCCACCCCGCCCAGGAGGGCTTCCCGGCCCTCGATGTTACCGATGAAGTTGATGCGGCCCTCCTGATGGGCCTGGGTCAGCAGGGCATGGGTCTCCAGCTGGAGGGGCAAACCCTTGCTGGGTTCTGCGCCGATGTTCAGCAGGCCCACCCGGGGATTCTCCAGGCCCAGGGTGCGCTTGGCGTAGTAAGTACCCATAAAGGCGTACTGGAGGAGGTACTCAGGGGTGCAGTCGGCGGTGGCCCCGCAGTCGATGAGGACGAATCCCCCTTTCTGGGTAGGGACCACGGGACACATAGCCGCCCGGCGGATGCCCCGGATGCGCTTGACCATCAGGGTGGCGGCGGACAGGAGCGCGCCGGTGGAGCCGGCAGAGACGAAAGCGTCGGCCTCGCCGTCCTTGAGCTTCTGCAGGCCCACCGTCATGGAGGAGTCCTTCTTCTCCTTAAAGGCTCGGGCGGGGTTGTCCTCCATGGTGATGACCTGGGAGGCGGGCAGGATCTCGATGCCCTTGGGGACTTCCTTGTGGCCCAGCTTTTCCAGGCAGGCCATGATCTCCTGGGGCTTGCCGGAGAGGATCACGTCCACCCCCAGGGTTTCAGCGGCCTTGACCGCGCCTTCCACAGGGGCCAGCGGGGCGTTGTCGCCGCCCATGGCGTCCAGAATAATTCTCATATCGTTTCCTTTCTCAAATCTCAAAAGGTATCGTTTATTCTACATCTAAGGTATCCAGAATTTCCAGACCCCGTTTGGACAGCTCGGCGTTCTTGTTCCGCTTGCCCTTCACCCGGTAGCCCAGGGGGGGCATGATACCGAAGTTCACATTCATGGGCTGGAAGTTGGCCACCGATTCATTGCTGACATACAGGGCCAGGGCGCCGATGGCAGTCTCCTGGGGGAAGTCCACAGGGGGCTTGCCCTGGAGTCGTCTTGCCAGCTCCAGACCGGCCAGACAGCCGGAGGCGGTAGACTCCACATAGCCCTCCACGCCGGTGACCTGCCCGGCGAATAGAATTCTGGGCTCGGCCTTCACCCGGTAGTAGCGGTCCAGCATCCGGGGGGAATCCAGATAGGTGTTCCGGTGCATAACGCCGTAGCGCAAAAACTCGGCGTTCTTCAGGGCGGGAATCATGGTGAACACCCGCTTCTGCTCCGGCCAGGTCAGATGGGTCTGGAAGCCCACCAGGTTATAAATGGTGCCATCGCTGTTGTCCCGGCGGAGCTGAACCACGGCAAAGGGCTCCTTGCCCGTCTTGGGGTCTTTCAGGCCCCGGGGTTTTAAGGGGCCGTAGCACAGGGTCTGCTCCCCCCGGCGGGCCATGACCTCCACGGGCATGCAGCCCTCGAAGACATTCTTGTCCTCGAAGCCGTGGACGTTGGACTCCTTGGCGGCGCACAGTTCCTTCCAGAAGGCCAGGTATTCCTCCTGGTTCATGGGGCAGTTGATGTAGTCCGGGGTCCCCTTGTCGTAGCGGGAGGCGAAGTAGGCGCTCTCCATATCCACGCTCTCATAGGTCACCAGAGGGGCCGCCGCATCGTAGAAGTGCAGGTAGCCGCTCTGGGGATACCGCTGGGCAATGGCCTCCGCCAGGGCGTCGGAGGTCAGGGGGCCGGAAGCCACGATGACCTCCCCCTCCTCGGGGATGGCCGTAACCTCCCCCTCCACCACCTCAATGAGGGGATGGCTGCGGATGGCGTCGGTGACGGCCTGGGCAAAGCCCAGCCGGTCCACCGCCAAGGCTCCGCCGGCGGCCACCCGGTGATCGTCGGCGCACTTGAGAATCAGGGAATCCAGCCGCCGCAGCTCCTCCTTCAGCAGGCCCACGGCGTTTTCCAGTTGGTCGGACCGGAGGGAGTTGGAGCACACCAGCTCCCCGAAGAGGTCCGTGTGGTGGGCAGGGGTCTTCTTGGCGGGCTTCATTTCGTGGAGGGTTACGGGGATCCCCCGCTTGGCCAGCTGCCAGGCGGCCTCGCACCCGGCCAGGCCCCCGCCGATGACGGTCACTCGATGGCTCATTCCTTCTCCTCCGTGGGGGTCTCAGCCGCAGCCTTCTTGGTGGTCTTCTTGGCTGCGGTGGTTTTCTTGGCAGCTGTCTTCTTGGCGGGCTTCTCTTCGCCCTCCTCCTTGGCGGCCTTTTTGGCGGTCGTCTTTTTGGCTGCGGTCTTCTTCTCGGCGGTCTTTTCCTCCGTCTTTTTCGTGGTCTTCTTGGCGGTGGTCTTCTCCTCTGCTCCGGTTTCCGCAGCAGCCCCTTCGGCGGTCTCCTCGGTCTTTTTCTTCCGGTAACCGCCCCGCTTTTCCTCGGGGACGAAAGCACTGCAGGCCTCGTTGATACAGAAAGGCTTTTTAAAGCCCCGGCCGGATTTCTTGAACATGGTCCAGCCGCACTCGGGGCAGCAGTCCTTCACCGGCACGTCCCAGGTCATGAAGTCGCAGGCCCGGCCCAGTTTGTCTCCGTTGCGCTCGCAGCCGTAGTAGGTATAACCATTGCGGGAGGTCTTTTTCAGCAGGCGGCTGCCGCACTTGGGGCATTTGCCGGGCATCTCGATGACCAGCGGCTTGGTAAAGGTGCACTCGGGGAAGCCGGGGCAGGCCAGGAAACGGCCGAACCGGCCGGACTTCACCACCATCTGCTTGCCGCAGACGTCGCAGATCTCCTCGGAGACCTCGTCGGGCACCTTGATTCGGACGCCCTCCAGGTCCTCCTCGGCCTTGGCCAGTTCCTGCTTAAAGCCGCCGTAAAAGTCGTTCAGAACGTCCTTCCAGTACTCCTCGCCGCTTTCCACCTTGTCCAGACGGTTTTCCATGGAGGCGGTGAAGTCATAGTCGGCCACGTCGTGGAACTTATCCTTCATCAGGTCGGTGACCACCTCCCCCAGGGGGGTGGTGTGGAGGTACTTGCCGTCCTTCACCACATACTCCCGGGCCATAATGGTGCTGATGGTGGGGGCATAGGTAGAGGGGCGGCCGATGCCCTTTTCCTCCAAGGCCCGGATGAGGGTGGCCTCGGTGTACCGGGTGGGGGGCTGGGTGAACTTCTGGTCGGGCTTGGTTGCCGCGCACTTGAGCTCCTCGCCCTCCTTCAGGTTGGGCAGCGGCGTGGAGATCTCGTTGGTCTCCTCGTCCTTGCCCTCTTCATAGACCGCCAGGAAGCCGGGGAACTTCACCTCGGACCGGCTGGTCTTGAAGATATAACCGGCGCTCTCCACCTCGATGCCCACGCTGTCATAGACGGCGGAGGCCATCTGGCTGGCCAGGAACCGGCTCCAGATGAGCTTATACAGGCGGAACTGCTCGGCGGTCAGGTCCTTCTTGATGGACTCGGGGGTGAGCTCCACGTTGGAGGGACGGATTGCTTCGTGGGCGTCCTGGGCTCCCGCCTTGGTCTTGAACCGACGGGGGGTGGCGGGCAGATACTGCTGGCCGTACCGGGCGGCCACGAAGGAGCTGGCGGAGGCGATGGCCTCCTCGGAGATGCGCAGGGAGTCGGTACGCATGTAGGTGATCAAACCCACGGTGCCTTCCCCTTCGATGTCCACGCCTTCGTAGAGCTGCTGGGCGATGGACATGGTCCGGCGGGGACTCATGTTCAGCTTCCGGCTGGCCTCCTGCTGGAGGGAGCTGGTGATGAACGGCGGAGCGGGGGCACGGCTTTTGTCCTGGCGCTTGATGTTGCTGACGGCGAAGGGCGCGTTTCGGATGCGCTCCAGAACCTCATCCACCTGCTCCTTGGACTTAAGCTCCATCTTCTTTTCCCGGCCCCAGAACTGGGCCTTGAAGGATCCAAGGTTGGGGGCAATGCGGTCAAAGGAGGCCTCCAGGGTCCAGTATTCCTCCGGCACAAATGCCCGGATCTCGGCCTCCCGCTCGGCCACCAGCCGGGTGGCCACGGACTGGACGCGGCCGGCGGACAGGCCCCGGCGGATCTTCTTCCACAGCAGGGGGGACAGCTCATAGCCCACGATCCGGTCCAGGATGCGGCGGGCCTGCTGGGCGTCCACCAGGTTCTGGTCGATCTCCCGGGGAGCAGCAATGCTCTCGGTAACGACCTTTTTCGTGATTTCGTTGAAGGTGACCCGGCTGGTCTTGGCGTCCGGCAGATCCAGCAGCTCCTTCAGGTGCCAGGAAATGGCTTCTCCTTCCCGGTCCGGGTCGGTTGCCAGGTACACCTTCTGGCTGGCGTCGGCGGCGGCCTTCAGCTCAGCGATGGTCTCCTCCTTTCCTTTGATGGGCTGGTAGTCCGGCTGGAAGCCGTGTTCCAGATCCACGCCCATCTTGCTCTTGGGCAGGTCGCGGACATGCCCCATGGAGGCCAGCACCTTGTAGCTGGGCCCCAGATATTTTCCGATGGTCTTTGCCTTGGCCGGTGACTCTACGATCACCAGATTCGTCTTTGCCACGTTGCAACCTCCGTGTTTCTTGCTGTTCGATGTATGGTTTCATCCACAGGGATGTTGTTTACTCTTTCAATTGGACCGGGGTGGAGAACCGCTTGCCCGGTCCCTGACTCACCAGCTGCCGGACCTGGAGCATGGTCAGGGCGGACATCACCCGCCGGGCGGGGATGCCGGTTCCCTCCACCAGATCGTCGGCAGTGCGGGTTTCCCCGCCCTGGAGGGCGCGGATGAGGGCGGCCTCGTCATCAGTGAAGGCCTCCGGGTCTTTCCGCAGGTCCACGATGAGCTTGGGCTCCTCCCCTTCGGGTTCCTGTTTCGCCGCCGGTTTGGACGGCTCTTCCGGCTGCCTCAACCGGGCCTCTTGGGCCTGCTGGGGCAGCTCCCCCTTAGGGTGAAGTTTCGCCGGATAGAGGAATTCGTATTCCTCCAGAATATCCCAGGCGTCTAAAATCAGCTTGGCCTCATTCTTACGGATGAGGCCGTTGGGCCCCCTGGACAGGGGCGCGTCGATGTTGCCCGGCACCGCGAAGACGTCCCGGTTCTCCTCCAGCGCCCACCGGGCGGTGATGAGAGAACCGCTGGTTTCTGTCCCCTCCACTACCACCACGCCCAGGCTCAGTCCGGCCAGGATGCGGTTTCGCACCGGGAAGTGGCTCCCCTTGGGTTCTGTCCCCGGGGGATACTCGGAGATCAATGCCCCCTGAGCCGCCACGTCTTCATACAGGGCCTGGTTCCCGGCGGGGTAGATCACATCAATCCCGTTGCCCAGGACGGAGATCACCTGGCCACCTCCCTTGAGGGCTCCCTCTAAAGCCGCGGAGTCGATCCCCCGGGCAGAGCCGCTGACCACCAGGGCTCCCTGTCGGGTCAGGTCCAGACCCAGCTTCCGGGCGGCCATGATCCCATAGGGGCTGGCGTTCCGGGCGCCTACGATGGCCACCGCCGCCTCGTCGTCCAGGCTGGGCAGCCGGCCCTTCACATAGAGGACGCAGGGCGGGTCCTGAATCTGCCGCAGCCGCTCGGGATACTCCGCATCCTGGATGGTCAGGATGCGAATCCCCAGCCGCTGGCAGTCCTGCAAAATCTCGTCAACCTCCGCCAGATTTTTGTCCAGCAGAGTTTGTTTCACCTTCTCAGGAAGGCCCTCGACCCGGTCGTAAGCCTCCCGGTCGGCGTGGTAGGCCCCCTCCGGGGTTCCGAAGTAGTCCAGGATGCGGGCAGCGTACCGCTCCGGGTTCTTTCCCCGGGTACTCAGCCAAAGCCAGTGTCTTACGGTACTCATAGGCGCCCTCTCCTTGTTCGGTTACGCTGTGTTGATTAAAAATTCGTCCCCTGGCACATCTGCCACAGGACCACCGTGCCGGCGGCGGCCGCGTTGAGGGACTCGCACCGGTCGGTCATAGGGATCTTGATGGTCTTGGCGCTCTGGTCCAGCACCGCCTGGGAGACCCCTCTCCCCTCACTGCCGATGACCACGGCGGACCGGGTCAGGTCCAGATCCCGGATATCCTCCGTGTCCTCCCGCAGAGCGGTGGCGTACAGGGGCAGGCTATGGCGGTCCAGCAGCTCCGTCAGAGACGCCAGATCCCCCTCCCACACAGGCAGGCGGAAGCAGGCCCCCATGGTGGCCCGCACGGTCTTGGGACTCCAGGGGTCGGCGCAGCCGGGTAGCAGAAACAGGCCGTCGGCGCCGAAGGCGTCGGCCGTCCGCCACAGGGTCCCCACGTTGCCCGGGTCCTGGAGTCCGTCCAGAACCAGATATCGGCCGCCGGACAGTTTCTCCGGCAGTCCCCCGGGGGGAAGGGCGCAGAGGAAGAGGACCTTCTGGGGGGTCTCCGTGGGGGCCACGGACTTGAGCAGGTCGGCGGGGATCTCCACCAGGCGCACGTCTTTGGGCAGGTCCGAAGGGACTTGATAGCCCTCGGCGCACACCAAGACCTCCACCTTGGCCCCCCATTTCAGGGCCTCGGCCAGCATTTTCGGCCCCTCACAGACCATCTGGCCGCTGGTCCGCCGGTACTTTCGGTCCCCCGACAGCTTGCGGATATGGGTCATAAGGGGATTGGTTCGACTTGTGATTTTCTCCATGGTCACTCCAGCGCAAGGATGCGCTCATTGCTTTCGTTGTCGCCCAGGGTGAAGATCAGATCCCCCGCCCGGAAGGGATAATCCGGCGAGGGAACCGGCTGAATGGCCTCGTCCCCACTCTGAATGGCGATGATATTCACCTGGTAGTTGGCCCGGACATTCAAGTCCCGCAGGGTCTTCCCCACCCAGCGGGTAGGAACTTTCAGCTTCACAATGCCATACCGCTCGGTGAGTTCAATGTAGTTGAGAATCTCCCGGTTGGCCAGGGTCCGGGCCAGGTTTCGACCGCTCTCCAGCTCGGGAAAGACCACCTGATCCGCGCCGATGCGGCGGAGAACCTCCCGGTGGCTGTGGTTCCGGGCCTTGCAGATGATCCGGGGGAGGCCCAGTTCCTTCAGGTTCAGGGTAATGAGGACGCTGGTGCCGATGTCGTTGCTGAAGGCCACCACCGCCCCGTCCATATTCTTAACCCCCAGCATTTCCAGGACCTCCGGGTCCTGACAGTCTCCCACCGCCGCCTGGGTGACCTTCTCGGCCATCCTCTGGACGGCCTTCTCATCGGTGTCGATGGCCAGGACCTGGTGGCCCAGGGCGCACAGTTCCTCGGCCACGGCCGACCCGAAGCGGCCCAGGCCGATGACCACAAATGTCTCCATAGGAATCCTCCTTAACCGATCATAACGTCACAGGTGGGGTAGCGTACTTTGTCTCCCCCGCCCTTGGGGATCATAAAGGCCAGAGAGAAGGAGAGGATGCCCACCCGCCCCATGTACATGAGGACGACGATCACCAGACAGCTGCCTGCCGACAGGCTTCCGGTGAGACCCGTACTCAGACCCACGGTCCCCACAGCGGAGGTCACCTCGTAGAGGATGGAAAGGAAGGAGCCTCCCTCCCACAGAGAGATTGCCATGGTGCAAACAAACATCGTAACCAGCACCGTGAGAGTCAGGGTGAAGGCGTTGAACACCTGCCGGGCGGGGATGGTCCGCCCCCGGAGGGCAACCGTCTGCCGTCCCCGGAGGCCGCTCCACAGGGCGGCGGCCAGCACCAGGATGGTGACGGTCTTCACACCCCCGGCGGTGGAGCCGCTGCTGCCGCCAATGAACATGAACAACAGGCACATCACCTGGGAGCTCTCCCGCAGGCCTCCCTGGGGGATGCTGGCGAAGCCCGCCGTCCGCAGGGTCACTGACTGAAACAGGGCGTTGACGACCTTGTCGCCCGCCGCCATCGGTCCCAGGGTGGCCGGGTTGCTCCACTCCGCCAACAGGAAGTAGACCCACCCCGCCAGAATGAGAAAGGCCGTCATCCCCAGGACCATCTGGGTGTACAGTGAGAATTTTTTCCACCGCCGCTGGCGGTAGATGTCCTCCCACACAAAAAAGCCCAAGCCGCCCAAAATCACCAGAGCCCCGTGAACCGCCAGAACCACCGGCTGGTCCGCAAAGAGGGCAAGACTGCCCCCCTGGGGGCCCATGAGGTCAAAGCCCGCGTTGCAGAAGGCGGAAATGGAATGAAAGACGGCGTACCAAACGCCCCGGGGCAGGCCGAACTTGGGCACAAAGAAACAGGACAGGATCACCGCCCCCATCCCCTCCAGGATGGCCGTGCCCAGCAGGGCGTGGCGGACCAGCCGCACCACCCCGCCGGTGCCCCGAAGGCCCAGGGAGGAGGCCAGCACCATCCGCTGGGAGAGGAGGATCTCCCGCCGGAAGAAGGTGAGCAGCAGGGTATACACCGTCATGAACCCCAGACCGCCCAGTTGGATCATACACAGGATCACCGCCTGCCCCGCCAGAGACCACTGGGAGAGGGTATCCGCCAGAGCCAGGCCGGTGACGCAGGTGGCGGAGGTGGCAGTGAACAGCCCGGTGAGCAGGCCGGCGCTCTCCCCGCTCCGGGACATCCCCGGCAGCAGCAGGAGCAGGGTCCCCAGGAGGATGACCCCGCCGAAAGACAGGGCGGTCAGCCGGGTGGCGTTCATCCCCCGGTGAGCCCCCCAGGCTGCGTTCTTTTCTTTCCAGATCCGTATCAATGCATCCGCCTCCCGCTGTCCGGCAAACTGCACAACAGCATACCGACAGGCGGGCTGACGGTATGCTGTCGTTCCATATTTAGTCGATGGGTTTCATGGTCGGGAAGAGGATGACGTCACGGATGGAGTCCGCGCCGGTGAGCAGCATGACGCAGCGGTCGATGCCGATGCCCAGGCCGCCCGTGGGGGGCAGACCGTATTCCAGGGCGTTGATGTAGTCGTCGTCCATCATGCCGGCTTCCTCGTCGCCCTTGGCGCGCATCTCCACCTGCTTCTGGAACCGCTCCTTCTGGTCGATGGGGTCGTTCAGCTCGGAGAAGGCGTTGCCCATCTCGCTGCGGCAGATGAAGAGCTCGAACCGCTCGGTGAGGCGATGATCCTTGGGGGAACGCTTGGCCAGAGGCGACACGTCCACGGGGTGCATGGTGATGAAGGTGGGCTGGATGAGCTTCTCCTCCACCTTCTGGTCGAAGCACTCATAGAGGGCATGGCCCCAGGTAGGCTCCACGCCGTCCATGTCCACGCCCACGCTCTTGGCGGCGGCCACGGCGGCCTCGTCTCCCTCGATGGCCATAAAGTCCACGCCTAAGTACTCTTTGACGGCCTCAGCCATAGTCAGGCGGCGGAAGCCGGGAGCCAGGCTGATGTTCTCGCCCTGCCAGGTCACGTCGTAGGTGCCCAGGATGGTCATGGCCGCGCCGGACAGGAAGTCCTCAAACAGATCCATCATGTCGTTGAAGTCGGCATAAGCCTCATACAGCTCCACGGTGGTAAACTCAGGGTTGTGCTTGGTGTCCATGCCCTCGTTGCGGAAGATGCGACCGATCTCATAGACACGCTCCAGGCCGCCGACGATGAGGCGCTTCAGGTGCAGCTCAGTGGCGATGCGCATGTACATGTCCAGATCCAGGGTGTTGTGATGGGTGATGAAGGGACGGGCGGTGGCGCCGCCGGAGATGGTATTCAGAACGGGGGTCTCCACCTCCATGTAGCCCCGGCCGTCCAGGAAGGAGCGCAGGTAGCTTACCAGCTTGCTGCGGATCTCGAAGTTCCGGCGGGAGTCGGGGTTCACGATCAGGTCCACATAGCGCTGACGATAGCGCAGTTCCTTATCGGTGAGGCCGTGGAACTTCTCGGGCAGGGGCCGCAGAGACTTGGACAGCAGGGTCACGGTCTTGCAGCGGACGCTCATCTCGCCCCGCTGGGTGCGGAAGACCTCTCCGACCACGCCCACGATATCGCCGATGTCGTACTTCTTGAAGTCGCTGTAGACGGCCTCGTCCATCTCGTCCCGGCGGGCGTAGAGCTGGATGCGGCCGGTCTTGTCCTGCATGTCGCAGAAGCTCACCTTGCCCATGCCGCGCTTGGACATGAGACGGCCGGCCACGGTGACTTCCTGGCCTTCCATGGCGTCGAAGTTGTCCTTGATGTCCTGGGTGTGGTGAGAGACCACGAATTTGGTCTGCTCAAAAGGGTCCTTGCCTGCTTCCTGCAGGGTCTTCAGCTTGTCTCTGCGAACCTTGAGGATCTGGGACAGGTCCTGTTCCTGCTCCTGGACAGGTTCCTTCTTGTTGTTTTCAGCCATGATTTTCCGCTCCTTCTCTCTTTATCTCTGAATGGCTACGATCTTGTAACGGATGTTGCCTGCGGGGGCTTCCACCACCACTTCGTCGCCGGCCTGCTTGCCCAGCAGAGCGCGGCCGAAGGGGGATTCCTCGGAGATGCGGCCATTCATGGGGTCGGCCTCCTGGGAGCCCACGATGGCGTAGGTCTCTTCCTCGCCAAATTCCATGTCTTCCACCACCACGGTGTTGCCCACGTGGACGGCGTCCAGGTGCTCGGCCTCCTCAATAATGGTGTAGTTGGACAGGATCTCCTCCAACTCGGCAATGCGGGAGTAGAGCTTACCCTGCTCGTTTTTCGCCTCGTCGTATTCACTGTTCTCAGACAGGTCGCCGAAGGAGCGGGCTTCCTTGATGAGCTCGGCCACTTCCTTCTCACGAACGGTCTTCAGGTAGTTCAGTTCCTGCTTCAGTTCTTCCAGGCGCTCTGCGCTGAGTCTGTATTCCTTTGCCATGGGTCATATACCTCGATCTTTCTGATGATTCGATAATGCACAGTATCATGCTGTCCCCTTCTAAATGGACATAACGATACATTATAATATAAAAACCAGTTTATATGTTTAAGTATTATAGGTAGTTTGTTCCGGTCTGTCAAGGGGATACCGTCAGTTATAGTCGACAGTCCGTCCCAAGACAGGCCGGCGGGTCATTCCCTCAGGTCCAGAGCCTTGATGGCCGCCTGGAGCTGGAGATCCTCTTCATAGGGAAGCTCTCCCACCAGGAGCCTGGCTTTGGCTTCCTCAGTAAGTTCCACTGCCGGGTCGGGCTCCAAGCCAACGCCGATGAGGGATTCTCCGCTGCCGGTGTAGTACCGGGCGGTGGACAGGCCGATGGCGCTGCCGTCATAGAGCCGATAGAGCATTTGGGAATACCCCTTGCCGCAGGTGCGGGTTCCCGCCACCACAGCCCCGGCAGACTCCCGGAGCTGGGCCGCCAGAAATTCCGCCGCGCTGTAGCTGTCCCCGTTCACCAGCACCGCCAGAGGCAGATCCACGCAGGCCGCGTCAGAGGTGTAGACCTTCTCCTTGCCGTCGTAGCTGCGGCTGATAAAGATATCCCCTTCCGGCAGCAGTAAATCCAGGATTTCCGTGAGTTCTGTCACGTAGCCGCCGGGATTGTTGCGCACATCCAGCACCAGGGCTTTGGCCCCCTGGGCGGTGAGCTCCTCCACACCCTGGCGGACCAGGTCGGCAGTGCCGGAATAGAAATTCTGGATGGTGATAAGGCCCACGTTTCCCGCCACCATCTTCCAGGTAGCAGTGATACCACGGACAGTCCGTCGCTCTACCTCCACGGTGCGGCAAAGGCCGTCGGTCCCCTCCACCTCCAACCGGACTGAAGTGCCTTCGGCTCCCTTGATGGCAGAGACACAGTCCTCTCTGGTCTCCTCGGTAACCGGAGTCCCGTCCACTGCCCGGATAATCTCTCCGGCCGTCAGTCCGACCTCCTGGGCAGGTCCGCCCTGGGTGACCGACAGGATCAGCAGCCCGTCGGGCTCATCCCGGCTCACTGTGATACCGATGCCCACGTAGGAATTGCTCCGGGTGTCCTGAACCTGCTGGTACTCCTGGGGGGTCAGATAGTAAGACCACCGGTCACCCAGGGAGTCCACCATGGCCTCCAGCGTGGCCTCCCGGTGGGCGGTCTCGTCGTAGTCTCCCACAAACTTCTCCGTAATGAGCCGGTTGGCCTGCAAAAGGGTGATGCCATCGCTCCCCAGGGCCGCCCACACCCCGCCAAAGGCCGCAACGCCGCCAAGGAGCAGACAGAGGATACAGGCCGTGACGGCCTTCGTACGGGAAATCATTTTTTTCGGATTCTTGCTTTCCATATCCATGCAGGATTCCCTCCTTCCGGGAATATGCGGCTGACGGGAGCCACATAGGGGGCGCAGTTCAGGATATTCCATCCCAGCCTGTCTTACAACAAAAAGAAGCGGCCTGCAACGCCGGCCGCTTCTTGGGTTTCTCTTTGTGAGATCGCCCCGGTCAGTATGCCAACAGACCGGCCACCAGGGAGAGCACCAGGGACAGGCACAGCACCACGGCAATCACAGCCGCAAACCGCTTCTGAAACTTCTGCCCGTCCCAACCTTTCTTCTTGCTCATGGCTTCCTCCTCTTATACCTTCAGGAACTTACGGATCGCCAGGGCCGAACCGCCGCCGCCAATGACAAAGCCCACCAGCAGGAAGACCGTCAGAAGCATGGCGTTGAGGTCCTGGAAGGGGATCATGGTAATAATATCCAGGATGCCGCTCTCTGCCATGGCCTTGCCAATGAGGCCGTACACTCCCCACTGGGCCACATAGGCCACCAGGCCGCCGCAGATGCCCAGGAGGATGCCCTCCACCAGGAAGGGCCAGCGGATAAACCAGTTGGTGGCGCCGCACATCTTCATAATGGCGATCTCCTCCCGCCGGGTGAAGGTTGCCAGCTTGATGGTGTTGGCAATGATAAACACGGAGATCAGCACCAGCATAGCCACCAGGATGACGGCAATGGCGGACGCCACGTTGCGCAGCATGACAAAGCCCTCGGCAATCTCCATAGCCGCCCGGACCTCAGCGATGCCTTCCACGCCCCGCACCTCTTCCACCGTGTCGGACATCAGCTGGATGTCCTCCACATGGATGCTGTAGCGGTCCCGCAGGGTCTCAGCGGGGATGTCGCTGAAGATCTCCGAGTAGCCCTGCTCGGCCTTGAATTCCTCCAAGGCCTCTTCCTTGCTGATGTAGGTGGCGGAGGCCACATTAGGGATCTCCGACAGCTTGGCCTGAAGGCTCATGGCCTGGCCGCTATCCAGGGATTCCTCCACATAGGCCAAGAATTCGTTCTCATCCTCCAGCTGGCCAAGCATCCCGTTGATGTTCACGGCCACCAGAGAGAAGGAACCCATAATGAGAAGGCAGGCCACGATCATACACACGGACGCAAAGGACATGAGACCGTGGGTGAAGATGCTGCGGACGCCTTCCTTAACATGATACCAAAGATTAGCGAACATTGCCGTAATACCCTCCCGAGCCGTCACTGATGATTCTGCCGCTCTCGATGGCGATGACGCGTTTATCAAAGCGGTTGACCAGCTCCCGTTCGTGGGTGACCACCAGGATGGTGGTGCCCATGTTGTTGATCTTCTCCAGCAGGGACATGATCTCCAGGGAGCGGGCGGGATCCAGATTGCCCGTAGGCTCGTCGGCGATGATGACGCTGGGGTTGTTTGCCAGCGCCCGGGCGATGGCCACACGCTGCTGCTCGCCGCCGGAGAGCTGGGTGGGATACTGTTTGGCTTTGTCGCTCAGACCAACCAGCCCCAGGACATAGGGGATGCGGCGCTGGATCTCCCGGGTAGTAGCGCCCACGGCGCGCATGGCCACCTCCAGGTTCTCGCTGACAGTCTTCTTCTCAATGAGACGGAAGTCCTGGAAGACCACGCCCAGGGTCCGGCGCATGAGGGGAATCTGCTTCTCCGTAATGTCGTTCATGTTGAAGCCGTTGACCATCAGGCGGCCGTCGGTGGCCTGGATCTCACCGGTGATGAGCTTGATGATGGTGGATTTCCCGGAGCCGGAAGGGCCAACCAGAAAGACGAAGTCGCCGTCGTCAATCTGCAGGCTGACCCCTTTCAGGGCCTTGGTCCCGTTCTCATACTCTTTGTAGATATCTTTCAGACGAATCAATGTAACACTCCTCACTCAATACCGGAGGATTTTCCTTGGGGTTCTCAGGACTCAATGCCCCGGGACACCAGATACTTCTTGACCATCAGAGCAACCTTGAAGGTGATGGCGTCGTCGAACTCCCGCAGATCCAAACCGGTCAGTTTCTTGATCTTCTCCAGACGGTACACCAGGGTGTTCCGGTGGACGAAAAGCTTACGTGCAGTTTCGGAGACGTTCAGGTTATTCTCAAAGAACTTGTTGATGGTGAACAGGGTCTCCTGGTCCAGGGCGTCAATGGGGTTCTTCTTAAAGACTTCCTGGAGGAACATCCCGCACATGACGGTAGGCAGCTGATAAATCAGGCGGCCGATGCCCAGGTTTTCATAGTTGATAATGGTCTTTTCGTTTTCAAAGACCTTACCCACGTCGATGGCCACACCAGCCTCCTTGTAGGCTCTGGCCAGGTCGCGGATATGACCCACCACGGTGCCGATGCCGATGGTAACCTTGATCTTCAGGGTCTGGGTCAGGTTGTCCTCAATGCTCTTGGCAATTTTGTAGATCTCCTTGCTGTCCCCGCCCTCGCTGAGCATCTTGATCACGGCGATGTCGGTTTCGTTGATGGAGATCACGAAATCCTCCTGGCTGTCGGAAAACATGTTCTGAACCACATCCACAGCGGCGATCTCCGCAGAACCCACCTGACGAACCAGGAAGACGGCCCGCTGGGCCTCGGAGGCAAAGTGGAGCTCCTTCGCGCGGACATAGATATCACCCAGAAGGATGTTGTCGGAAATGATGCTCTTGACGAAGGCCGTCTTGTCGTGCTTTTCCTCGTAATAGGTCTTGGCGCTGTTCAGCGCCACGGTGACCATGGAGCAGATGAGCTTGGCCTGCTCGTCGCTGCCCTGGACGAAGGCCGCGTAGTCAAAGTGGGAGCCGCGGCTGGACAGGGGCTTGAAGGTCTTATCTCCATAGATAATGGCAGGCGACTCGTTGACATTTAGGGCGGAAGCGGCGCCTTCCCACTTTTCTCCGATCCAGGTCAGCTGATTACAGGACACAACGGTCCCCTGGTCGTCCACGACGCCGATGACTCGGTCCGTGCACTCCTTCATTTGGAGCACAATGCTTTGAAAAACTCTGCTGGACATGTCTTTTCCTCCTCTATCTTTCTCTCAAACCCAGAAAACCTGAGCAATCATAGTTGAAACTGCATTTTTCGATAGGCTACATTATACCGTTTCCTCAAGTGGATTTCAATAGGGTTTTCGTGAATTTTTGTGGAAAATGCCGAAAACATTCCCTTCAGCGTCCCCAAAAAGCCTTTTCTTCCGGGGTGAGCATCCGCCACCGACCCGCAGGAAGGGCCCGGTCCAGCTCCAACGGGCCCATGGACAGGCGTTTCAGATACACCACAGGTTTCCCCCGGGAGGCCAGCATTCTCTTGACCTGATGGTACTTTCCCTCCCGCAGGGTGACCAACCCACGATCCCTCTGAGGCAGCAGTTCCAACTCCGCCGGGAGGCACTCCGTGCCGTCTCCCAGGGTAATGCCTGACTGAAATGCCTGGACGTCCTCCTGGTCCAGAGCGCCGTCCACCTCTACATAATATACCTTGTCCACATGCTTCCCCGGGGCCAAAAGCTGATGGGCCAGGGAGCCGTCGTTGGTCAGTAGCAGCAGCCCTTCGGTGTCCTTGTCCAGCCGTCCCACGGGAAACAGGCCGATCCGCCGCAGTTCCTTGGGCAGCAGGCTCAGCACGGTCTCCTCCCTGGGGTCCTCCGTGGAGGAAATCACCCCCGCGGGCTTGTGGAGCATAATGTAAACATATTTTTCCGTGAGAATGGGGCGTCCGTCCACCGTGACCAGGGCCCCCTCTGGAATCTTATCCTCCGGCCCGCCAGGATTCTTCCCTTCCACCTTGACCCGGCCGCTTTTGATGAGGGCCTTGGCCTCCTTTCGGGACCACTTGCCCGTAGCTGCCAGAATCTTGTCCAATCGTTCCATCCTGTTCTCCTCCGTTCCTTCTCCCCTTGCGGCGATTTCAATCTATCTTATCATAAATCCTTTCAGGAGGACATACTCTAAGGAGAAGATTTCCGCCGCTGCCCCTCCCCGGAGGATCGACGGCGATGAGTATGAGAGGAGCTGCATTCCATGTTCATCATCACCAAAAAGGTCCACCGGGGCAGGCTGACTGCCAGCGCCCTTTTGTTGGCCCTGACCCTGATCGTGGTGGGCGCCGGTACCTTCCTGGCCCAGGACATTCAGGCCGCCGTAGCCCCTGCCGAAACCCTGCCGGACCCCACCGGCGTTCGCTCCAACGAAGACCGGATCGCCTATCTACAATCCCTTGGATGGATCGTAGGAACGGAACCCGCAGCGGTGGAAGACGTCCTGATCCCGGAGACCTTCGACGCCTCCTATGACGATTACTTAGCCCTCCAGGCCGAAATGGGCTTTGACTTACGTAATTACACAGGGAAGACCGTCAAGCGGTACACCTACCAGGTGAAAAACTATCCCGGTCTCCAGAAAAACATCTGGGTCAGCCTGCTGATCCATAAGAAAACCGTCATCGGCGGTGAGGTTTTCTGCAATCAAGGGGACGGCTTCACCCAAAGCCTCGTCTACCCGGTAAAAAACACCCAATCATAAGAGAAAGGGCCGCTGCGCCATGCAGCGGCCCTCTTCACTTTTTGATGGACACTTCCATCTGAGGATAGGGAATGGAAATCCCTTCCCGGTCGAAAGCCTCCTTGATCTGCTCCAACAGATCGTGGTACACATCCCAGTAGTCGGCATTCTCGCACCAGGCCCGGACCGCATACTCCAGGGAACTCTCCCCGTGGTTGTTCAGCCGCGCAAAGGGCGGTGGGTCCATGAGAACCTTCTCGTGGGAATCCATGATCCCCTGAAGGGTTTTCTTCACCAGCTCCACCGGCGCTTCATAGGAGGCGGAAATCACCAGATCCACCCGGCGCAGGGGCTCCGTGGTATAGTTGGTCACCTCCGCGTCGGCTACGATGCTGTTGGGCACTACAATGCGGCGATTATCCAGCGTAGTCAGCTTGGTGTATACCATACCGATCTCCCGAATGGTACCGGCGGTAGACCCGATCACCACGTAATCGCCCACCTTAAAGGGATGGGTGGCCAGAATGGTCAGCCCACCGGCCAGGTTGGCCAGGGTATCCTGGACGGACAGGGAGATGGCCAATCCAGCGATACTCACCAGGGCCACCAGAGAGGTGGCGTTGATGCCCAGCAGCTCGGCCACGATCATGATCGTGATAAACCAGAGGACCACGTTCAACCCGGAGCGGATAAATCCATGAAAACTCCGGTCCACGTGTCCCCGGTCCAGCCCCCGGTCCAAAATCCGGAGGACCACCCGCTTGACGATCAGACAAATCACCAGAACAAGAAGGGCAAAGAAAACGGTCTTCAGGGCCCCCTCCCAGCCTCCTCGGAACAGAGCCTTTAAACCCTGATCCACGCTTTCGCTCAGGCTCTCGGTATCAATCTCCGTCATAACATTCTCCTTGTTTTGAAAAACAGGGCAGAGCCGAAGCTCTGCCCTGTATGGGATCAAATGATCTTTGGTGAGAATTACTCCTCGATAGCGGTAACGACGCCGGAACCAACGGTACGGCCACCCTCACGGATAGCGAAACGCAGACCAACTTCGATAGCGATGGGGGTGATCAGCTCAACGTTCATCACGACGTTGTCGCCGGGCATGCACATCTCAACGCCTTCAGGCAGGGAGATGACGCCGGTAACGTCGGTGGTACGGAAGTAGAACTGAGGACGATAGTTGTTGAAGAAG
>JAEDLP010000122.1 GCA_016295225.1 Oscillospiraceae bacterium | reverse complement strand
GGGAAAAAGAGACGATAAGCACAGAACACCCCTGCGGCATAGCCGCAGGGGTGTTCTGCTTGTCGGAAAAGGCAAAGCCTTTTCCGACAATAGGGGATAGCAGTCCGCTGCGTGCAGGCTCTGTGCGCCAGAGGCGCACAGAACCCACACTTGCGGCCTGAGAAGTATGTTCTCCGACGTACACGCCGCCGGAGAACATGATTTGATTTTCTTCGCTGCCTGCGGGCAGCGAACTCTGCGAGATGCCCAAAAGGTATGAACCACGGCCCCCCGCGCGCCCAGCTGGTGGGCGCGCTATGGACGGCGTATCGACACAGGGCCGCAGGCCAGTCCAAAACAAACCCACAGACCCGGCAAATCATCACCCACCTCAACGGGGTCCAGGGGTTCCCCCTGGTCTTCTTTTCCCCATTTCTTGAAAGAAATGGGGCCCCCGCCGGAGGCGCGAACCCACGTGGAGGGGATGGCCACGTAGGACGGCGGGAGCAAGCCCCCGCCCTACGGGTGACGCTGATGATTTGGAAAAAATTTCCCCCTCGACAGGCTTCCCAAAACTTCCCTTCCAGAAAATGGTAAACTCTGGATGTACTTTGGAAGGAGGCACTGAAAGGAGGACAAGCCATGCCGGTTCTGTACAAGCGTGGGCTGCTGGAGAGCACCCGCGTCACCATGCTCTCCCCTGATTACATTTCCCCCAATCCAGACCAACCGCGCCGCTACTTCGACCCCGATGGGCTGGCAGAGCTGGCGGACAGCATCCGCGTCCACGGCATCCTCCAACCACTCACCGTTCGCCGGAAAGGCAGCGGGCGGTATGAGCTGATCGCCGGGGAGCGCCGCCTGCGGGCGGCTGTGATCTGCGGTCTGCGGGAGGTACCCTGCCTGATCATGGATGTGGATCGGGAGAATTCCTGTCTCCTGGCCCTCATTGAAAACCTTCAGCGGCGGGATCTGGATTTCTGGGAGGAGGCCAAAGCCCTGGAGCGTCTGATTGGGGTTTACGGCCTGTCCCAGGAGGAGGCCGCCGCCAAAGTGGGCAAGTCCCAGTCGGCGGTGGCCAACAAGCTGCGGCTCCTCCGCCTGCCGGAAGAAGCCCTGGAGCTGCTGCGGAAGAACGGATTTTCCGAGCGTCACGCCCGGACCCTCCTCCGCCTGCCCACTCCAGAGGCCCAGAAAGAGGTCGCCGCCCTGGCGGTCAAAGAGGGTTGGACGGTGGCCCGCACGGAACAGTATGTGGACGAGCTCTTGAAGACCGATGTTCAGGTGAAGAAAGCCCGACGGCCTCTCTTCATCCGGGATGTGCGGTTTTTCCTGAATACCCTGGACCACAGCCTGACCGTGATGCGCTCCGCCGGGGTGGACGCCCAGTGCCACCGGGCGGAGGAGGGGGACGATCTCCTGCTGACCATTCGCATTCCCAAAGCAAAGACTCCTGTTTGAAGCACGTTTTTCCTTGCGCTTTCCCTTTCTTTTCTATGGATGTTTCACGTGAAACATCCATATTTTTTACCTTTTCCTTTTCTGTCTCGGGGCTGGAAATTCCTTCTCCGGCGTATTGCAAAACGCTCTTTAAATAGGTATAATATAACTCTACCCCATATTTTGCGGGATTTTGCTGAACACGGGAAGAAGGGATGACCATGGCGAAAACCATAGCCTTTGTCAATCAGAAGGGCGGCGTGGGAAAGACCACCAGCTGCGTGAACCTGGGCTCCTGCCTCCGGGCGGCCGGGGCGCGGGTACTGGTCTGCGACTTTGACCCCCAGGGCAATGCCACCTCGGGCTTCGGCGTGGATAAGGGGGCGGTTTTCCCCACCATCTACGACGTGCTCATCAGCGGCGCCCCGGTGGAAAACGCCATTGTGCACACCCCCTATGCCGATGTCCTCCCGGCCAACAAGGCTCTGGCCGGCGCCTCGGTGGAGATGATCGCCATGGACCGGCGGGAGTACCTGCTGAAGGAAGCCCTGGCCAAAGTCCAGGAGAACTATGACTTTATTTTCATCGACTGCCCCCCTTCCCTGGAACTGCTGACCCTCAACTGCCTGTGCGCCGCCGACGCGGTGCTGGTTCCCGTCCAGTGCGAGTACTACGCCCTGGAGGGACTCAGCGACCTCCTCTCCACGGTGCGCATCGTCAAGAGCCGCCTGAATCCTGCCATCCAGATGGAAGGGCTCCTGCTGACCATGTACGACGGCCGGACCAACCTGTCCATGCAGGTGGCGGAGGAGGTCAAGCGCCACTTCCCCGGAAAGGTCTTTGCCACCGTGATTCCCCGGAACGTGCGCCTGTCCGAGGCCCCCAGCCACGGCAAGCCCGTAAACGCCTATGACGGTTCCTCCCGGGGTTCGGTAGCCTATAAGCTGCTGGCGGAGGAATTCCTCAAGCAGAATCCTTTGGAAAGGAAGGAATGACAAAATGGCCTTAGGAAGAGGGCTGGATGCGCTGCTGGGTGACAGCTCCCTGCACACCCAGGAGGGCGGCTCGGTGACCCTCCCCATCTCCCAGGTGGAGCCGGGCCTGAACCAGCCCAGAAAACACTTTGACGAGGAAGCCCTGGCCGAACTGTCCGAGTCCATCCGTCAGCACGGGGTCCTGCAGCCCCTGACGGTGCGCCGGCTGGCCTCGGGTTACTATCAGATCATCGCCGGCGAGCGCCGCTGGCGGGCCGCCCGGATGGCCGGACTGACCGAAGTGCCCGCCATGATTATTGAGGCCGACGACCGAAAGGTCATGGAACTGGGCCTCATCGAAAACCTCCAGCGGGAGGACCTGAACCCCATGGAAGAGGCGGCGGGCTACCGCACCCTCATCCAGGACTACGGGCTCACCCAGGAGGAAGCCGCCCGGCGGGTGAGCAAGTCCCGCCCTGCGGTGGCCAACGCCATGCGTCTGCTGGCCCTCCCCCAAGAGGTCCAGTGGCTCATTGAACAGGGCAACCTGTCCGCCGGACACGGCCGTGCCCTTCTCGCCCTGCCCACGGCCGAGGCCCAGATCGCCTTCGCCGAGGAGATTATGGGAAAGGGCTACTCCGTCCGGGAGACCGAGGAGCGAGTCCGCCGGACTCTCCAGGAGGGGGATGCCCCCGCCCGGCCGAAGACGGAACCCGATCCCCACCGCATCTATTTTAAAGAGGCGGAGCGGCAGCTCACCGCCGGTCTCGGCCGGAAGGTGACCATCTCCCAGGGAAAGAAGAAAGGCAAGATCGCCCTGGAATACTATGACCAGGAGGATCTGGAGGTCTTGATGAAGGCCTTGGAGACCCTCCCAGGAAGGGAGGCGGGACGTTGAACCCCGAAGAATCCAAGCGGGTGGAGGCCACGGAAGAAAAGACCTCCCCACCTGAGACGTCTGCCCAGGAGGCCAGCCAAAAGACGGCCCCCAAGGAGCGGAGCAAGAGCCGGCCGGTGACGGTCTATCTGGGTGTTTTCTTTGCGGTGGTCTTTCTGTTGCTGGTGATGTCTTTCTTTATGCAGCAGCGCAGCCACCAGGCCCTGGAGGACTTAAACGAATCCATGTCCGCCAGCCAGGACTTGACTGCCCTGCAGATGGACAAGCAGCGGCTGGAATTTGAACTGCAGAAGACCAAGGAGGATCTGGCCCAGGCGGAGGAAAGTCTGGAAAAACTGGAAAAACAGGCCCAGGCCCTGGAATGTCTCCGACAGATGGAGGCCGCGTCCCGGACCTCCTACACGAGCCTGAAGACCTTGGTGGAGCAGTTCGAGGAATCCGAACTGGTGGACTACCTGCCCACGGAACCCGTGGTGGAGGGCGCAGACGCCCCGGCGGACGTCTATCGAAATCTTTACGCCATGATTTATTGAAAACCTGTGTTTCACGTGAAACACACAGAAAAAGAGAGCTAATGTAATTTCTATTTATGAGGTGATAACCATGCTGGACATCAAACGCATCAAGGAAGATCCCGACAAAGTAAAGGCTGGCTTGCGTGCCAAGGAAGTCAACTGCGACGCGGAGGTCGACCGTATCCTGGAGCTGGACAAGGAACGCCGCGACGTCATCTTTGCCACCGAGCAGATGAAAGCCGAGCAGAACAAGGTCTCCAAGACCATCCCCCAGATGAAGAAGGCCGGTGAGGACACCGCCCCTGTCTTCAAGCGCATGGGTGAGCTGAAGAACGAAATCGCCGCCAACGACGAGAAGCTGCGCACCGTGGAGGCCGAGTACCGCACCCTGATGCTCTCCCTGCCCAACCTGCCCGACGAGGACCTGAAGGCCGGCGGCAAGGAGAACAACGAGCCCCTGCGTTACTTCGGCGAGCCCCACAAGTTCGACTTCGAGCCCAAGCACCACGTGGATCTGTGCACCAACCTGGGCTTCATCGACTACCCCCGGGGCGTGAAGCTGGCCGGCTCCGGCTTCTGGATGTACACCGGCATGGGCGCGCGGCTGGAGTGGGCGCTGCTGAACTACTTCATCGACACCCATCTGGCCGATGGCTACGAGTTTATTCTGCCCCCCCACATGCTGGAGTACCAGTGCGGCGAGACCGCCGGTCAGTTCCCCAAGTTCG
>JAEDLP010000012.1 GCA_016295225.1 Oscillospiraceae bacterium | reverse complement strand
CAGACCCTGCGCGCAGCGGACTGCTATCCTCTATTGTCGAAAAAGGCTTTGCCTTTTCCGACAAACTGAAAAGCCTCCCCGGCGGGGAGGCTTTTGTGGGTATGTAGGATGGATGGATTGGATCAGCGCTTGTTGGAGCGTCTCCAGATGCCCATCTTCTCTGCGTCCTTGATCAGCTCGTCGCGGAACTGGGGATGTGCGATGGAAATGATCTTGTCAGCACGCTCCCAGGTGTTCAGGCCCTTCAGGTTGATCATGCCGTACTCGGTGACCAGGTACTGAACGGTGGAACGGGGGTCGGTGCAGATGGAGCCGTTGGTCAGGGTGGGGACGATACGGCTCTTCAGGTTGCCGTTCTTGTCGGTCATGGTGGAGGACAGGCAGATGAAGGACTTACCGCCGTTGGACAGGTAAGCGCCCATGACGAAGTCCAGCTGGCCGCCGGTGCCGGAGATGTGCTTGATGCCGGCGGACTCGGCGTTCACCTGACCGAACAGGTCCAGATCCACGATGTTGTTGATGGAGATGAACTTATCCAGCTGAGCGATGACGCGGACGTCGTTGGTGTAGTCAACGGGAGCGCCCAGAACGTCGGGGTTCTTGTTGACATAGTCATACAGCTTCTTGGTGCCGGCTGCGAAGGCGAAGACCTGACGGCCATAGTCCAGGGTCTTGTTCTTGCCGTTGATCTTGCCGGCCTTTGCGATGTCAACGAAAGCGTCAACATACATCTCGGTGTGGACACCCAGGTCCTTCAGGTCGGACTCAGCGATCAGAGCGCCGACGGTGTTGGGCATGCCGCCGATACCCAGCTGCAGGCAGGCGCCGTTGGGGATTTCGGGCACGATCAGGTTAGCAACGGTGCGGTCCACGTCGGTGGGGGGCACGGAACCCAGCTCGGGGATGGAGGGGTTGTCGCCTTCCACGACCATGGTGACGTCCTGGATGTTGACCTCAGTCTTGTACAGGCCGTAGACCTGGGGCATGTTCTCGTTGACCTCCACGATGATGCACTTGGCGCGGGCGCACATGTCATACAGGTGGGAGGGAGCCAGGGACAGGGAGAAGTTGCCGTGCTCGTCCATGGGGGGAACCTGCATCATGACCACGTCCACGGGGTCCAGGTTCTCGCGATAGAAGCGGGGCAGCTCGGAGTATCTCATGGGAGAGAACCAGCCCATACCCTTGCCGATGATCTTACGGTCGATGCCGGAGCAGTGCCAGGAGTGCCATGCGAAGTGCTCGCCGGCGTCGTCTGCCTTGGCGATCTCGGGCATCCACATGGTGACGCCGCCGCGGACCTTAACGTCCTCCAGCTCGTTCTGACGGGCAGCCAGAGCCTTGTCCAGTGCCACGGGGTGGTTGGTGCACCAGGTGTAGTCCACCCAGTCGCCGGACTTGACGACCTTGACAGCCTCTTCAGCGGTGGTCAGCTTGCTGTTGTACAGTGCCTGAAAATCCATCGTTCGTTTCTCCTTTTCAAAAAATAAAAGAATAAAAAAATGGGGTGAAAAATTAATCACGCTCAGTTTAACGGTCGAGTCAAAAAATGTCAAGAAAAACTGTCGCTTTTCCCGAATTTTCGTCCCCCCTTTTTACCCCTCGAAAAACTTGTCGTAAAATGGCACAAAAACCTCTGGGGCAACCCCTGTTTTTCCGTGATTTTTTTGTAACCATTCCCATCTTGAAAGGGCTGGCAGGATGAAGTAGAATAAGATATTACTATATTACTTGTCTACAATGAGAATGCAAATACTGGAACTAGACACAAGAGAGGGGACTTCACTGTGGAACAGCTGAAACTGCGTATTCGCGAAGAGGGAAAGATCAGAGGGACCAACGAGATTCTGAAGGTGGACAGCTTCCTGAACCACCAGATGGACGTGGCCTTCCTGGGGGAGATCGGCAAGGCCTTCCGGGATCGGTTTGCCGACTGCCAGGTGGACCGCATCCTCACCATCGAGGCCTCCGGCATCGCCATTGCCTACGGCGCGTCCCAGGCCTTCGGCAACCTGCCCCTGGTCTTCGCCAAGAAGAACAAGACCAAGAACATCGCCGGGGATGTATACATCAGCCAGGTGGAATCCTTCACCCAGAGCAAGCGCCCCTATAACATCTTTGTCTCCAAGGACTTCCTCCACGCCGGGGAAAAGGTCCTCATTATCGACGATTTCCTGGCCAACGGCAGCGCTCTCCACGCCCTCATCGAGATCGTCCACCAGGCCGGCGCCGAGGTGGTGGGCGCGGGTATCGTCATCGAGAAGGCCTTCCAGTCCGGCGGGGAACTTCTGAGGAAAGAAGGCGTCCGGGTGGAATCCCTGGCCCGGATTCAGTCCATGAGCGAGGAGACCGGCGTCGTCTTCTGTGAGTAAGGGCGCACCCCCCACCATCTCCACATTCATTCCGGCGTCTGCCGTTATGAAGCCGCAGCCTGCGGCAAATAAAAAAACAGGAGGAATCCAAAAATGAAAAAGCGTATTCTTGCTCTGCTCATGGCCGGCATGCTGACCGTGGGCCTGGCCGCCTGCGGCGGCGAAACCTCCGGCGAGACGGAAGCATCCGGCGGCGAGACCGCTGAGACTGCCGGCATCGCCGCTGAGGACCTGAAGGTGGGCCTCATCCTGGTGGGTGAAGCCGCCGACGCCTACAACAAAAACCACATCGAGGGCATGCAGGCCGCCTGCGAGGCCCTTGGCCTGGACTATGACACCCAGGTGGTGGTGAAGACCAACATCGGCGAGGACTCCACCTGCGCCGACGCCATCGGCGAGCTGATCGACGCCGGCTGCCATGCCATCTTTGCCGACTCCTTCGGCCATGAGCAGTACATGGTGGAAGCCGCTCCCGACTATCCCGACATCCAGTTCTGCCACGCCACCGGCTTCCAGAGCGCCGCTGACGATCTGGACAACACCCACAACTACTTCGCCAAGATCTATGAGGCCCGCTACCTGGCCGGCATCGCCGCTGGTCTGAAGACCGAGAGCAACGTCCTGGGCTATGTGGCTGCCAAGCCCTACGCCGAGGTCATCTCCGGCTACACCGCCTTCTATCTGGGCGCCAAGAGCGTGAACCCCGACGTGACCATGCTGGTCAACTACACCAACGAGTGGTCCGACGCCACCAAGGAAGCCACCAACGCCCAGGCCCTCATCGACCAGGGCTGCGACGTGATCTCCCAGCACTCCGACACCTCCGCTCCCGCCACCACCGCCGAGACCAACGGCGTCTTCGCCGTGGGCTACAACGACGACATGATCTCCGTGGCCCCCAACGCCGCCCTGGTCTCCGCCCGCATCAACTGGGGCGCTTACTATGAGTACGCCCTGAACTGCCTGCTGGCCGGCGAAGCCATCGACCAGGATTGGTGCGGCAGCTACGCCGAGGGCGCCTGCTACCTGTCCGACCTGAACGAAGCCATCATCGCTGACGGCACCAAGGAGGCCATCGAGGCCGCCGCCGCCGGCATTGCCGACGGATCTGTCCAGGTCTTTGCCGGTCCTCTCTACGGCGTGAACGCCGACGGCGAGGAGCTGAACCTGGCCGAGGGCGAGTTCTACGCTGAGAATGAGAACTCCTCCGCCCCCTCCTTTGCTTACATTGTAGACGGCATTACCGTCCTGTCCTGAGTCCCATTCGGATCTCCCGTGCACCCTTGCCCCCGGCAGGGGTGCACGGGGTTCCTTTCCCGGGAAACGGCGCAGGAAAGCCAACGGACCGCCGCTGGTTTTCCTGTGTCCTTTCCAGACCCATAAAAAGAGAACCGAAGAGAAAAGAAAGAGGTGAATCTCTTGCAGTCAGTCAACGCCGTGGAACTGCGGAACGTGACCAAGACCTTTGGCAGCGTGGTGGCCAACAACAACGTGAGCCTGTCCATCAAAAAGGGAGAGATCCTGGCCCTGCTGGGCGAGAACGGCAGCGGCAAGACCACCCTGATGAACATGCTGGCGGGCATCTACTTCCCCGACAGCGGTCAGATTCTGGTGGACGGGGAGGAGGTGGCCATCCGCTCCCCCAAGGACGCCCTGGACCTGAAGATCGGCATGATCCACCAGCACTTTAAACTGGTGGACGTGTTCACCGCCGCCGAGAACATCGTGCTGGGCTTAAAGGAGAAGGGGAAGTTTGACCGGAAGGCCATCTCCCAGCAGATTCGGGAGATCAGCGCCCGGTACGGCTTCGACCTGGACCCGGACAAGAAGATCTACGACATGGCCGTGTCGGAAAAGCAGACGGTGGAGATCATCAAGGTCCTCTACCGGGGGGCCAACATCCTCATTCTGGACGAGCCCACCGCCGTCCTGACCCCCCAGGAGACGGAAAAGCTCTTCGCCGTCCTGCGGAACATGAAGGCCGACGGCAAGGCCATCGTCATCATCACCCATAAGCTCAACGAGGTCATGGCCATCTCCGACCGGGTATCCATCCTCCGCAAGGGGGAGTACATCGACACCGTGGACACCCGCACCACCAACTCCCAGGCCCTCACCGACATGATGGTGGGCCGCGCGGTGACCCTGAACATCGACCGGCCCCAGCCGGAGAACCCCCAGCGGCGGCTGGTGGTAAAGGATCTGACCTGCCTGGACGGCCAGGGGGTCAAGGTCCTGGACGGGGTCTCCTTCTCCGCCATGGGCGGGGAGATCCTGGGCATTGCCGGCATCGCCGGCTCCGGCCAAAAGGAGCTGTGCGAGGCCATCGCCGGCCTCCACCCGGTCTCCAGCGGCCAGATCCTCTACAACAATCCCAAGGACCCGGAGCAGGTGGAGTCCCTGGTGGGCCGCTCCCCCATGGAGATCCGGAACCTGGGGGTGAGCCTGGCCTTCGTCCCTGAGGACCGGCTGGGCATGGGGCTTGTGGGCTCCATGGGCATGACCGGCAACATGATGCTGAAAAGCTACGACCAGAGCGGCCGCTTCTTCCCGGACACCAAGCCCTTCCGCACCCTGGCCGAGGAGATCCGGGAGAAGCTGGAAGTGGTCACCCCCAGCATCAACACCCCGGTCCGGAAGCTCTCCGGCGGCAACGTCCAGAAGGTGCTGGTGGGCCGTGAGATCGCCTCCGCTCCCGCCCTGCTCATGGCCGCCTACCCGGTGCGGGGCCTGGACATCAACGCCTCCTACACCATCTACCGCCTGCTCAACGAGCAGAAGGCCAAGGGCGTGGCGGTGATCTACGTGGGCGAGGACCTGGACGTGCTGCTGGAGCTGTGCGACCGCATTTTGGTTCTCTGCGGCGGCAAGGTCAGCGGCATCGCGGACGGCCGCACGGTGACCAAGGAAGAGATCGGCCTGATGATGACCCAAGTGGGGGAGGTACGCGACCATGACGGAACATAAGCACAGCCAGCGGGAACCCCTGGTCCGCCTGGCCAAGCGGGAAGACCTGAGCCGGGGAAAGAAGTGGGCCATCCGTCTGGGAGCTATCCTGCTGGCCCTGGCAGTGGGTTCCCTGTTCATCCTGGTGCTGGGTCACAACCCCCTGGCGGTCTACAAGGAGATCCTCACCGGTTCTCTGGGCGGACCCTCCACCCGGCGGGTGACCGTCCGGGTGGCCATCCCCCTGCTGGGAGCCGCCCTGGCCATCGCCCCCGCCTTTAAGATGAAATTCTGGAACATCGGCGCCGAGGGCCAGATCATGGCCGGCGCCATCGGGGCCACCTACTTCGCCCTGTTCTGGGGAGACACCCTCCCCAAGCCCGTCCTTCTGCTGGTGATGGCCCTGGCCAGCATCGTGGTGGGCGGCATTTGGGGCCTGATCCCCGCTTTCTTCAAGGCCCGGTGGGGCACCAACGAGACCCTGTTCACCCTGATGCTCAACTACATTGCCCTGGGTATTGAGAGCTATTTGCAGAACGGCCCCTGGAAGGACCCGTCGGGCACGGGCTTTCCCATCATCGCCATGTTCGGCCAGAACGCCCGGCTGCCCAAGGTCTTCGGGGTCCATGTGGGCTGGATCATCGTGCTGCTGCTCACCGTAGGGATGTTCGTCTACATGAAGTACAGCAAGCACGGCTACGAGATCTCCGTGGTGGGCGAGAGCGAGAGCACCGCCCGGTACGCCGGCATGAACGTGAAAAAGATCATCATGCGCACCATGTTCCTCTCCGGCGCCATCGCCGGTCTCATGGGCTTTCTGGTGGTGTCCGGCGCGGACTACACCCTGAACGGCGGCACCTCCGGCGGCGTGGGCTTCACCGCCATTATCGTGGCCTGGCTGGCCCACCTGAACCCCTTCGCCATGGTTCTCATTGCCGGTCTGCTGGCGGTGCTCACCAAGGGCTCCAACGCCATCCAGACCAGCTTCAAGATCCCCGCCTCGGCGGCGGACGTGCTCTCGGCCATCATCCTGTTCTTCATGCTGGGCTGCGAGTTCTTCATCAACTACCGGCTGATCTTCCGGCGCAGCGGCTCCGCCGCCCCGGAGAAAGGAGGGGAAGGCCGTGAATAACCTCATTAACTTCCTCACCGCCGGCATCCTGGCGGCAGCCCCCCTCCTCTTCGGCGTGCTGGGCGAGCTTCTCACCGAAAAGTCCGGCAACCTGAACCTGGGCGTGGAGGGCATGATGTTCATGGGCGGCATCGCCGGCATCGTGGGCCCCTACTACTACGAGAAGGCCGGCGGGACCAACCCCTATGTGGCCCTGGTCATCGCCCTGGTATGCGCCCTGGTGTGCGCGGGGCTGGGCGCCCTGGTGTTCTCGGTGCTCACCATCACCCTCCGGGCCAACCAGAACGTCACCGGTCTGGCCCTGACCATGTTCGGCACCGGCTTTGGCAACTACTTCGGGGAGGCCATCGGCCACGCAGACCCCTCGGGCTTCCTGTCGGTGAGCGCCTCGGTGAAGAGCCTGTTCAACAGCCCCGTGTTCCCGGCCCCCCTGGTGAACCTGCCGGTGGTGGGCAAGCTCCTGTTCTCCCACAACTTCATGGTCTACCTGGCGGTCATCCTGGCAATTATTCTGGCCTACTTCCTGGGCCGCACCCGGACGGGTCTGAATCTGCGTTCCGTGGGCGAAAGCCCCGCCACCGCCGACGCGGCGGGCATCAGCGTCACCAAGTACCGGTATCTGGCCACCATCATCGGCGGAGCCATGACCGGCCTGGGCGGCCTGTATCTGGTGATGAACGCCGGCGCCGGCGTGGGCGGTGCCTGGGTCCACAACTGCATCAATGGCTATGGCTGGCTGGCAGTGGCCCTGGTGATCTTCGCCGTGTGGAGCCCCACCCGTGCCCTGTGGTGCTCCCTCATCTTCGGCGGGCTGGCCTGCATGCGGTACTACTACCCCATCTCCTTCATCCCCGCCTCCATCTACGACATCGTGCCCTACATCGTCACCGCCGTGGTGCTGGTCTTCGTGAGCCTGAAACACAGCCGCTCCAACCAGCCCCCGGAGAGCCTGGGCCTGAGCTATTTCCGCGAGGAACGCTGACTGCATAAAAACCAAAGACCCGCCGGGGACAAGACATAGTCCCCGGCGGGTCCGTCTATTCAGAGGGGAATACCACTCGGGTATCCGTGTAGGGGCGGCTATCAGCCGCCCGCCGTCAACAAACTCACACCGGCCGGTTCCCCTTCTGGGAGAGGAACAGCCCCACGAAAATGGCCCCGATGGCCGCCACAGTCACCATGGTCACCGGTTCCCCCAGGATCAGGGCGGAGCCGATGACAGAGACCACGGGGATCAGGTAGAGGTACACGCTGGTGGTGACCGCTCCGATGAGGTTGGTGGCCTTCCCCCAGAAGAGGTAGCACAGAGCCGACGAGCACAGGGCCACAAACAGCAGGTTTCCCCAGAAGGTCAGGCCGCCCTGGGTGAAGGTCTCCACCGGCACCGGCTCCCCCAGCAGGAGGGTGGGAGGGATGGTAATGAGGGTTCCCCAGAAAAAGACCTTCCGGGTCATCTGAAGCTCCGACAGCCCGTAGTCCTCAGTACCAGCGATGAGGATGCAGTACACGCCCCAGGCGATGGCCGACGCCAGGGCGAAGGCGTCCCCCAGCAGGTGGATGCCCGACCCGCCGCCGGCAAAGGAGATGGATGCCACGCCGCCGATACACAGGACGAAGCCCAGGAAGAACAGGGGCGAGAGCCTCACCTTCCGGCCAAAGATCCACAGGATCAGGGCGGTAAACAGAGGCGCGGAGGCCGTGATGACCCCCGTGTTGGAGGCGGTGCCGTACACCAGGGCCACGTTCTGGAAGATATAGTACAGAGTCACGCCGGCAATGCCGCAGAGGATCACCCGCCCCTCCTGCTTTTTGGGAAGCAGCTTCATGGGCCTGGGGGAGAGGAGGAAGAGGAAGCCCCAGGCGATGATAAAGCGGATGACAATGTACCAATAGGGGTCCAGAAGCCCCACCAGGACTTTGGAGGAAATAAAAGTCATGCCCCAGATGACCACGGCAAGAAAGGCCAGCAGATGGCCCTTGACAGCAGGCTGCATTCCATCACATCCTAAAAAGGGACCCCGCCGGGGTCCCTGTATTTCTATTCTTTTATTATGCCCACGGGGGCTGATGTTGTCAATGAAAATAAAAAATCAAGGGCAGCGGAAACCACTCGCTGCCCTTGATCTTAGAAGGTTAAAAAATGAAAAGAAGCTTTCTTGATTCTTGCAGGATTATGATACCAAAGACATGTTACAAAAAAAGCCCAGAAATGTTACAAAATCTTTAAGTTTTCAGGACTTTTCTCCCGAACCTGGGTAAAAAAGGTTTGCAGCAGTTCTTTGCACTCCTCCTCCAGAATATGCCCCACGATCTTGGGATGGTGGCGGAAATTCTCCTCAAAGAGGTTCAGGATGGAGCCGCAGGCCCCGAAGCCCTCGTCCTTGGCCCCGTAGTAGATCTCGGGAATCCGGGCGGAGATGATGCCCCCGGCGCACATGGGGCAGGGCTCCAGAGTCACGTAGAGTTTGGTCCCCTTCAGCCGCCAGCCCCCCAGAGTCTCGCAGGCGTCGGCGATGGCTTCCAGCTCCGCGTGGGAGAGGGCGGACTGCTTTTCCTCCCGGCGGTTGCGGCCCCGGCCCACGATCCGGTCGTCCTTCACGATGACGCAGCCCACGGGGACCTCTCCGGCTTCATAGGCCTCCCGGGCCAACATAAGGGCTTCACGCATGTAGTCGGTGTGTTCCATGGGGCTTCCTCCTTGGATAGTTTTTTCTATTGTATCGGATTTCAGACAGCGTGGCAAGAGGGTGCGCCTCCCCTTTTGAGGGGAGGAGGACCGCGAAGCGGTGGAGGGGTGTTACGGTATGCGGACTACGTCGTATCGGTACGACGGAATCAGCCCAGGATAACACCCCTCAGTCCCTTCGGGACAGCTCCCCTCAAAAGGGGAGCCATAGGGATTGATTCCCTAAGTCAGCCCGTCGCTTCTCCCGCTGCCCACCCCCATGGCCTCCAACGCCGCCAGATACAGCAGCAGACCGAAAACCATGGCGCCGCAGGCCGCCGGGAGGGCCTCCAGACCGCCCCGAAGGAGGACGGTCTCCATGAGATCCCCGCAGGAGGCCGCCAGACAGGCGGCCAGGGTGGGGGCGGCAAACCAGACAAACACCGGCAGCTTCAGGCCGATTTCCCGGGAAACCACCTTCCAGGTGAGGATCGCCCCCAGCAGGGAGGTCACCACGAAGCTCACCGCATATCCCCCCATACCAAACCGACCCACCGTCAGGCAGGTGAGGAGCAACTGGAGTCCGTCGCACACCAGGGCGATGCCGGCGGAGGCCCCCTGGCGGTTGACCCCGTTGAGGACCCAGGAAAAGAGGGACTGCCAGCAGGAGAACAAAACCCCCAGGGCCAATAAGGACAAATGGTTGGCCACAGTGGGCTCTTTATACAGGGACGTGCCGATGGCTGATCCCAGCACCGCCAGCAGGGCCAGAGCGGGGATGAGGATCAGGTTGGCCACCCCCACAGACCGGCAGACCTGCCTGCGGATGGCCCCCTGTTTCCCCAGGGCGGAACACTGGGAGAGCTTGGGGGTGAGGACCAGCCCCAGGGCGCTGAGGAAGGCCGTGGGGAGCATGAGCATGGGCAGGGTCATACCGAAGGTGACCCCGTAGGCGGACACCGCCTCCCCCTGGTCCATGCCCCCCAGCACCAGCAGCCGGGGGATGAGGACGGAGTTAGCCGAGGAAATCAGGTTCCCCAGCAGGGCGGCAAAGCCCAGGGGCAGGGCGATGTGTCCGATCTGCCGCCGGAGGACGGAGCCCTCCAGCCGCTCCCCCTTGAGCTTGCCGTGGTGGCCCAGGTACACCCGGAAGAGGGTGGTCTGGGTAAGGGCGGAGAGAATTTCGCACAGGACCATGCCCAGGACGATGGTACCCACCGCCTTTTCCGGACTGGTGGGATGGAGGATCACCAGAAGGATCAGGATGACCACGGCCTTCAGCACCTGCTCGGCCAGCTCGGTCAGGGCGGCGGGGGTCACCCGGCCGGTGCCGTAAAAATAGTGCTTATGGAGGTTTTCCGTGCCGGTGAGCAGCAGGCAGGGGACCAGCAGGATAAGCCCCAGTTGGGTCCGGGCGTCCCCCAGGATGTATACGGAGGCCCCGTCGGAAAAGACGAGGAGCAGGGTGCAGGGGAGGATGGCCAGCAGGAAAAAGAGCCTCATCGCCTGGCCCCGGACCTGATGGATGGCCCTTCGGTTGCCCAGGGCCTCATACCGGGCGGACAGGTTGGAGACCGCCGTGGTGAGTCCCACAGAGGTCAGGGACAGCAGCACTGAGTAGATGGGCAGGATGAGCTGATACAGGCCCAAAATCTCCGCCCCGGCCAGACGGGTCAAACACACCCGGTAGACAAATCCTACTAATTGGGACAGGATTCCTGTGAGGGTCAGCAGGACCACAGCGCGCATTGGCTCACCTCCCTTTTCGGTCTACTCTATGAGAGAAGAGAGGGTTTCATGCCGCCTTTCCCAGAGGGGAGGCCAAAGCCTTTGTGATACCACCCGCCCTGCCTGTTCCTTGAAAAAACGCACGCTGCCCGGACCACTGGTCCGGGCAACGCTTTTATGCACCAATGTTTTATTCATCTTGGGAACAGGTTGTTTCGCAGGGTCAGGTCTTATCCACCAGGATGCCATAGCCGCCGTCGTTGCGGCGGTACACCACAGAGAAGGCGTTGTCCCGCTCCTCGTTGCGGAAAGCGAAGAAGGCGTGGCCGATGAGGTTCATCTGGAGGATGGCCTCCTCCACCGTCATGGAGCCGAACTCGAACTGCTTGGAGCGCACCACCTGATAGGCGGGGGAGTCGAAGCGGTCCACCTCGGGGATGAAGATGAGTTCGTCCGCGTCCTTCTCAAAGGCGTCGATGTTGAGCTGGCTGCTCAGTCTGGAGCGGTTCTTCCGCAGCTGGCGGCGGACGGAAGAAACGGCGGCGTCCACGGAAACCATCATGTCGGAGGTCTTCTCCACCACACGGATGATGGTGGAGCCGGAAAGGATGGTGAGCTCAATCACATGCTTCCCATTCTCAGCGCTGAATACGACAACAGCTTCCGGTTCTGCACGGAACAGAGGGGTCAGTTCGTTGATCCGCTGCTCCGCATGGCTGTAAACCCGAGTAGGGACAGTCATTTCTTTGGTAGAAAATGTGATCTTCATAATGACTACTCCTTTCTAAAACCGGCAGGTCTTGGTCATAATGTCCACGGTTTCGTACTGATCGAAATAGTCTTCCTTTTCCTTCATCTGTATGATACCACACCCTCTCCCATTTTTCAAGCAAAAATACCAGATTTTCATAATTTTCTTCCTTCTTTTTATTGATTTATAACAATACAAACCCGTTTTTCCCTCTGCAAGATGTTTGGGGTTTGACAAAGGGAAGGAATCTGCGTATGATATTGATACTATGCTTTAAACCAGAAAAGTATTCTCCCCGGAGTACGATTCAGAAAGGATGGCCCGTCTATGCTTGCCACTGTCATCAACTGTCTTCTGATCCTCATCGGCAGCGCCCTGGGACTGCTCCTCAAGGGCAAGCTCCCCCAGCGTTTCCTGGACGTGCTGGTTCAGGCCCTGGGTCTTTGCGTGCTGTCCATCGGCATCAGCTCCGCCATCAGCACGAAAAACACCCTCTGCGTGGTGGTCTGCCTGGCCCTGGGCACCATCCTGGGGGAAGCCATCAACATTGAAAAGCACCTGGACAGCCTGGGAAACAAACTCAGAAAACGGGTGGAAAAGAACGGTGGGGAGAACAGCACCTTTACCGAGGGCTTCGTCACCGCCTCCCTGCTCTTCTGCGTGGGGGCCATGGCCATCGTGGGCTCCATTGAGGCTGGCATCAACGGGGACTACTCCATCCTCGTCTCCAAGTCGGTCATCGACGGCATCACCGCCGTGAGTCTGTCCACCGCCCTGGGGGTGGGCGTGGCCTTCTCCGCCGCCCCCATCCTGGTCTACCAGGGAGGGATTACCCTGCTGGCCGGTCTGGTTGGCGGGTTTCTTCAGGAGGCCGTCATCACTGAGATGAGCGCCGTGGGGGGCTGCATCATCATCGGCATCGGCCTGAACATGCTGAAACTGCCCAAAAAACCCCTGAAAGTGGGCAATATGCTCCCCGCTATCTTCCTCCCTCTGGCTTATCTTCCCCTAGCGGAATTTTTGACGCAAATCATGCACTAAAAGTAGACAGAAATGAAGCCTTTATTTCTTATTTTTTAGGTAAATCAGCAAGCAAATTTACCTTGTCCCATCGGGAAAATTGAAGTATACTAACTTTGATAGTTTTATACGGGTGAAAAGCGACCGTATAACCAATTTCGATTGGATCGTATCCCCAATTTTTAGGAGGTAACACAATGGCTTTCGTAGAAGTAACCAAGCAGGGCAACATTGGTATCATCACCATGAACCGTCCCGAGGCTCTGAACGCTCTGAGCTCTGCAGTTTTCGCTGATCTGACCAAGGCTCTGGACCAGGTCGAACACGACGACGACGTCTATGTCGTCATCATCACCGGCGCAGGCCGCGCCTTCGTCGCCGGCGCCGACATCGGCGAGATGGCACACATGAACGTGGAGGAAGGTCTGTCCTTCTCCGAGCTGGGCAACGGCCTGCTGATGCGCGTGGACATGTTCCCCAAGCCCACCATCGCTGCTGTCAACGGCTTCGCTCTGGGCGGCGGCTGCGAGCTGTCCCTGGCCTGCGATATCCGTATCGCTTCCGAGAAGGCAAAGTTCGGCCAGCCCGAAGTTGGCCTGGGCATCATCCCCGGCTTCGGCGGCACCCAGCGTATGGCTCGTATCATCGGCACCGGCCCCGCTATGGAGCTGATTTTCACCGCCGATACCATCGACGCCAAGCAGGCTGAGAAGATCGGCATGGTCAACCACGTGGTTCCCGCTGAGGAGCTGATGGACGCAGCCATCGCTATGGCTGAGAAGATCGCTTCCAAGGCTCAGGTTGCTATCCGCACTTCCAAGATGGCTCTGCGCCGCGGCATCGACTGCGACATCAACACCGCTGTCACTTACGAAGCTCTGGCCTTCGCAACCTGCTTCGGCACCGAGGACCAGAAGGATGCTATGAAGGCATTCGTGGAGAAGCGTAAGCTGGAGAAGTTTAAGAACCGCTGATTCGCATACCCCCTTTGTTCTCACGTAGGGGGCGATTGAAAATCGCCCCCTATCTTACTTTGTCAAAAAAATTTTTTTCATACAACCTATTTAGGAGGAACACTATCATGGCTATCAATAAGATCATGGTCCTGGGTGCTGGCACCATGGGCATGGGCATCGCTCAGGTTTTCGCTGAGGCAGGCAAGACCGTCATCGTCCGCGACATCGCTGAAGCTTTCATCCAGCGCGGCGAGGGCGTCCTGACCAAGAACATGGAGAAGAAGGTCGCTAAGGGCAAGATGACCGAGGAAGAGAAGGCTGCTGTCCTGGGCCGTGTGACCTACACCCTGGAGCTGGCTGACGCTGCTGACTGCGACCTGGTTGTCGAGGCTGCTATCGAAGTCCTGGACATCAAGAAGAGTATCTTCAAGGAACTGGACGAGCTGTGCAAGCCCGAGACCATCCTGGCTTCCAACACCTCCTCCATCTCCATCACCGCTATCGCCGCTGCTACCAAGCGTCCCGAGAAGGTTCTGGGCATGCACTTCTTCAACCCCGCTCCTGCAATGAAGCTGGTGGAAGTCATCCGCGGCGCTCGTACCGACGACGAGACCTTCAAGGCTGTCTATGACTGCGCTGCTGAGATCGGCAAGTCCCCCGTCGAGGTCGGCGAAGCTCCCGGCTTTGTTGTCAACCGCATCCTGTTCCCCATGATCAACGAGGCTATCATCGTTCTGGAGAACGGCATCGCTTCCAAGGAAGACATCGACACCGCTATGATGTACGGTGCTAACCACAAGATGGGCCCCCTGGCTCTGGCTGACCTGGTTGGTCTGGACATCTGCCTGGCCATCATGGAGACCATCTTCACCGAGACCGGCGACTCCAAGTATCGTCCCGCTCTGACCATGAAGAAGATGGTCCGTGCAGGCCTGCTGGGCCGCAAGACCGGCGAGGGCTTCTACAAGTATTAATCCCCAGCCCGGTTTCACAAGGTAACGTTTTCAAATCCCCCATGGAGTGATCCGTGGGGGATTTTTTTGTCCCTTGGCTCTCCCTCTGGGAGATCTGTCAGCGAAGCTGACTAAGAGAGCGGAACGTGGAGGGCATTACTATAGTTCTGATATATAAGAAACGGCGGACGCTGCCGCGTCCGCCCTTTGCTTAGTCTTCAAACTCGTATACGTCCTGATACTTTTCCTTGAACATATTGAAGAGGATGGTGAGAAGCTCGTCGCTCTCTACGCCGCTGTAGGCCTCCTCGTCACCGTCCACCATGTCCACGTGGAGGATGACCACCTCGCCGTCGTCGTCCTGAACGGGCAGCAGGAAGAGGTACTCCTCCCCCTCGTACTCCATCAGGTCCACGAACTCAAAGGGAACTTCGTTGCCGTTCTCGTCCTCCAGCAGGAAGATGTTTTCCTCCTCCTCGGGTGCGTTTCCGGAAATATCAATGATCTCAGCCATAGTATGCCTTCTTTCCGCGGGACTCCGCTTGAATTCCTGCCTTGATTATATGAGCTGGAGGCAGGGGCTGTCAAGATGCCCGGGGCTTTTTCAGCCAGTCCAGAAGACCCTTCAGGAGAGAACCCCTTTCCTGGGAGATGGGGATGGGCTCCGGCCGGTGGAGGGAGGTCTGCATAAATTCCATCTGGCTGTCCAGGGGAGGCAGCTTCCCGGGCTCTTTTCGGAGATAGGCCCCGCTGGCCTGGAGAAAGGAGGCCTTGGCGGTGTCCCGAAGCTGGGTGTCCAGGATGTAGCGGAGCTGTTCCTTGATTTCCTCATCCCAGACAGGGCAGGCGATCTCCACCCGCCGCTGGAGGTTGCGGGTCATCAGGTCGGCGGAGGCGATGAAATACTCGGCCTCCTTTCCCCGGCCGAAAGTGTAGATCCGGGCGTGCTCCAAATACCGGCCCACGATAGACGTGATGTGGATGTTTTCGGTCTTTAACAGGACCTCCGGCCGCAGGCAGCAGATGCCCCGGATGATCATCTCGACCTCCACCCCAGCCTGGGAGGCTTCCCGGAGCTTGTCGATGACCTCCCGCTCCGTGACCGAGTTGGCTTTGATGCAGATGTAGCCCTCCTTTCCCTTGGCGATCTGGCCGTCGATCCTCTGGCAGAGCTGGTCTTTCAGGGAATTGGGAGCCACCAGGAGGGCTTTATACTCCCCCTCCAGGTTGTCGGTAAGCATATTTCGGAAGAAGGCCGCCCCGTCGGCGCCGATGACCGGAGAGGCGGTCATGACGCTCAGGTCGGTATAGAGGGCGCTGGTCTTTTCATTGTAGTTGCCGGTGCCCACCTGGGTGATGTAGTGGGTGCCCTCCTTGTCCTGGAGGGTGATGAGGCAGAGCTTGCTGTGGCACTTGAAGTTTTCGATGCCATAGATGACCTTGCAGCCGGCCTCCTCCAGCATTTTAGACCAGGCGATGTTGTTGGCCTCGTCGAACCGTGCCCGCAGCTCCATCAGGACCACCACCTCTTTGCCGTTTTCCGCCGCCCGGCATAGGATCCGGGCGATCTTGGAGGCGGAGGCCAGCCGGTAGATGGTGATCTTGATAGAGGCCACGTCGGGCCGCTCCGAGGCCTCGGACAGAAGCCGCAGGAAGGGGTCCACGGAGTCATAGGGGAAGAAGAGAAGCCGGTCCTTCCGGCGTATCTGGTCGATCATGCTCCGGTTGGGAATCAGGTCCTCGGGCCACCGGGGCGTGTAGGGCGGATAGGTGAGGCTCTTTCGCAGGTTCTCTCCCAGGGCCTTTTCCAGGTCGTAGACGTAACCCATGGTCAGGGGGGTGGGATCATAGCAGACCTGACCGTTCTCCACGGGAAAGAGGCCGGTGAGGAGGTCTGCCATTGCCTGGGAGGGTTTCTGGTTCACCTCCAGCCGGACGATGGACTGTTTGGCCCGTTTTTTCAGGAGCTTGGTCATCCGCAGGCGGAAGTCCTCCTCGTTGTCCTCGAACTTGTCGATGTCAAAGCTCAGGTCGGCGTTGCGGGTGGCGCAGATCAGGCAGGTCTCCTCCACCTTGTACTTGCCAAAAAGGGTGGGGGCCCACTGACGTAGGATGGTCTCGATCCGCAGGAACCGGCCCCGGCTCTCCGGCAGGAGCACCAGGGAGGGGAGAGACAGGGGGACGGGAATGAAGCCCAGGGACTTTTTGCCGCTCTTGTTCCGCAGCAGGGCGGCCACGTACAGGGCCTTGTTCACCAGATGGGGACTGGGGTGGTGGAGGCCTACGATCTGAGGGGACAGGATAGGCAGGACACTGGAATGGAAATAGTCCGCGGCGAAGGCCTTTTCCTCGGCCGTTAAGTCCTTGTAGGTCAGGTCCCGGATGCCCTCGATTTCCAGCAGAGCGCTGACCCGGCGGTAAAGCTGGCCCTTGGTCTCCACCAATCTGGGGACGGTGTCATAAATGGCCTTGAGCTGCTGGCAGGGGTTCATGCCGCTTTTGCTGTCCACCGAGTTGGGGGAGACGGCGGCCAGATCCAGGAGGCTGCCCACCCGGACCATAAAGAACTCGTCCAGGTTGCTGGTAAAGATGGCAATGAATTTCAGCCGCTCCAGGGGCGGCACGGTCTCGTCGGCAGCCTCCTCCAGGACCCGCTGGTTGAACCGGAGCCAGCTCAACTCCCGGTTCTGGGTATAGGTATAGTCGGTCAGGAGACCTTGAGTATTTTTTTGCACAGATAACCCTCCCGTACGCCGTATTTACTCACCACGATCTCCCCGGCGCCGAAGCCCTCCACCAGGTGGCGGAGGATGAGAAGTCCAGGGATCATGGTGTGGATGCGGTCCGGCTCCTGTTTCAGGATCAGATCGGCCGCTCTCTTCTGGGACCCGGTAAGCAGCGTGCACAGGTCCTCCACTTGCCGGGCGGAGATCCGGTTGACAGTCTCCGGCAGGCCGTAGACCGCCCGGGTCATCCGAAGGCAGGCCCGGGCGGTCCCGCCTACACAGACCAGGGGCAAGCTTCTGGCCCGGGGCTTTTGGATGGCCTCGCCGGCGGCTAGGTCGATGGCCCGGTTCATGCGGACCAGAGCCTGCTCGTTGGGCAGGATCTTTTTCACATGATCCCGATAGAGTTTTAAAGAGCCCACCGGACAGCTTACCGCGTCCTGAATGGTCCCCTGGCTGAACCGGACGATCTCCGTGCTGGCCCCGCCGATGTCCACAAAGACCCCGTCGCTGAGGGCCAGCTCCTCCATGGCTCCCGCGTAGCCCAGGCGGGCCTCCTCCTCCCCAGAGAGGACCTCGATGGGGTAGCCGGCGGCCGCCTCCAGAAGGGAGAGCGCCTGGTGGGTATTCTTGATGTTGCGCAGGGAGGCCGTGGCGAAAACTGCCGCCCGGCGGATGTCCAGGGCCTCCAAAACGGCCTGGAAAGACAGCAGGCCCTGGCAGGCTCGGGCGATGCCCTCCCGGCTGAGGACTCCCTCCTCCACGTATCCCGCCAGACCGGCCATGACCTTGTCCTTGAACAGGACGGTAAAGGAACCGGCGTTGGTTTCATAGACGGTCAGCCGCATGGAGTTGGAGCCAATGTCAATGACAGCTTGTTTCATGATTTCCTCCCGGACCGCCGGGGAAAAATGCCCGGCGTATCCCTGTATATACACAGGATAGACCCTCTATGTTAAATCAAAAACCTGGTTTCCGTTAAATGACAGGTTTCGATACTGCCGACCTGAACGCAAAAATCCCCACTCCCAATGGGAGTAGGGATTTTGATCATTCCTCAGCCTTCGGCCGGCGGGGTTGGTTTTCCTCCGCCTCCCCGGCGGTGGCCCCGCTTGTGCCAGCGGGGGCGGTTGTTCTTCCCGCCCTCATTCTTGCCCTCGGCATGGTCCGCCTTGGGCTGCTGGGGCTTCTTGGCCTTCTCCTGGGCAGTCTGCTGGATCTGCTCCGGGTTGGGGGCTCCGGCTCCGTGGCCCCGGCCTCGTCCGCCCCGGTGACGGCGGCGGGAGGTTCCCTCCTTCTTGCCCTCGACAGGGGGATTTTGAGTCTCAGGCTGCTGCTTTCCGGCCTCGGTTTCGGGGGTCTCCTTCTTGCCGTGGCCCCCACGGCGGCGGCGGGACTTCTCCTTGGCCTCCTGCTTCTCCTTCTCCCGCTCCACGGCGGCCTCCAGAGCCTTCTCGGCCTGCTCGGCCTTCTTGCCCTTGTCGCCCCGGCGGCGGCGGGAGGAATGGCTCCCGTGGCTCTCCTGGTGCTGTCTGCTGCCGTGCTCGGCCAAGAAGTCGTCCAGAGCGGCGGCCAGGGCGGCCTGCTCCCGGCGGTACTGGTCCTCGGGGGATTCGGTGACCTTCCGAAGCTTGGCCAGCTCCTCCTTGGGGGGTTCCACATAGCCCTCGGGCCGCTTGCCCTTGCCGCTGCGGATCACCCGGATCTCGCTGTTGTGATAGGTCTTCAGGGAGTCAGGCTCGTCGTCCAGGCGAACCCGGACCTTCTCCCGGAGGGTATTCACGCTGATGATGGTCCCCGCGCCGTCGGGGGTCTCCACAAAGGAATCCATCCGGGGGGCATCCTTCATGAGATCCTCATAGGCCTCCTGCTCGTACTTCAGGCAGCACATGAGGCGGCCGCAGGTACCGGAGATCTTGGTGGGGTTCAGGGACAGGTTCTGTGTCTTGGCCATCTTAATGGACACGGGCTGGAAGTCCCGCAGGAAGGAAGCGCAGCAGAAGGGACGGCCGCAGATCCCCAGGCCGCCCAGCATTTTGGCCTCGTCGCGGATGCCGATCTGGCGCAGCTCGATGCGGGTGTGGAAGATGGCGGCCAGGCTCTTCACCAGACCGCGGAAGTCCACACGGCCCTCGGAGGTAAAGAAGAAGAGGATCTTGGTACCCTCAAAGCTGCACTCCACGTTGACCAGCTTCATTTCCAGGTTGTGCTCCAAGATCTTTTCCTGGCAGATCTTGAAGGCGTACTTTTCCTTTTCCCGGTTGCGCTCCACCACCTGCATGTCTTCCTTGGTGGCGTGGCGGAGGACGGGACGGAGAGGCGCGGCCAGCTCGGCCTCGGCCAGGGTAAAGTTCCCCCGGACGCAGTTGGCGTACTCAATGCCGCTGGCGGTCTCTACAATGAGTCCGTCGCCGGGGTGGCACTCCAGACCCTGGGGATCAAAATAATATTGTTTGCCTTCGCTGCGAAAGCGAACGCTGATGATTTCTGCCATAGGTGTTCTCCTTAGGATGAGAATGGGGAATGCATCCTCACAGGGCGGAGGCAATCCAACCGGTGAGGTGGCCGGAACTGATGTTGAACTCGCAGGCCGCCCGAATGGGGGCCAGCCTGTCGATGATCCCCATAAGCTCCGGCCGCTGGGGCAAGGCCCGGACCAAACGGCCGTGGGTCTCCTCCAGCAGAAGGGAGATCTCCTCCCGGTCCTTCTTCTCCAGAGAGATGAGGAAGGGAAGGGTCTCCTGGGGGCCGGCTCCGGACAGGATGAGACCGGCCAGTTTTTCTCCCGCCTCGCTGGCCTCCGCCGTCTCCTCCCCTTCGGCCCGGAGGGTCTCGCACCGGGACCGGATGGTGGACAGCAGCAGCTCAGGGTTGGGGGAGAGGAAGAGGAAACAGGCATAGGATGGCCCTTCCTCTATCAGTTTCAGTAAGATATTCTGCCCCGTTTGGTTGAGAAGTTCCCCGTGTTCCAGGATATAGACCTTTTTTGGGGCCTCGTTGGGGCGGATGTAGGCGTCGGATCGAAGGGCTCGAACTGCCTCGGCCTTCAGGCCTTCTCCCTCAGCGTCCGCCCGGATGACATCGGGATGGATACCCAGGGCGGCTTTCCGGCAGCCGGCGCACCGGCCGCAGGGGGGCTCATCTCCCGTGCACACCCAGGCGGCGGCCAGGGTATCCGCCAGTTCCCGGCGGTTTTCCCCAACCACCAGGTAGGCGTGGGATAACTGCCGCTTTTTCATGCGGTTTCGCAGTTGATTCTCTCGATCCACGGCAGATTTGCCCTCCTTTTTTCCACATTGGGCGTGATTTTGGGGATATCTTTTGTTATTCCACTGCAAAGGCCTTCCGCAGAGCGGCGAACATGAGCTCGTAGGCCTGCTTGCTGTAGTCTGCGTCGGGGACGCCCAGCTCGAAACAGTGGTAGCAGCCGGGGAAGACGTGGTACTCCACCTCCACGCCGGCGTCCATCAGCCGGTTCCAGTAGGCGATGTTTTCGTTCCGGCCGGGGTCCAGCTGACCGATGTAGGAAAACAGGGGGGGCAGCCCGGTAAGATCCTTGGCCAGGGCGGGGGAGTCGTACTCGTTGGGCATCCGGCCCACAGGCAGGAAGTGTTCCCAGGATTTCTCACAGTTGTACCGGCACCACACCTTGGGGTCGGTGATCTCATGGGCGGAGAGGGAGTCCAGGGTGTAGTCCAGCTCCCCATAGAGAGGCATCTGCAAACAGATCTTGGGCCCCTTTTTGTCCCGGGCATAGAGGGCCACGGCTGCCGCCAGATTGCCGCCGGCGGACAGCCCGGAGACCGCCAGCCGGGTGTTATCCACGCCGATGGCCGCTCCCTGGTCATAGACCCATGTGAGGGCAGCATAGCAGTCCATAAGGGGAGCGGGGGACTTCCACTGGGGGGCCAGACGGTACTCCACGGAGACCACCACGCAGCCCACGTTTTTCACGTACTGCTGGCACAGGGTCTCCTGGCGGTAGACGGTGCCGAAGAGGAAGCCGCCTCCGTGGTAGAAGAACAGGCAGGGCAGCAGTTCGTCCCCCCGGTCCTTGGGTTCATAGATGCGGATCTTCACATCGGGGGCTCCGTCGGGACCGGGAATCATCTGGTCCCGGACGGAGACCTGGGGATCTTCCTTCAGGTTTGCCAGCTCGGCGGCATTGCACTTGGGCACGAACTCCTCCAGGTTGTCAAAGTCAAAGCCGGGGGAGGCGTCATACCAGGCCCGGAGCTGGGGATGGATACGGTCTCGGAATGTCATAGAGGTTCCCTCCTGATGGTAAGGGTACGGCGGAAGCAATCCACCGGTGGATGGGGGCTGGGGCCGATAACCACATCGGCCGCGCCCCGTTGTCGGGTGATAAAAACAGACGGCAGGGGAGTAAAGACCTCCCCCGCCGTTCTTTTTTAATATGCGTGCTTGCCCCGGGAGAAGGCCACCACCGTGCGGCGGTTGGGCTCGGTCCCCGTGGAATAGGTGATCACATCGGGGTAATCCTGCAGGGTCTCATGGATCACATGACGCTCGTAGGCGTTCATGGGTTCCAGGGTGATGTTGCGGCGGTACTTGACCACCTTGGCAGCCACCTTGTTGGCCAGGCGCTTGAGGGATTCCTCCCGCTTGGCCCGGTAGTTCTCGGCGTCAATGTGGACACGCACGCGATGGGTGCGGCCCCGGTTGACGGCGTAGTTGGTCAGCTGCTGGATGGCGTCCAGGGTCTCGCCGCGGTGGCCGATGAGGGCGCCCAGCTTGGGGCCTTCCAGGGTCACCAGGATGCCGTTTTCTGCCTTGGGGGAGATGTTGATCTCTGCTTCCACCCCCATGTGGTCCAGCAGGCCGGACAGAAAGGCCCGGATGCGATCCTCCAGATCCACGCCCTTGGCGTTGACCACGGGCTGAGGGGCAGGGGATGCTTCCTCAGCGGCGGGAGCGGGGGTTTCTTCTTCCACGGGAGCGGCAGGGATCACAGCTTCCTCCGCTGCCGGGGCGGCCTTCACCACGGGCTCCTCATCGGGGACCTCGTAGGTGACCTTTACCTTAGCCGGAGAGCTGCCGAAGCCCAGAAAACCGTTCCGGGCGCGCTCCAGGACCTCCACGGAAACGCTGTCCCGATCCAGGCCCAGCTCTGCCAGGGCGTTCTGAACGGCAGCATCCTCGGTTCTGCCCGTGGCTTCAATCCATTTTAACATAAGGCTTTCTTCTCCTTATTTCTTAGAACGATGTAGCGATTAAACTTCTTCCTGGCCGTCCTCGGACTCCTCCAGGAAGGATTCCTCCACGAAGCCCTCTTCCTCCGAAACTTCTTCGGCTTGGATGGGGGCGGTCTCTGCGGGCGCAGTTTCTGCAGGAGCAGTCTCCACGGGGGCAGTCACGGGC
>JAEDLP010000121.1 GCA_016295225.1 Oscillospiraceae bacterium | reverse complement strand
GGAACACCAGGAACTGGGCGTTCTGGGCCGGGGTCTTGCCGGGGCTGAATAGATTCTTGCCGGAGTCCGTGGACAGCGACCAGTTGTTGTGCTTGCCGGAGCCGTTGACCCCTGCAAAGGGTTTTTCATGGAGCAGGCACACCAGATTGTGCTTGGCGGCGCACTTTTTCATGATCTCCATGGTGAGCTGATTGCCGTCACAGGCGGTGTTGGCATCGGTGTAGATGGGGGCCAGCTCGTGCTGGCAGGGGGCGCCCTCGTTGTGCTTGGTCTTGGACAGGATGCCCAGCCGCCAGAGCTGTTCATCCAGATCCTTCATGAAGGCCGCGACTCTGGTGCGGATGGTGCCGAAATAGTGGTCATCCAGCTCCTGTCCCTTGGGGGGCTGGGCCCCGAACAAAGTCCTCCCTGTCAGCCGCAGATCCTCCCGCTGGGCGTAGATATCCCGGGGGATGATGAAATACTCCTGCTCAGCCCCCACGCAGGGGATCACCCGCTGGGTCTCCTGGTCGCCGAACAGCCGCAGAATCCGCACCGCCTCCCGGGAGACCTCGTCCATGGAGCGAAGCAATGGGGTTTTCTTATCCAGAGACTCTCCGGTGTAGGAGAAAAAGCAGGTGGGGATGTACAGGCTCCCGTCCTTGACAAAGGCGCAGGAGGTGGGGTCCCAGGCGGTGTAGCCCCGGGCCTCAAAGGTGGCCCGCAGGCCCCCGGAGGGGAAGGAGCTGGCGTCCGGCTCCCCCTTCACCAGCTCCTTGCCGGAAAACTCCATGATGACCCGGCCGTCTCCCGTGGGGGTGATGAAGGAGTCATGCTTCTCGGCGGTGATGCCGGTCATGGGCTGGAACCAGTGGGTGTAGTGGGTGGCGCCCTTGCCAACGGCCCACTGCTTCATGGCCTCGGCAATTTCGTTGGCGGTTTCCAGGGACAGCTGGGAGCCGGTGGTGACGCATTTCTTCCACGCCAGATACACATCGGTGGGAAGCTGCTGCTTCATGGTGGCCTCGTTGAAAACATCACTGCCGAACAGGGCAGGCACGGCAAGTCCTTCGGTCAAGGCAAACACGTCCTTTCAATGGGAGGGAACCTCAAAAAAAGAGGAAAATCCCTTTAAAATAGAGCAGAATCTTCCAAATTAGCACCTTGATTATAGGCTTTTCCCGGAATAATTGCAAGCTGTTATTCTGACGCAAAAACCGGAGCGCTCCCCCGCAAACTTTGTGCATGTATACGATTTCTGGATTTCTCCCTCAAAAAATGAATTTTTCATGAATATGATATTGCATTTTCGGGAAGCGGTGCGTATAATATCCGTAAATAACCAGGGAAATTCGGCGAGGAATGATAGACAGCACCCACATTCTTGCACGAACCCCAGACCCGGAGGTCGCATTTATGAAACCCTACAGTGAACTGTCCCGCCAGGAGCTGCTGGAGCTCAAGGTGCAGCTCAAGGCACAGTACAAGGAATATCAGAAGCGCAAGCTCACACTGAACATGGCCCGGGGCAAGCCCGGCCAGGATCAGCTGAACCTCTCCATGGGCATGATGGACGTGCTGAACAGCGACAGCGACTTAAGCTGCGAGGACGGCACCGACTGCCGCAACTATGGCGTCCTGGACGGAATTGAGGAGTGCAAGGATCTGATGGCCGACATGATGGAGGTTCGCCCAGAAAACGTCATCATCTTCGGAAACTCCAGCCTGAACGTCATGTTTGACACCGTGGCCCGCTCCATGACCCACGGCGTCATGGGCAGCACCCCCTGGGCACGGCTTGACAAGGTAAAGTTTCTGTGCCCTGTCCCCGGCTATGACCGGCACTTTGCCATCACCGAGTATTTTGGCATTGAGATGATCAACGTGCCCATGCTCCCCACCGGCCCGGATATGGACATGGTGGAGAGCCTGGTAGCCTCCGATCCCGCCATCAAGGGCATCTGGTGCGTCCCCAAGTACAGTAACCCCCAGGGCATCTCCTACTCCGACGAGACGGTGCGCCGCTTCGCAAGGCTGAAGCCCGCCGCCGTTGATTTTCGCATCTACTGGGACAATGCCTACACCATTCACCACCTGTACGACCACGACCAGGATCATCTGATCGAAATTCTGGCAGAGTGCAAGCGGGCCGGCAACCCCGACCTCGCCTACAAGTTCGCCTCCACCTCCAAGATCAGCTTCCCCGGCTCCGGCATCTCCGCCCTGGCTGCCTCGGAAAACAACCTCACCGATGTCCGGGCCCAGATGAAGGTACAGACCATCGGCCACGACAAGGTCAACCAGCTTCGCCACGTCCGGTTCTTCGGGGACATCCACGGCATGGTGGAGCACATGCGCAAACACGCCGACATTCTCCGGCCCAAGTTCGAGGCCGTCCAGAACACCCTGGAACGGGAGCTTGGGGGCCTGGGCATCGGCAGCTGGACCAACCCCAAGGGCGGCTACTTTGTCTCCTTTGACGCCATGGACGGCTGCGCCAGGGAGATCGTCTCCCGGTGCAAGAAGGCGGGCCTCATCATGACGGGCGCCGGGGCCACCTACCCCTACGGCAAGGACCCCCACGACAGCAACATCCGCATCGCCCCCTCCTTCCCCGCCCTGTCCGATCTGCAGCTGGCAATGGAGGTATTCACCTGCGTTGTAAAGCTGGTGAGCGTCGACAAGCTCCTGGCGGATATGGACACCCCCGCATAACCTGGATTCCTTCATTCCCTTTTTCACCCATGGCCCAGGCCGCCGCGCCTGAGCCATGGGCTTTTTTAATGTGCTTGTCGGCATTACTCAGCATAAGGCGTATATTGTCCATGATCGCACCCCTTGGCTCCCCCTCTGGGGGAGCTGTCAGCTTCGCTGACTGAGGGGGTGTCGTTGGTATGATCGGACAATCCCGCTGGACGCAGGACACTCCCTCCGCCCTGCGGGCACCTCCCTCAGAGAGGGAGGCAAGGCCGCCGTTTATTGGCGAAAGCACCATATTGCTGACGAAAGATATACACCTTTTCCAATGCTCCAAATTTCCTCAGCCACATTTGTATTGCCTGCTGAAAACTCAATCTATTTACAGTTTATTCTTCCTTTTTCTCCCGTTCTATGCTATAGTGACATTGTCCTGTTTGAATTACCAACCTATGATTTAAGGAGGCTGCTGCTATGCGCACGGTTTACAATCTGAACCGGAAATGGGCCTTTGCCAAGGGCATCCAGGAGGCCCCGGCCCAAATGCCAACGCTGTGGAACTTTGTCAACCTGCCCCACACCTGGAACGCCCTGGACGGTCAGGACGGCGGCAACGACTACTATCGCGGCCAGTGCTGCTACACCAAAAGCATCAAGAAATTCGATCTTCCCCAGGCGGAGCGCTACATCCTGGAGATTCGGGGCGCCAACTCCTCTGCCGATGTGGTGTTCAATGGCAAATACCTTGCCCACCACGACGGCGGCTACTCCACCTGGCGTGTGGATCTGACGGATGCCATGGAGGAAGAAAACCTTCTGAGCATTCTGGTGGACAACGCCCCCAACAGCACCGTCTATCCCCAGGTGGCAGACTTCACCTTCTACGGCGGCCTGTACCGGGACGTGAATCTCATCTGCGTGTCCCAATCCCACTTTGATCTGGAGTATTACGGCTCAACCGGCATCAAGGTCACCCCTGTCATGGACGGGGCCGATGCCAAGGTCGCCGTTCAGGTGTGGATCACGAACCGCACCGCCGCGCACACCGTTCGCTATACCCTGATGAACGCCGAGGGCAAAACCATCGCCACCTACCGGGGCGGCGGCAACGCCAACTTCCGCATCCCCTCCGCCCACCTGTGGAACGGACGGAAGGACCCCTACCTCTACAGTGTCCGGGCAGAGCTGCTGGAAGACGACACCGTTCTGGACACCGTGTCCGCCCGCTTTGGCTGCCGTTCCTTCTCCATTGACCCGGAGCGGGGCTTTATCCTCAACGGTCAGGAATATCCCCTGCGGGGTGTCAGCCGCCATCAGGACCGGTGGGACATCGGCAACGCCCTGCTCCCCCAGCACCATGAGGAGGACATCGATCTGATCCTGGAGATGGGTGCCACCACCATCCGCCTGGCCCACTACCAGCACGACCAGTATTTCTATGACCTGTGCGACGAGAAGGGCCTTGTGATCTGGGCGGAGATTCCCTACATCTCCAACCACATGCCCACCGGCCGGGCCAACACCATCTCCCAGATGACCGAGCTCATCGTCCAGAACTACAACCATCCCTCCATTGTGGTCTGGGGCCTGAGCAACGAGATCACCATGAAGAACGCCTCTGACCCCGACTTGCTTGAAAACCACCACATCCTCAACGACCTGTGCCACAAGCTGGACTCCACCCGCCTGACCACCATGGCGGTGCTGTCCATGTGCGGCATCGACGAGGAATACGTCCACATTCCCGACGTGGTGTCCTACAACCACTACTTCGGCTGGTACGGCGGCGAGACCGATATGAACGGCCCCTGGTTCGACAAGTTCCACGAAAAGTACCCGAATACCCCCATCGGCATCTCCGAGTACGGCGCAGAGGGCCTGAACTGGCACACCTCCGATCCCCAGCAGGGCGACTACACCGAGGAATACCAGGC
>JAEDLP010000011.1 GCA_016295225.1 Oscillospiraceae bacterium | reverse complement strand
GCCCTGGACCCCATCTCCACCGCCAAGATCGAGGATCTGGCCGTGGAGCTCAAGCAGAACTACACGGTGGTCATGGTGACCCACAACATGCAGCAGGCCCTTCGGGTGTCGGATAAGACCGCCTTCTTTCTCCTGGGGGAGATGGTGGAGTTCGGCCCCACCGATCAGATTTTCTCCATGCCTCGGGACAAGCGGACCGAGGACTACATCACAGGGAGGTTTGGATGATGCGGGAGCGCTATCACAGACAGTTGAAGCAAATGTACAGCCTGATGGCGGAGATGGGCGGCCTGTGCCAGGACGCCATCGGGGTCTCCGTCCGGACCCTCAGCGGAGACGAGGAGAGCGCCCGGAAGCTGGAAGAGCATGTCTTCGCCGTGGACGGGGAGATCGACGAGATGGAGCGGGAGATCGAGACCATCTGCACCAAGCTCCTCCTCCAGCAGCAGCCGGTAGCCCGGGAGCTGCGCCGGATCACCGCCGCCCTGAAGATGATTACCGACCTGGAGCGCATCGGCGACCAGGCCTCGGACATCGCTGAGCTGGCCTCCTTCCTCCGAACCTATGAGGACGAGGGCAAGACCCACCTGGCCCAGATGGCCGACGAGACCATCCGCATGGTCCGGGAGAGTGTGGAGGCCTTCGTCCGGCTGGACCTGGATCTGGCCCGGTCGGTCATTGCCTACGACGATGTGGTGGACGGCTGGTTCCACCGGATCAAGGGGGACCTCATCGACAGGATCGCCAGGGACAGCAGCCGGGGGGAGGAGTGTCTGGACATCCTCATGGTGGCCAAGTATCTGGAGCGCATCGGCGACCACGCCACCAACCTGGCCGAGTGGGTGGAATACGCCATTACCGGCCAGCGGTCCAAGAACGGCGAACCCTATGTGCCGGAGGGGGAAAGAACCGGAGGAATTTAACATAGATTTAACCTGTTCCTGCTTGTTGATTTTACTTGAACTGGATACACTGGATAACAGAGAACGGTAACATACAAGAGAGGGTTAAATCTATGGATCTGTTTGACGTATTGACCATGATCGGGGGCCTCAGTCTCTTCCTGTTCGGAATGAACCTGATGGGCTCCTATTTGGAAAAGGCCGCCGGCAGCAGCCTGAAAATGCTGCTGAGCAAGCTGACCACCCGGAAGCTGATGGGCTTTCTGACCGGTATGGGTGTGACGGCCATTATTCAGAGCTCCTCCGCCACCACGGTTATGGTGGTGGGCTTTGTCAACTCCGGCCTGCTGTCCTTAAAGCAGGCCATCAACGTAATCATGGGGGCCAACGTGGGCACCACGGTGACCGCCTGGATTCTGAGTCTCACCGGCCTGGAGAGCGGCGATTTCTTCGTGCAGCTCCTCAAGCCTACCTCCTTCACCCCGGTTCTGGCTCTGATCGGCATCGTTCTGACCATGACGGGCAAAAGCGAGCGGAAGAAGGACATCGGCATGATCCTGCTGGGCTTTGCCGTTCTGATGTTCGGCATGGACACTATGAGCGATGCGGTGTCCGGCCTGAAGGAGGTGCCGGAGTTCCGGAACATTCTGGTGATGTTCTCCAACCCCATTCTGGGAGTCATCGCCGGTGCGGCCCTTACGGGGATCATCCAGAGCTCCTCCGCCTCGGTGGGTATTTTGCAGGCGCTGTCCGCCACCGGCCAGGTGACCTTCGGTGCGGCCATTCCCATCATCATGGGGCAGAACATCGGCACCACGGTGACCGCTCTGCTCTCCTCTGTGGGCACCAATAAGAACGCCCACCGGACCGCTGTGGTCCACCTGCTGTTCAACGTCATCGGCACCGTGGTGTGGCTGATCGTGTTCTATGCTCTGAACGCGGTCTTCCGGTTTGCCTTTGTGGCCCTGCCCATTGACCAGCTGGGGATCGCCATCGTCCACACGGTCTTCAATCTGCTGTGTACGGTCCTCCTCTTCCCCTTCACCGGGTTGTTGGAAAAGCTGGCCTGCAGGATCATCCCCGACGCCAAGGCCCCCGACCAGATTCAGATTCTGGACGAGCGTCTCATGGCCACCCCTGCCGTGGCCATCTCCCGCTGCATGGAGGTCACCGGGTCCATGGCCCGAATCTCCATGGACGCCATGAAGACGGCCTGCGGCGTCCTGAAGCACTATGACGCCAAGACCGCCCAGGCCATCCGGGAGACCGAGGATGACGTGGATCAGTATGAGGACATGCTGGGGACCTATCTGGTGAAGCTGAGCGGCATGGATCTGAGCCTCAGCGACAGCCGGCAGACCGCCAAGATGCTCCACCTCATCAGCGATTTCGAGCGCATCTCCGACCATGCGGTCAACGTGCTGGAATCCGCCGAGGAGATGGAGAACAAGGGCCTGGAATTCTCCGAGTACGCCAGGAAGGAACTGGATGTTCTGGTTTCGGCGGTGGGGGAGATCATGGATCTGGCTCTGGAGTCCTTCCTGAAAAACGACGTGGGTCTGGCCTCCATGGTGGAACCCCTGGAGGAAGTGGTGGAGGCCCTGAAGGAACAGCTGCGCACCCGTCACATCCTGCGCCTGCAGAAGGGCGAGTGCACCATCGAGCTGGGCTTCGTCTGGTCCGACCTGCTGACCAGCCTGGAGCGGGTGGCCGACCACTGCTCCAACATCGCCGGCTGCATCATCGAAATGTCCCACGACAGCCTGGACGTCCACGACTACCTGGGCAGCGTGAAGACCGGCAGCCCCGGCTTTTTGCAGGCCTACGACGCCTACGCGCGGAAGTACGCCCTGGTGGAATGATTGGAACACATTTGTATCACAGAAAAAGCAGCCCACCCGAAGGGAGAGAAACCTTCGGGTGGGCTTTTATCGAGAAAAGAGGTAGTTGAAGGGATCATCGGGTGGTCCGGTGCAGGAGGAAGAGGGCCAGCAGGAGGGTGACCAGCTCGCCCATGAGGGCGGCCATCCAGATGCCGGTGCCCTGGAAGAAAAAGAAGATCACCAGGAGAACGCCGGGCAGGAGGACGAACCCCCGGGCCAGGGAGAGCAGGGCCGAGGCGCCGGACTTCCCCAGGGCGGCGAAGTAGCCGGCCAGGGCGATGGAGAAGCCTGCGGGCAGGTAGGACAGGCCGTACTGCCGCAGGGCGGACACGGTCTCCCGGAAGAGGGTGCTGCTGTTTTCCAGCAGCAGGTTTACCAGCAGGCCGGGGGTGAGCTGGCAGAGAAGCTCCACCACCACGCCCACCGCCAGGACGGTGATGAGACATTGGGACAGGTAGCGGCGGATGCTGCGCCGGTCGTTCTGGCCCACGGCCAGGCTCACCAGGGGCATCATGCCCTGGGCCACCCCCTGCATGACCATGGACACCAGCAGGCTGATATAGGCGATGACCGCATAGGTGGCCAGACTCTCCTCTCCCAGCAGAGAGAGGATCACGTGGTTGTACAGCAGGGTCAGAAAGCCCAGCATCAGCTCAATGGAGCAGTCGGCGATGCCCAGAGGGAGGATGCGGCGGAACTGGCCCGGGTGGAACTTGAACTTTCGGAACTTCAGGTTGGACTTGCCGGAGAGGAAGTAGGACAGGAAGAAGAGCATACTGCCCAACTGGGCCAGACCGGTGGCCAGGGCCGCGCCGAAGACCTCCCAGTGGAACTGGAAGATAAAGAGGTAGTCCAGGCCCACGTTCAGGAGGAAGCTGGTTCCCACGCCCATGACCGCCAGCTGGGGCCGGCCGTCCACCTTTACCATGACCTCCAGGCAGTAGGACAGGATGAAGCACACGGAGAACAGGCAGACGATGTGGAGATACTGGCTGGTGCGTCCGATGGTTTGGGGACCGGCGCCCAGCAGATACCCCAGGGGCTCGGCGAAGAGGGAGACCGCCAGGGTGATGACCACCGACACCGCCAGGATGACGGCCACCGTCTGGGTGAAGATGCGCTCGGCCTTTTCGTGGTCCCCCTCACCCATGGCGAAGGCGCACAGGGTGGAGGTTCCCATGGACAGCAGGATGGCGATGCCCGAGAGGATGTTGATGAAGGGCAGGGAGATGTTCACCGAGGCCAGGGCCAGTTCCCCAACGCCATGGGAGACGAAGATGCCGTCGATGATGGTGTAGGAGGAGAAGAGGACCATGGCCGAGACCGATGGGATCACGTAGTGAAAGAAGAGCCGCCAGCTGCCGGCGGCGGGCTGCTTCAGGGGTTTGGAAGGATTTGCGGGAATAGACAAGATGGTTCACCTCATAATAAACTTGATATTGTGGGGGTGGACGGCAGGATTTTCCTTGCGTCCGGCCCGTTCCTTTGCTATACTAAGGATAAACCATGGGGTAACCCCAGAGTCAAGGGGGAACGAGAGAAAATTTGTTCAGGAGGCGGCGGATGGAAAAACACTACTTCAAAACGGCGGAATTTGCCGCCCTGTGTGGGGTGAAGAAGGACACCCTTCTCCACTACGACCACATTGGCCTCTTAAAGCCCCAGAGGGTGGGAGAGAACGGCTATCGGTACTATTCTGCTCGACAACTGGCCACCTATGACCTGATTTCGGCTCTGCGGCGGCTGGACACCCCCCTGGCGGAGATCCGGGACTACCTGACCCGCCGCAGCCCGGAGGCGCTGCTGGAGCTGCTGCGGGAGAAGGAAGCCGACCTGGAGGCTGAGCGGAAACGGCTCCGTCGGATGGGGGAGCGCCTGCGGGAGACCATCCACACGGCGGAGCTGGCCCGGAACGTGCGGCCGGGGGAGATCCGGATCGAGGAGCTGCCCCGCCAGCTGCTGGCAGTGGTGAAGGCCCCGGGCTTTGAGCGGTTCGAGGAGTCGGTCTACCTGCTCCACATCCGGGAGCTGCTCACCTGGGCCAGAGAGCAGGGAAGCTCCGCCCAGGCCCCCGGGGACATTATCTGCCGGGAGAGCCTGGAGCAGGACTCCTTCCTGGAAAACTACTACTTCTGCCCGGTCCCGGCGGGGACCACGGGCTGGGAGACCCGGGAGCGCCCGGCGGGGACTTACGCGGTTCTCTATCACCAGGGGTCCTACCAATCGGAGTACGGGGCCTGCCGGACCCTCCGGGATTGGGTCCTGGATCGGGGCTACGCCATCGACGGGGACCTCTATGAGGAGGATTTGGTGAACTACACGACATCAGAGGACCCGCAGTCGTATTTGTTAAGACTCAGCTTGAAAATCAAACCAACGGAAGGAAACTGACAGGAGGAAATCAACATGCTGTATATTTCGGATCTGACCCAGAGATACCAGGTGGATTCCATGACCAACCATCTGGAGGAGCTGGCCGCTCTGTACCAGGAGAACCCCCAGTACTTTTCGTCCATCGGCCAGGAGGTCCCCACGGAGAACCTCTGGGAGGACCTGGTGGCGGTCCCCGCCGGCAAGAGCTCGGAGGACAAGTGCTTCCTGGGCTTTTGGGATGGGGACAAGCTGGTGGCCGTTCTGGAACTGGTCATCGACTACCCCGATGAGAACATCGCCTACGTGGGCCTGTTTATGATGTCGGCCTCCCGCCAGCGCACCGGCGAGGGCAGCCGCATCATGGAGGAGGTCTTCGCCTGGCTGCGGAACGACGGCTACACCTGGGTGGAGCTGGCCTACGCCTACGGCAACGAGCAGAGCGAGAATTTCTGGCGCAAGAACGGCTTCGTGGGCAACGGCGAGATCCGCCAGCAGGGGGATTACTACGTAGTCGGGATGCACCGACAGCTGTGAGATAGAAAACAAACGCACCGCAGAGCTTGTCTCTGCGGTGCGCTTTCTCTGTCTCAGAATCTTGCGATCCCCGTCCGTCTGGCCTCGGCGGCCACGGCGTCGGCCACCGCCTGGGCGGCCTCCCGGTTCAGGGGGGAGGGGAGGATGTACTCGGCGGAGAGTTTATCGGCGGGAACCATGTCCGCCAGGGCCTGGGCGGCGGCGTGCTTCATGCCCTCGGTGATCTGGACGGCCCCGCAGGACAGGGCCCCCTTGAACAGACCGGGGAAGACCAGCACATTGTTGATCTGGTTGGGGAAGTCCGACCGGCCGGTGCCCACCACGGCGGCGCCGTGGGCCTTGGCCACGTCGGGCATGATCTCCGGCACGGGGTTGGCCATGGAGAGGATGATGGGGTCCTTGGCCATGGTCTCAACCATCTCGCCGGTGACCAGACCGGGGCGGGAGACGCCGATGAACACGTCGGCCCCCACCAGGGCGTCGGCCAGGGAGCCTCTGCGGCCCTCCTGGTTGGTCCGGGCGGCCAGCTCGGCGTGGTGGCCGGTGAGGTTGGGGTCTCCGGCCCAGAGGATGCCGTCCTTGTCGCAGAGGGTCATGTTGGCAAAGCCCAGGTCCAGCAGGAGCCGGGCGGCGGCTCCGCCGGCGGCCCCGATGCCGTTGATGACGATGCGCACATCCTCCTTCTTTTTGCCCACCACCTTCAGGGCATTGGTGAGGGCGGCGGTGATGACCACGGCGGTGCCGTGCTGGTCGTCGTGGAAGACGGGGATGTCGCAAATCTCCTTCAGGCGGCGCTCCACCTCAAAGCAGCGGGGGGCGGAGATATCCTCCAGGTTGATGCCGCCGAAGCTCTTGGAGATGAGGGCGATGGTCTTGACCATCTCGTCCACGTCCTGGGTGTCCACGCAGATGGGGAAGGCGTCCACCCCGGCGAACTCCTTGAAGAGGACGCACTTGCCCTCCATGACGGGCATGCCGGCCAGGGGGCCGATGTTGCCCAGGCCCAGGACGGCGGAGCCGTCAGTGATGACGGCCACCATGTTCTGGCGGCGGGTGAGGGAAAAGGATTTGGCGGGGTCCTTTTGGATCTCCAGGCAGGGGGTGGCCACCCCGGGGGTGTAGGCCAGGGAGAGGTCCTTCTGGGTCTGGATGGGGCAGCGGGAGACCACCTCCAGCTTGCCCTTTAATTCATAGTGTAAAGCCAAAGATTCGGCGCTGATGTCCATGTTGTGCTCCTCCTGTTTTTTCGTTTCGATGAACACGGGCCGTCTGTTACCGGGCGGAAGCCTGGAAAGACGGAGGGGTTGGTGGCGAAATGAAAGTTCTTTTTGATTCTTTTTCTTTCAAGAAAAAGAATTAAATCATTTTCTCGGGGTGGAAGGCTTCGTCGAAGGCCTCGGGGGTGAAGAGACCCAGGGCCACAGCGGCCTCTTTCAGAGAGATGTTCTCCTTGTGGGCCTTCTTGGCGATCTTGGCCCCGTTCTCATAGCCCACGATGGGGGTCAGGGCGGTGACGGTCATCAGGGAGCGGTCCAGATATTCGGCCATCTTCTCCCGGTTGGCCACGACCCCGGACAGACACCGCCGGACGAAGGAGTTCATGCCGTCGGCCAGGAGCCGCACGGACTGGAGGTAGTTCAGGGCCATGACGGGCATGTACACATTCAGCTCAAAGTTGCCCTGGGAGGCGGCGATGCCCATGACCGTGTCGTTGGCCATGACCTGGACGGCCACCATGGTGAGGGCTTCGCACTGAGTGGGGTTGACCTTGCCGGGCATGATGGAGGAGCCGGGCTCGTTCTCGGGGATGAAGATCTCCCCCAGGCCGCACCGGGGGCCGGAGGCCAGCCAGCGGACGTCGTTGGCGATCTTCATCAGGTTGGCGGCCAGGGCTTTCAGCGCGCCATGGGAGAAGACCAGGGCGTCCTTGGCGGTGAGGGAGTGGAACTTGTTGGGGGCCGTGCGGAAGGGCAGGCCGGTGAGCTTGGCGGCCTCCTCCGCAGCGGCTTCTCCGAAGCCGGCGGGGGCGTTCAGGCCGGTGCCCACGGCGGTGCCCCCCAGGGCCAGCTCATAGAGGGCGTCCAGAGAGGCAGTGACCATATCCCGGGCGTGCTCCACCATGCTCCGCCAGCCGCTGATCTCCTGGCCGAAGGTGATGGGGGTGGCGTCCTGGAGGTGGGTGCGGCCGGTCTTGACAAGATCCCTGTTCTCCGTTTCCAGCTTCCGCAGGCAGGCCAGCATGGTGTCCATGGCGGGGAGCAGACGCTCCTGGACGGCGGTCACCGCGGCGATGTGCAGGGCGGTGGGGAAGGTGTCGTTGGAACTCTGGGACATGTTCACGTGGTCGTTGGGGTGGAGGAGCTTCTCTCCCGCCTGGGCGTTGCCGTAGTTGGCCACCACCTCGTTGACGTTCATGTTGGTCTGGGTGCCGCTGCCGGTCTGCCAGACGGACAGGGGGAAGTGGCCCTCCAGCTTGCCCGCCAGGATGTCCCGGCAGACCGACCGGATGAGGTCGGCCCGCTTCTCGTCCAGCTTGCCCAGGCGGCAGTTGGCGGCGGCGCAGGCCTGCTTCAGGATGGCAAAGGCCCGGATCAGGTCGGCGGGCATCTTCTCCTCCCCGATGGGGAAGTTTTCAAAGCTGCGCTGGGTCTGGGCGCCCCAGTAGCGGTCGGCCGGGACGGAGACCTCGCCCATGGTGTCGTGTTCGATTCTGAATTTCAAATGGATACGCCTCCATTTACAATAAATTACAATAAAAATACGCAGCGGAGCGGCTGTTCAGCCGCCTCGCTGCGGTTGAAGATCAGGGCTTGGGGTCCACAGGGGTGAAGTCCAGCTTCAGCTTGGAGAAGATGTCGTTGAAGCTGCCGCAGTTGCGCACCACAGCCCCTGCTTTCGAGTCGAAGACCAGAGGGGGCGTGTTGATGAGCACCAGCTTGTGGCCCTGGTAGGCCTTCATCAGGTTGGGGACGGGGAACTCCCGCAGGGCCGAGCCGTCGATGACCAGGACGTCGGCCGCCTTTGCGTACTCGATGGCCCGGGCCAGAAGCTCCAGGTCGTAGGGCTCTTCCTCCAGGACGATGGCCGGGCGGATGTAGTCGCCGCACATGTCCACGGTGCACTGGGGGACCACGGTGGGGCAGTCGGCGATCTTGAAGAAGTCCATATACTCGTCGCACTTGGCGCACCAGGTCCGCATGACCGAGCCATGGAGCTCCAGGACGTTCCGGCTGCCGGCCTCCTGGTGGAGTCCGTCGATGTTCACCGTGAGGATGGCCTTCAGCTTGCCGGACTCCTCCAGCCGGGCCAGGGTCTCGTGGGCGATCCCGGGCTGGGCCTCCAGCAGAGGGGCCAGGACCTTTTCCCGGTACCACCGGAAAAAGATGGTGGGAGACCGCTGGAGGAAGGAGAGGCGGAGCATCTCGCTGGGGGGATAGCGGTACTTTTTATGATAGTCTGCATCCATCTCCCGGTAATCCGGGAAGCCGGCGTCCTTGGAGAAGTCCCGGCCGGAGATGAAGACCACGTTGTCGCTCTCATTGATCCATTTTTCCAGGAGCGAAAGTTCAATGGACATAGGAATATCCTCCTTCTGTTGGGGCAAGCTTCGCGATCAGCGCACCACGATCTGGGAGAAGACCTCGCCGATGGGGGCGTTGATGGCCAGGTTGGCGTAGCTGTCCATGCTGGTCCGGGACTTGTTGATGAGCACCAATTTCTTGCCCTTGTAGTAGTTCACCAGACCGGCGGCGGGATAGACCACCAGGGAGGTGCCGCCGATGATGAGCATATCGGCCTTGCGGATGGCGGAGATGGCGCCGGACATCACATCGGAGTCCAGGGCCTCCTCGTAGAGGACCACGTCGGGCCGGATGATGCCCCGGCAGTCGCCGTTGTCGCAGTAGGGCAGGCCCTTGCTGTTGGCGATCACGGAGGTGGGGAACTTTCTGCCGCAGCGGGGACAGTAGTTGCGGAGGGTGGAGCCGTGGAGCTCATAGACCACCTTGCTGCCGGCTTCCTGGTGGAGCCCGTCGATGTTCTGGGTGACCACTGCCTTGAGCTTGCCGGCCCGCTCCAGCTCAGCCAGCTTCAAATGGGCGGGGTTGGGCTTGGCGCCGTCGATGAGCATTTTGTCCCGGTAGAACTTGTAGAACTCCCCGGGGTTATTGACAAAGAAGCTGTGGCTCAGGATGGTTTCGGGAGGATAGTCGTACTTCTGGCTGTACAGGCCGTCCACGCTGCGGAAGTCGGGGATGCCGCTCTCGGTGGACACCCCTGCGCCGCCAAAGAAGACGATGTTTTCGCTTTCGTCGATCCAGTTCTGTAACGTAGCAATGTTCTGATCCATAATGATGCCTCCTTAATACCAGTATGCACATGTGGGTTGGATTATCTTCGGGGGTTGGGCCGGTGATCCCGCCTGTTCTGGGGGGGACGGGAGCCCCGGCGGTCATCCCGGGAAGTGGGACGGCGGTCGTCCCGGTAGTCCTGGCGATGGTTGTTCCGTCGGTCCCGGTCGTCGTAGAACTCCCGGCGGGTCTGCTCCTGCCAGCGGCGCGCTTCGTCTTCCCGCCGACGTCGTTCCTGTTCCCGGCGGCGGCGTTCTTCCCGCTCCCGGCGCTCCTGTTCCTGGCGCATCCGCTCCTCTTCCCGGCGGCGGCGTTCCTGTTCGGCCCGGCGGGCCTCCTGCTCCCGGCGGCGGCGCTCCTGCTCGGCCCGGCGGGCTTCCTGTTCCTGCTGCCGGCGGCGCTCCTGTTCAGCCCGGCGGATGGCCTGCTCCCGGCGCCGCTCTTCCTGCTCGGCCCGGCGGACAGCCTGTTCCTCGGCCCGGATGCGGTCCCGTTCGGCCCGGCGGGCGTCCTGTTCCTGGCGGCGGCGCTCCTGCTCGGCCCGGCGGAAGGCCTGCTCCTCCTCACGGACGCGGTCCCGCTCCTGCCGTTTGCGCTCCTGTTCCTCCTTGCGCTGGGCGTAGGCGGCCTCCTCCCGGAGATGCCGGGCCTCGGCGGCCTGCCGTTTTTCCTCCTTGCGCTGCTGGCGCTTCTCCTTCAGCTCCTGGCGCTTCTGAGCCTGGAACCGGCGCACCACGCCCACCAGGAAGAAGAGGAGGGCGAGGGCCAGGAGGATGCGCACGAAGAGGTTGCCCAGCACGGCGTCCACACTGGTAATAAAGGCGCTGAAGGGGGAGAAGGACACGTCGCTGACGGCTACCATATCCACCTCGGCGTACTGCTCGCCGTCGTATATGACGGACACTTTGCCCAGGGAATCCCCCTTGGAGATGGGGGCGGCGGCGGTATCGCTGTCCAGGGTCAGGCGGAGATCCAGCTTTTCCTCGTCGAACTGGCCGGGGATGAGGCTCTTCACCGTCTTTTCGGGTTTGAGGACCACGTGGGCGGCCTGGAAGGAGTTGCACACGGGGATCTCCTCCAGATAGGTATCCGCGTTCAGCAGGGTGGCGGAGGTGAAGTTGGTGAAGCCCCAGTCCAGCAGACGGCTGCTCTCTGAGAACTGTTTGCGCTCCACCTTATTGTTGCCCAGCTCGGGGTTTTCGCAGCCCAGAACCACGGAGACCAGGGTGACCCCCTTCTTTTTGGCGGCGGCCACCAGGCAGTAGCCCGCCTCGGGGGTGCTGCCGGTCTTGATGCCGATGGTGCCGCTGTAGACGTAGCCGGCATACTTGAAGCGGGCCAGCAGGCCGTTGGTGTTGTAGAGGGTCCGGGGCTCGGACTTGTTGGTGGCGGCGGTGGTGTACTGGCCGGTGGAGACGATCTCCCGGAAGGGAGCATGGGTCATGGCCTCCTTGGCCATGATATAAATATCCCTGGCGGTGGAGTAGTGGTCGGCGTTGTGCAGGCCGTGGGGATTCACAAAGTGGGTGTTCTCCATCCCCAGCTCCTGGGCCCGCTGGTTCATCAGGTCCACGAAGGTGGGGATGTCCCCGGACACGGCCATGGCCAGGATGTTGGCGGCCTCGTTGGCGGAGACCACCAGCAGGCAGTAGAGCAGGTCATGGACGGAGATCTCCTCCCCGGCCACGATGTTGGCGGTGGAGGAGTCGTCGGAGATGTCCGTAAGGGCCTCGGGGGCGGCGGTGACCATGGTGTCCATGGTCAGCTCCCCCCGGCTGATGGCCTCCAGGGTCAGCAGGGCGGTCATGACCTTGGTGATGCTGGCGGGGTATCGGACCTCGTCTGCGTTCTCCTCGTGGAGGACCTGGTCAGTTTCCATGTCCACCAGCAGGGAGGCGGTGGAGTCGATGGTGATGGGCGGCACGCCCTCGTACTCTATGGCGCCGGCGAAGGGGCAGAGAAGCCCGGTCAGGAGCGATAAGGTCAAAAGAAAAGAAAAGGCGCGAATCAGCGTTTTTTTCATAGGAAACATCCACATCCCGTGTTATAATAACCGCAGAACTCCGCATCAGCAGATCGCGGCGAAGAAAGTATACCTTTAGAAATAGAATTATAACAAATACTGACAAAAGACGCAATGGGGTGGGGGAGAATGAACGTAATTTTTAAGAAAATATCTCCCCTGGAGGGGATCGTCCTGATCCTCACCCTGCTTTTCGTTTTGGGGACCCTTCTGTGGTTCCGGGTCTCCCGGCCCGCCGGGGGGCTCACCTTTGTGGAGACCGGCGAGACCGGCCGGACGGTCTCAGCCCCGGACCAGAGTTCTGCGCCGGGCATGCTGGAAGGAGAGGTCCTGGACCTGAACACCGCCTCCCAGGCCGACCTGACCCGTCTGCCTGGCATCGGAGAGAAGAAGGCCGCCGCCATTCTGGCCTGGCGGGAGGAGCACGGCCCCTTCCAGGTGGTGGAGGACGTGATGAGCGTGGACGGCATCGGCGAGAAGATTTTAGCTGACATTCGGCCCTATGTGACCGTCGTGACCCCGGCGGCAGAGGAAGGAGGAACCTGATTTGGCACGGATTCTGGTAGTTGACGACGAGAAGGTCATGGTGAAGGGCATTCGCTTCAACCTGGAAAACGAGGGATACCAGGTGGACGTGGGCTACAACGGCCGGGAGGCTGTGGAGCTGGCCCGGGCCACCGAGTACGACCTGATCATCCTGGATCTGATGATGCCCGAGCTGGACGGCCTGGGGGCCTGCATGGAGATCCGGACCTTTTCCACGGTGCCCATCATCATGCTCACCGCCCGGGGGGAGGACACCGACAAGCTCCTGGGCTTTGAGTACGGGGCCGACGACTATATCACAAAGCCCTTCAACATCCTGGAGGTGAAGGCCCGGGTGAAGGCCCTCCTACGCCGGGCCTCTACCACCCGGAAGCAGGAGTCCCAGCGGAACCGGCTCACCCGGGGGCCCCTCTCCCTGGACAGCGCCTCCCGCACCACCTGGAAGGACGGGACGGTGGTGGAGCTCACCGCCCGGGAGTTCGACCTGCTGGAGCTGCTGATGAAGAACCCCGACCGGGTGTACAGCCGGGAGCAGCTATTGAACCTGGTCTGGGGGTACGAATACACCGGGGAGTACCGCACGGTGGACGTCCACATCCGACGCCTGCGGGAGAAGGTGGAGCAGGACCCCGCCAACCCCCAGCTCATCCGCACCAAGTGGGGCGTGGGCTACTACTTTAAGGAATCCTGACATGGCACGACAGGAAAACAAGCCCAAGGTGCGGCGGTCCCTCCAGACCCGCCTGGCCATCGGGTACGCCGCCATCATCGCGGCCCTGCTGATCCTCCTGAACACCTACCCTCTGATCACCACCCAGAATCTGATGTTCCGGAGCCAGCAGACCGCCCTGCAGAACCAGGCGGCCCTGGTGACCAACTCCCTGACCACCGCCGACGAGCTGACCCCCGAGACGGTGGAGCAGACCATCACCCCCCTGGAGGATCTGGACGTCCAGCGGGTCCTCATCACCGACGAGGCCGGGCTGGTCCTCTACGACACGGGAGAGAACTCCCAGGTGGGGAAATACGCCCTGACCCGGGAGGTGGTGTCCGCCCTGCGGGGCAGCGACGCCTTTGCCAGCGAGTATCAGGACGGGGTCTTTTCCAGCCGGGCGGCCTCCCCCATTATGACCCGAAACACCGTGGTGGGGGCGGTCTGTCTTTATGAGGCCGACAGCAGTCAGGGAGTCCTGCTGAACGAGATTCAGAACAACCTGCGGCTGATCTCTCTGGTGGTCTGCCTGGCGGTGCTGGCCCTTTTTACCGCCTTTTCCCGGATGCTTACCCGCCGGGTGAGCATGCTCCTGGCGGGCATCCGCCGGGTGCGGGAGGGAGAGTACACCCACCGGGTCTCCCTGGACGGCCAGGACGAGCTGGGCCAGCTGGCCGACGAGTTCAACCAGCTCACCGGACGGCTCCAGACCACCGAGGAGGAGCGGCGTCGGTTCGTGTCCGACGCCTCCCATGAGCTGAAGACCCCTCTGGCCTCCATCCGTCTGCTCACCGACTCCATCCTCCAGGACGAGAACATCGACCGGGAGACCACCCTGGAATTCGTAGGGGACATCGGCGAGGCCGCCGACCGACTCATCCACATCAGCCAGGAGCTTCTGGCCCTGAACCGGCTGGACGAGGGGCGGGCCATCCTCCGGGAGCCGGTGGAGGTGAACCGGGAGGCCGAAAAGACCTGCCGGATGCTGGCGCCCCTGGCCGAGGAGGCTCAGGTTACCCTGGAGAAAAACCTGGGGCCGGACTGCGCGGCCCGCTGCAGCCGGGAGGACGTGGATCAGATCTTCCGCAATCTCATGGAGAACGCCATCAAATACAACGTGCCTGGGGGTAAGGTCATCGTGACCACCGCCCGGGAAGGGGACCAGATCCGTCTGGAGGTGGCGGACACCGGCGTGGGCATCCCCCGGGAGGACATGGACCGGATCTTCGAGCGGTTCTACCGGGTGGACAAGGCCCGCTCCCGGGCCGCCGGCGGCACCGGCCTGGGTCTGTCTATCGTCCGGGACACCGTGCGCAGCCACGGCGGACAGATCTCCGTGGCCCCCCGGGAAGAGGGCGGCACGGTCTTTACCGTTTACCTGCCCGTCTGGAAGGAGGAAGCGCCATGAAGAAAGTCCTGCTGTCCCTGTTCCTCCTGTCTCTCTTTCTGCTCTCCGGCTGCGTCAGCCAGACCGGGGGAGAGAACGCCTACGACGTGTATTTTCTCACCCGGGAGTCGGGACAGGAGGCCGCCCTGGCGGCCGAGCGGCGGACCCTCGCCCCGGAGGAGGACGTGGTGGAAGGCCTGCTGAACAGCCTGCTGTCCGGCCCCAGCGAGGAGGGATTGCTGCGGACCATCCCCGACGGCGTGACCCTGCGGGGGTGGACCCTGGAGAACGGCCTGCTCACCGTGGACTTTTCCAGCCGGTATGGGAGTCTGTCCGGCGTTTCCCTGACCCTGGCGGATTACAGCGTGGTGCTGACCCTCACCCAGCTGGACACGGTGGATACGGTGATGATCACCGCCGAGGAGGATCTGCTCTCCTACCGGGATCACCAGCGGCTCACCGCCGCCGACGTCCAATCCGAACTCCTCCCCTTGGAGGAAGATCAGAAATGAACACCGCCCCGTTCCAAAACCTGCGGAACGGGGCGAAGCATTAAGAGAGGGCAAAGGAGACGAACTCCTTTGCCCTTTCGGCATTTTGTTTGAATTTACAGGGTCCACTCGCCCTTGTCCGAGTGGAGCAGGTGGTGGGCCTTGGGACTCAGAGGCTTTTCCAGATACTCCTGATAGAGCGTCTGAATCTCGGGGTTCTCGTGGGAGAAGCGGAGGGGGTTGGCGGCGTCCAGGTCATACAGCAGGGCGCCCCGCGCCCCGGCCAGCTCCTGACCGTCGCGGATGGGCTGACCGCCGCCGCCGGCACAGCCGCCGGGGCAGGACATGACCTCTACGAAGTCATACCGGACCCTGCCGCTCTTGATAGCGTGGATCAGCTCCCGGGCGTTGTTCAGGCCGCTGATCACAGCCAGGCGGACGGTGGTTCCGTCGATGTCGAAGGAGGCGTCCCGCCAGCCGTCAGACCCGCGGACATCCCGGAAGGCGTCGGGGTCGGGATTCTGACCGGTGATGAAATAGTGGGCGGTGCGGAGGGCGGCCTCCATGACGCCGCCGGCGGCGCCGAAGATGAGGCCCGCGCCGGTGCGGGCGCCCATAGTCGTGTCAAAGTCCTCTTCGGGCAGGGCGCGGACGTTCACCTGGAAGGCCCGGAGCATACGGACCAGCTCCCGGGTGGTGAGGACGATGTCCACGTCCCGGAAGGCGGCGTCGTTGACCTCGCGCACGCTGCTCTCGTATTTCTTGGCGGTGCAGGGCATGATGGACACGCAGCAGATGTCCTCGGGGTCCACGCCGATCTTTTCGGCAAAGTAGCTCTTGGTCACCGCGCCGAACATCTGCTGAGGGCTCTTGGCGGTGGACAGGTGGGGGACCATTTCGGGGAACTCCAGCTTCAGGAAGCGGACCCAGCCGGGGCAGCAGGAGGTGAACATGGGCATGGGGTACTCACCGGGGTTGGTCAGGCGCTGGATGAACTCGCTGCTCTCCTCCATGATGGTCAGGTCGGCGGAGAAGCTGGTGTCAAAGACGTAGTCCGCCCCCAAAGCCCGGATGGCGGCGACCATGCGCTTCTCGGTGGCCAGCTCCGGCGGCAGGCCCAGGCTGTCGGCCCAGGCGGCGCGGACGGCGGGGGCCACCTGGAAGACCACCGTCTTCTGGGGGTCGGCCAGGGCGGCGAAGGCCTTCTCGGTGTCGTCCCGCTCCCGGAGGGCACCCACGGGACAGTGGGTGATGCACTGGCCGCACAGGGAGCAGTTGACCTCGTCCATCCGCAGGCCGCCCCGGACCCGGATGGCGGTGTGGGCGCCGGAGCCGGTGACCTCCCAGACGTTCAGGGACTGGACCCGGTCGCAGATGGAGACACAGCGCAGGCATTTGATGCACTTGGTGCTGTCCCGGAGGATGGGCAGGGTGGGGTCCCAGGGCCGCCGGGCGGCGTTCTGGGAGAAGGGGACGTGCTGGATGTTCATGTCCTTGGACAGGGTCTGCAGGGTGCAGTTGCCGCTGCGCACGCAGGTGACGCAGTGGTCCACGTGCTGGGACAGAATGAGCTCCACGTTGGTCTTTCGGGTGACGCGGACCCGCTGGGTGTTGGTGTGGACCACCATGCCGTTTTCCGCCAGGGTGTTGCAGGCGGTGGCCAATTTGTCCACCCCTTCCACCTCCACGGCGCAGATACGGCAGGAGGCCACTTCGTTGACGTCCCGCAGGTAGCAGAGGGTGGGGATCATGATGTCAGCCTGCCTGGCGGCATCCAGAATGGTGGAGCCCTCCGGCACGGTGACGGTCTTTTTATCGATAGTCAGTGTTACCATGTGGTTTTTCTCCCTCCCTTGAAGCCGGCGTGGCCATAGTGGTCACAGCGCAGGCAGCGGCTGCACTCCTGAGCCATCTCCTGCTCAGACATGCAGTTTTCCATGAGTTCGAAGTCGTTTTTCCGCCAACTGGCCTCGCGTTCGGTCAGGTCGATACGGCCGGTGGCCTGTTTCAGGCGGAAGGGAGCGGGGGGAATCTCCAGGTTGGCGGAGATGTCGGTGTGGCAGCCCAGATACTCGTCGATACTGGCGGCAGCCACCTTGCCGGCCTCGATGGCCAGGATGACGGTGGCGGGGCCGGAGACGCAGTCGCCGCCGGAGAAGACCCCGTCCAGGCCGGGGACGCTGCCGTCGGGACCTGCCACGATGGTACCCCGATTGGCGGGGACGCCCTCCCGGACGAAGGGATCGGAGTCCACCCGCTGGCCAACGGCCATGAGGATGATGTCACAGGGGATGAGTTCTTCGGGCTGGTCGGCGTCCCGGGGGGAGGGCCGGCCCCCCTTGACCTCGCCGATGACCTGGGGCTGAACAGCCAGGCCGGTGACGCGGCCGCTGGTGGAGGTCTCCACCCGGACAGGTGCCTTCAGGGGGAGGATCTCACAGCCCTCGGCCATGGCACCCTCCACCTCTTCGGGCAGGGCGGTCATGTCGGAGATCCGGCGGCGGTACACGCACTTCACCGAGGCAGCGCCCAGACGGACGGCGGTGCGGGTGGCGTCCATAGCCACGTTGCCGCCGCCTACGATGACGACGCGCTGGCCGGTAAAGTTGGGCTTTGCCTTGCGGGTGGTGGTGTCCAGCAGCTCGATGGCGGACAGGACGCCCTGGGCCTCCTCCCCGGGGATGCCCAGGGTCTTGTGGAGGGCGGCGCCGATGGCCAGATACACGCTGTCGTACTCCTGGCGAAGCTGCTCCAGGGTAAAGTCCTTACCGATGGTGCAGTCCAGTTTGACCTCCACGCCGGTGGAGAGGATGCAGTCGATATCCCGATCCAGATAGGAGGCGGGCAGACGGTAGCTGGGGATGCCGTAGCGGAGCATGCCGCCCAGCTGATCGTTCTTCTCGAACACGGTGACCTTGTGGCCCATGAGGGACAGGAAGTAGGAGGCAGTGAGGCCGGAGGGGCCGCCGCCCACGATGGCGATGCGCTTGCCGGTGGCCGGGGCGCAGGCCGGCGCGGGGACGTGGCCGGCGTGATCCACGGCAAACCGTTTGACGCCCCGGATGTTCAGGGGAGCGTCCACGATGGACCGGCGGCAGTGGGTCTCGCAGGGGTGTTCGCAGATGAGACCGCAGACGGAGGGGAAGGGATTGTCTTTGCGGATGAGGCGGATGGCGTCCTCGTAACGCTCCTCGCCTACCAGGGAAATGTAGCCGGGGACGTCCACGTGGGCGGGACACAGCTCCACGCAGGGGACACTCTTGAAGTTTGCGGTGCAGCTTCCGTGGGTGGCGTGGGCGATGTAGTCGTCGTGGAAAGCCACGTAGCCGTCCAGAACCATCTGGGCAGCCTCAAAGCCGATGGCGCAGTCTGCGCTGTCCACGATGGCCTGGGCGGATCGGAGGATGGTCTCCATGTCAGCTTCGGACCCCTGACCTTCCAGCAGTCGGTCCAGCAGGTCGGACAGCCGGTCAAGGCCGATCCGGCAGGGGACGCATTTGCCGCAGCTCTGGGCCAGGCACAGCTTCAAAAAGGCGCTGGTCAGCTCCACGGGACAGTTTCCGCAGGGGGCGGAGGAAATGCGCCGCTCCATGTCGGCATACAGATCATCCACCGTGCGCTGGGCGTTTTCCCAGGGGGTGATACTAAGCCTGCTCAAAATCAAATCGCTCCTTTCCTGTATAGGTTCTATTTTCATGTAGGCCGGGATTAAAAATCCCGGTGGATACCTTTTAAATGTAATTAAATTATAGTGTTTTGGCAGGGAAAAAGCAATAGATATTCATTGTGGGCCCAATGCAAAAAATGTCTATAATCTCTTAAAATCAAGTAAAAACAGATAGGTTTTATCCATTGATTCCACAAAAAAAATAATGTGTTTGTGCGTATATGGCGGCTGGCTGACCGGCGCCCGTTTGTAATAGGGGGGATTGACCAAATTGGGGGATGGAAGTATAATTCCTACATTATCCTATTTTTGGTGTAAAACGCAAGGGAAGTTCCCAGATGATACATATTAAGGAGGACCATAGGTTATGAGCAATTACAAGAGAGGAACCAACTGCCTGCACGCCGGTTACGTGCCCGAGAGCGGCGAGCCCAGAAACATCCCCATCATTCAGAGCACCACCTTCCGCTACGGCACCAGCGAGGCCATGGGCAAGCTCTTCGACCTGGAGGCCGAGGGCTACTTCTACACCCGGCTCCAGAACCCCACCAGCGACCGGGTGGCGGCCAAGATCTGCGCCCTGGAGGGCGGCACCGCCGCCATGCTGACCTCTTCCGGCCAGGCGGCCAACTTCTTCGCCATCTTCAACATCTGCTCCGCCGGGGACCATGTGGTGGCCTCCGCCGCCATCTACGGCGGAACCTTCAACCTCTTTGCCGTGACCATGAAGCGCATGGGCATCCAGTTCACCTTCGTGGACCCCAACTGCTCCCAGGAGGAGCTGGAGGCGGCCTTCCGTCCCGAGACCAAGGCGGTCTTTGGCGAGACCATCGCCAACCCCGCCCTGACCGTCCTGGACATTGAGAAGTTCGCCAAGGCAGCTCATGCCCACGGCGTTCCCCTGATCATCGACAACACCTTCCCCACCCCCATCAACTGCCGTCCCTTCGAGTGGGGGGCCGACATCGTGACCCACTCCACCACCAAGTATATGGACGGCCATGCCAACCAGGTGGGGGGCGCCATTGTGGACAGCGGCAACTTTGACTGGACCAAGTACCCCGACAAGTTCCCCGGCCTGTGCACCCCCGACGAGAGCTACCACGGCGTGACCTACACCGAGCGCTTCGGCCTGGGCGGCGCCTTCATCACCAAGGCCACCGTTCAGCTCATGCGGGACTTCGGCAGCACCCCCGCCCCCATGAACGCCTACCTGCTGAACGTGGGCCTGGAGACCCTCCACCTGCGGATGCCCCAGCACTGCGCCAACGCTCTGGCTGTGGCCCAGTTCGTGAAGAACCACCCCAAGGTGGCCTGGGTCACCTACCCCGGCCTGGAGGGGGACAAGAACTATGAGACCGCGCAGAAGTACATGCCCAACGGCACCTGCGGCGTGGTCACCTTCGGCGTGAAGGGTGGCCGCAAGGCAGCCGAGACCTTCATGGCTGGCCTGAAGCTGGCCTCCATCGCCACCCATGTGGCCGACGCCAAGACCTGCGTCCTGCACCCCGCCTCCGCCACCCACCGGCAGATGTCCGACGCGGAGCTGGAGGCCGCCGGCGTGTCCCCTGACCTGATCCGTCTGTCTGTGGGAATCGAGGATGTGAACGACCTCATCGCCGACCTGACCCAGGCCCTGGACAACGTTTGATTTCAGAGGAGGGACTCGCCATGAGTTCCAAGAAAAGCCTGCTCTTCGTGTTCATTGCCGCAGTTCTCTTCAGTATCGGCGGCCTGTGCGTGAAGGTCATTCCCTGGAATGCCCTGTCCATCAATTCCTTCCGCAGCATCATTTCCGCTTTGATGCTGTTCGCCTTTGCAAAGCTCACCCGCCATAAGCTAAAACTGACACCAGGGGTTTTTGCGGGGGCCTGCGCCATGTGCGCCACCACGACACTGTACGCCATGGCCAATAAGCTCACCACGGCGGCCAACACCATTCTGCTGCAGTTTTCCGCCCCGGTTTTCGTGATCCTCTTCATGTGGTTCATCTTTAAGGAAAGACCCAAGCGGCTGGACGTGGTCACCTGTCTCATCGTCTTCGGCGGCATCGCCTGCTTCTTCCTGGACAGTCTGGGCAGCGGCAATATGCTGGGCAACTTCCTGGCGCTGCTGTCCGGCGTGGGCTATGCCTGGGTCTTCCTGCTGGGCAAGATCCCCGGCGGCGACCCGCTGTTCTCCGCCATGCTGGGACAGGCCATGGGCGGTCTCATCGGCCTGCCCTGGCTGGTGCGGGAGACCCGGTTCGACGCCGTTACCATGACGGCGGCCATCATCCTGGGCGTGTTCCAGCTGGGCTTTGCCTATATCTTCTTTACCTCTGGAATCCGGTATGCGCCTCCCGTCTCGGCTTCTCTGATGACGGGCATCGAGCCCATCCTGAACCCGGTGCTGGTGGCCATCGTCCTGGGGGAGAGGATCTCCCCCCTGGCCCTGGCGGGCGGCGCTGTGGTCTTTGTGAGCATTATGGTCTATAACGTGATCGGAGCCAGGGCGGATAAACGGGATCTATCCCAAGGAGAGAACGTATGATCGACATTATCTATCAGGACGAGGCCATTGTGGTCTGCGTCAAGCCCTTCCGGGTGCTGTCCACCGACGAGCCCGGCGGCATGCCCGACCTGATCCGGGAGGCCATCGGGCAGCCCGAGGCCAAGGTCCGCACCGTCCACCGGCTGGACCAGGTGGTGGGTGGGCTCATGGTCTACGGGCTCACCGGTCCGGCGGCCTCGGAGCTGTCCCGGCAGATCCGGGAGGATTCCTTCTTAAAGGAGTATCAGGCCGTGGTTCACTGGCGGCCCCAGTACGAAGAGGGGACCTACATCGACCTGCTGGGCCGCAATGAGAAGACCCGGAAGACCTATGTGGCCAAGTACCCGGGCAAGGGAATCCAGCAGGCCGTTCTGCACTACAGGCTGCTGGACAACAAGGACGGATTCTCCCTGGTGGAGATCCGTCTGGAGACCGGCCGGACCCACCAGATCCGGGCGCAGTTCTCCCACCGGGGCATGCCCCTGGCCGGGGACCGGAAGTACAGCAAGTACCCGGACCCCCAGGCGTGGCAGATCGCCCTGTGGTCCAGCCATTTGAAGTTCACCCACCCGGATACCGGGGAGGAGATGGACTTCCGCCTGGACCCGCCGGACACCCAGCCCTGGACTCTGTTTCAAAGATAACAGGAGGACCCCGCACCATGAAAAACGGCGCGGGGTCCTTTTCCGCCCAAGCCGGCGGAACCATCTTGACAACCTTGGAATTTGTGATAGAATATTTTCCATAATAGCGAGATATGGCGATGAGGAAACGAGCGGATGGAAGCAAGCCCAGAGCGAGAGGGGGAGGGTGCAAGCCCCTTGGCAGAGCTGGTCCGCAGCCACTTCCGAGCCGCCCGGGAGGACCGGGCCGACCCATCCCCGTTACCGGATGACTTGAGAGACAGGCGGTCTGCCTGTAATCAGGGTGGTACCGCGAAGTAAATGTGCTCCGCCCCTGACCAAATGTCGGGGGCGGGGTTTTTGATTTTTATTGGAGGTATGTTCCATGCATAAGTATTACGGTTTGAATGAACTGCGTGAGATGTTCCTGACCTTCTTTGAGTCCAAGGGCCATCTCCGCCTGCCCAGCTTCCCGCTGGTCCCCGAAAACGACCCCTCTCTGCTGCTCATCAACGCCGGCATGGCGCCCATGAAGCCCTGGTTCAAGGGGGAGGAGGAGCCCCCCCGCAAGCGGGTGTGCACCTGCCAGAAGTGCATCCGCACCGGCGATATCGAGAACATCGGCCACACCGCCCGCCACGGCACGTATTTTGAGATGCTGGGCAACTTCTCCTTCGGCGACTACTTCAAGCACGACGCCATCCAGTGGACCTGGGAGTTCCTCACCGACGAGAAGTGGGTGGGCCTGGAGAAGGACCGCCTGTATCCCTCGGTCTACCAGGAGGACGACGAGGCCTTCAACATCTGGCGGGACGTGGTGGGCATCCCCGAGGACCGCATCTACCGCATGGGCAAGGAGGACAACTTCTGGGAGCACGGCTCCGGTCCCTGCGGCCCCTGCTCTGAGGTCTATTACGACCGGGGCGAGGAGTTCGGCTGCGGCAGCCCCGACTGCGCCCCCGGCTGCG
>JAEDLP010000120.1 GCA_016295225.1 Oscillospiraceae bacterium | reverse complement strand
ATGTCGGGGTACTGCTCCAGATACTTCTCGTGCCAGTGGTCGATCATGGCGTTCCAGCGCTCTTCCCGGACGTTCTTGTCGTCGGTGTCCATGGCGGCCTTGGCCTCGTCCATGGTGGCCTCCACGATCTTGTCGAAGAGCTCCTGGTCGAAGTCGGCGTGATCGTAGGTCATCTTCTCCTTGCCGATCTCGGCCACGATGCCGTTGATGAACTCCACCTGGGCTTTGATCTCCTCGTGGGCTTTCACGATGGCGTCATACATGACGTCGTCGGGGATCTGGTCGGCGCCGGCCTCGATCATGACGACCTTACCGGCGGTGGCGGCCACGGTCAGGTCCAGCTTGGACACGTCCTTCTGCTCCTGGGTGGGGTTCATGACAATCTGGCCGTCCACATAGCCCACTTCCAGGCAGCCGATGGGGCCGGACCAGGGGATGTTGGACACGGACAGGCAGGCGGACACGCCCACCATGGCGGCAGCTTCGGGGGAGCAGGCACGGTCCACGGACATGACGGTGCAGGTCACGACGACGTCGTTGCGGAAGTCACCGGGGAAGAGGGGACGGATGGAGCGGTCGATGACACGGGAGGCCAGGACGGCGGGCAGGGAGGGCTGACCCTCCCGGCGCATGAAGGAACCGGGGATGCGGCCCACGGCGTACAGCTTCTCCTCAAAGTCTACGGACAGGGGGAAGAAGTCCACGCCGTCACGGGGACGGGGGGCGGCGGTGACAGCCACCAGAACGGTGGTGTCGCCGTACTTGACCAGCGCGGAGGCGTTGGCCAGCTCGGCCACCTTGCCGAACTCCAGGGAGAAGGGACGGCCGGCGATCTCGGTCTTGTAGATATGGTTATTAAACTGCTTCTTGGTGATGATAGTTGCCATAATGCGACTCCTTTCTGTGATGAGAATCGTTGGTCGCGGAGAGAGTTGCCTTATTTAGCACTTGAAGGCATGTCCGACCTTCGGGCATACGTTCAAACGCTAAAATAGGCTCTCCGCGGGGAAGGGAAAACTTGCGGGGGTCATTTTCTGAAAAAGGGGCGGTGCAGTCTCCCACACCGCCCCGTATCAGGTATTAGGCTGCGATAAGCTGTCACGTTCGCCACGTTTTGGGGGATTCTCTCCCCTGCAAAACGGCCTTTCGCTTCCTGTAATTACTTACGGATGCCCAGCTTAGCAATCAGAGTACGATAGCGCTCGATGTCCTTCTTTGCCAGGTAGTCCAGCAGCTTGCGGCGCTTACCGATCATCTTGTACAGGCCACGGCGGCTGTGGTTGTCGTGGATGTGAACCTTCAGGTGCTCGGTCAGCTCGTTGATGCGAGCGGTCAGGATGGCGATCTGGACCTCGGGGGAACCGGTGTCGGTCTCGTGGGTGCGGTTGGCTTCGATGACTGCGGTCTTTTCGTCCTTACGAATCATGGGAAATTTCCACCTTTCAATATAGTTCCCACTGACTGAGTGACGGGCGGGTGAACCCCTGCTGAAACAGGCGCTGATCCCGGGACTAAGTCAGGGTAGTATGTGCAATTCACGCACACGGTATGTAGTATACCATCCGGGGGACAAATTGTAAAGGGAAATTTTTCTCAAACCCCTGGGGCGGAAGGGCCGGGGAATTGTGACATGCACTGGGTTTCCGCCGCTGCCCGCCGTTCTTATGGGGGTCATTGACACGACTCTGTGATTGGCTATAATGAAAGTAACGCAAGATGAGATATTTGCGCAAAGAGGAGGGGTGTTTTAGGAAGAATGACGCAGGAATTGTCATTCCGAAGAGTAGAATAAAAGAGAAAAGAAGGAGGAAAACCATGAAGCAATTTTTGAAGCGTGCGGCAGCGATCCTTTTGTGTCTTGCGCTGTCCTGTTCCCTGTTGCCGGTGACGGGCTTGGCGGCGTCCCACCCATTCCAGGATGTATCCAGCAGTCATTGGGCAGACTCTGCGGTGGAGTATGTGTATGACAACAACCTGATGAACGGAACCGGCCCCAGAACCTTTACCCCTGGCGGAACCCTGACCCGTGCCATGTTCGTGACCATTTTAGGACGGATGGACGGGGTAAACACCGCCAGCTATCCGGGCACCAGTTTTTCTGATGTACCCGCCGGCCAGTGGTACAGCCCCTATGTGGCCTGGGCCTCCGGCCAGGGGATCGTCACCGGCACCGGAAACGGCCAGTTCTCCCCCAACACCCCCGTCACCCGGGAGCAGATGGCCGCCATGATCGCCCGGTATGTTGACACCAGCGGAATCAGCCTGCCGGACGCCGACAACCCGGCAAGTAGATTCAAGGACGCTTCGTCCGTGTCCAGCTGGGCTCGGGACGGCCTGGAACTGATGCGGCGGACGGGCATCCTCAGCGGCTACGATGACGGAACCTTCGGCCCGAAAAAAACCGCCACCAGAGCGGAGGCGGCGACCATCTTTATGCGGCTGTGCAGTCGTCTGGATGGAGAGACGCCGGAGGTCCCCCTTGTTAATTGTGTTGGGATGTCGGTCAATCAAGTGTCGTCACTTTATGGCAATGATTTTACTTATGTCCCTGAATGGTTTCTTGGAAATTTAAAAGGAATTATTTATCAAGACCTTCGGGTTCCTGCCATTTTCTACTTCGAAGATGATTTCTACATCGGAACATCCAACGGGTCAGACCGTATTGTTGCCATCGAAGTATTGGAAAACGCACCTACCACCTGTGCAGTCACAAATCAGGTATCTTCCAAAACAACGTACACGCAGATAAAAAAACTCGGACTCTCTGGCGTTTTTGAAGAAGGTCCAAACGGCGAGGTCAACAGCGGCTTTGGTGAAAGCGCTGTATTTTGGCACCAGGATTCTTCAGGAAATTCTTTCAAATTCGCTTGGTGTGATGGAGCCAATCCCAACACAACCAATGCCTGGATTATGATTTTCTCTTCCAAATATGGGTTTGGGCCTTTCTAAGCAAAATGCAGCACAAACGCTTTCTATAAACAAAAGGAGCGCCTTCTAGCGCTCCTTTTGTTGTAACTCCAATTACAGATTCTGATACTTTTTGTTCCCCTTCAGGGCCTTCATGCGGATCTCGTGGTTCAGAATCCGCTTGCGCAGGCGGAGGGTCTGGGGGGTGACCTCCAGCAGCTCGTCGTCGGCCAGGAACTCCAGGCACTGCTCCAGACTCATCTGGCGGGGGGGAACCAGGCGCAGGGCCTCGTCAGAGCCGGAGGCGCGCATGTTGGTCAGCTGCTTCTTCCGGCAGACGTTGACGGTGATGTCCTCGGCCTTGGGGGTCTCGCCCACCACCATGCCGCCGTAGACGGGCACGCCGGGGCCGATGAACAGGGCGCCCCGTTCCTGGGCGGCCCACAGGCCGTAGGTAACCGACTCGCCGTTCTCAAAGGCGATGAGGCTGCCGGAGTTCCGGCGGCTCAGCTCGCCCTTGTAGGGGGCGTAGGAATCAAAGACGGAGGCCATGATGCCCTCGCCCCGGGTGTCGGTGAGGAACTCGTTCCGGTAGCCAAAGAGGCCCCGGGCGGGGACCAGGAACTCGATCTTCATGCGGGTGCCCACGGGGGTCATTTCCAGAAGATCGCCCTTCCGGGAGCCGATCTTCTCGATGACCGCGCCCACGGCGTCGGCGGGCACGTCCACCACCAGCCGCTCCATGGGCTCGCAGCGGACGCCGTCGATCTCCTGGTAGAGAACACGGGGGGGAGAGACCTGGAACTCATAGCCCTCCCGGCGCATGGTCTCGATGAGGATGGACAGGTGCATCTCGCCCCGGCCGGCCACGTTGAAGGCCTCGGTGGAGTCGGTGTCAGACACCCGCAGGGAGACGTCCTTCAGGGTCTCCCGCATGAGGCGGTCCCGCAGATTCCGCGAGGTGACATACTTGCCCTCCTTGCCGGCGAAGGGGGAGTCGTTGACCGAGAAGGTCATCTCCATGGTGGGGGCGGAGATTTTCACAAAGGGCAGGGGTTCCACGCTGCCTGCGGCGCAGATGGTGTCGCCGATGGTGATGTCGCCGATGCCGGACATGGCGATGATGTTGCCGGCGGAGGCCTCGGTGACCGGGGCGCGGCCCAGGCCGTCAAACTGATAGAGACTCACGGCCTTGGCCTTGCGGCTGACCTCGGGGTCGTGGTAGTTGCAGACGGTGATCTCCTGGTTCTGCTTGATGACGCCCTGCTCGATGCGGCCCACGGCGATGCGGCCCACGAACTCGTTGTAGTCGATGGAGGACACCAGCATCTGGAAGGGCTTCTCCTCGTCGGCCTCGGGGGCGGGAATGTAGCTCAGGATGGTCTCAAAGAGGGGCTTCAAGTCGGTGCCCAGAGTATCGGGGTCGGTAGAGCAGATGCCCTGGCGGGCGGAGCAGAAGAGCATGGGGGAGTCCAGCTGCTCGTCGGTGGCGTCCAGGTCCAGCAGCAGCTCCAGGACCTCGTCCATGACCTCGTGGATGCGCTGGTCGGGGCGGTCGATCTTGTTGACCACCACGATGACCCGGTGGCCCAGGTCCAGAGCCCGGGAGAGGACGAAGCGGGTCTGGGGCATGGGGCCCTCGGCGGCGTCCACCAGGAGGATGACGCCGTTGACCATTTTCAGGATGCGCTCCACCTCGCCGCCGAAGTCGGCGTGGCCGGGGGTGTCCACGATGTTGATC